>CANRJJ010000029.1 GCA_947630895.1 uncultured Wohlfahrtiimonas sp. | reverse complement strand
CTGTATTTTATGAATTGATGTCATAAAAGTGAAATTTTAGGATGTTGCTATTTATTGTTCTTTAATGCGACAGAACCACTCTCACTACCTAGTTAAAAAATATTTTCTTAAAAAGGGTACATTTTAATATTTATCCAAATAGATTAAGTATTGTTGATAAAATTAGATGGACTTTGCCCAAAGAAATCTTTAAATGCAGCGCTATAAGCACTATGACTACTATAGCCACAATTTAAAGCGACATCTATGATTGGCAATCCCTCACTTAACATCTCTAAAGAATATAGAATCCGGGCTTGTTGACACCATTTTCCAAAAGAAATTCCTGTTAATGCTAAAAATTGTCGCTCAAAAGTTTTAGATGAGATATTGAGTTCATTTGCCCATTGCGTGATAGTGCGTTGACTGGAAAGATGATGAGTCAAATATTCGCATATATTATGATAACGAGCATCATGAGGCCACGGCAGAAGTAAATTTTGGGAGGGGCTTTTTTTTAATTCTTCTAATAATAAACAAACTAATAAATTAGCGTAATCATCTGTTTCATAATCAATGGGAAGTATCGTTGAAGCTAAAATCAGTTCTCTCAATAACGGATTAACATTAATCACATGACAACGATTCAATAGATCTTTATTGTAAACATTTGATTTAATAAATAGGCTTCTCACTTGTGAATGGCTTCGCATTATAACGGTATGCACCTCAAGTGGTGCGATCCATATTGCACGATTAGGCGGTATTAACCATCGCCCTTTTTGAGTTTCAACTAATAATGTTCCTGAAATAGCATATAAAAGCTGTGCGCTATTATTATGTGAGTGGGGCATAATGACATGATCTTTCGCATAATCAATTGCAATCCCATGTAAAGGGAGTACAGAAGATTCAAATTGCTGAAGTTTTTCTTGATCTTTGATTGATTTACTCATAAATGTCTTTTTCCCTATATATATCGCCCATTTATAGATAGCGAGCCATCACTAGAAGTATATACCATAGAAACTTATCTTGATTATAAGGAGTTTCATCATGCTACTAGATCCCAGTAAAAAGTATATACCATACCCGACCATTCCATTAGAAGATCGAAAGTGGCCCAATAAAGTTATCAGTAAAGCACCTATTTGGTTATCTACTGATCTCAGAGATGGCAATCAATCATTATTTGAACCAATGAATCTAAAGAAAAAGCATCAGCTATTTCAGGATTTAGTACAGGTTGGATTTAAGGAAATAGAGGTAGGTTTCCCCGCTGGCTCTCAAATAGATTTTAATTTTTGCCGTGAGTTAATTGAACAAAATTTAATCCCGACAGATGTCACTCCAATGGTAATGACACAATTACGTAGTGATTTAATTGATCGAACACTTGAAAGTATGAATGGAGCTGATCGTGTAATTATCCATTTATATAATGCTATTGCGCCAACTTGGCGAGAAATTGTTTTTAAATTATCCATAGATGAGATTGAGCAGTTCGTGCGTGAGCATGTTAGTTATCTTAAAAAATCGATCAGAAACTATCCTAAGACACAATGGATATTACAATATTCCCCTGAGACTTTTTGCATGACTGAATTAGACGTCTCATTGCAAATGTGTAACGCCGTAATAGAAGAGTGGTTAGAAAATGATTCTCAAAAAATGATTATCAATTTGCCAACTACTGTTGAAGTCAATACGGCGAATGTATTTGCTGATCAAGTGGAGTGGATGGGGCGAAATTTAAATCATCGAGATCAAGTGATTTTATCCATTCATCCTCATAATGACCGAGGAACTGCCATTGCATGTGCAGAACAAGCACTATTGGCTGGCGCTGATCGTATTGAAGGCTGTTTATTTGGTAATGGCGAGAGATCTGGTAATTTAGACATAGTCACTATGGCTTTAAATCTATATGCCCAAGGTCTTCATCCTAATTTAGATTTTTCTGACATCTTAGGCTTAGCAAGAAAAGTAGAGGAAGCGACTAGTATTACCTTACACCCAAGACATCCTTATGCCGGTGATTTAGTCTTTACCGCATTCTCTGGATCGCATCAAGATGCAATTGCAAAAGGGTTTAATCAACAAGGCACGGATAACCCTTGGCGAGTACCTTATCTGCCAATTGACCCCAAGGATATTGGTCGTACATATGACGGTATTGTGCGAGTCAATAGTCAGTCTGGGAAAGGGGGGATCTCCTATCTTCTTGAGAAAGATTATGGAATTATCATGCCTCGTAGAATGCAGGTAGAATTTAGTTCTATCGTACAAAAAGAGACTGATAGTACAGAAACTGAATTATTAAGTAACCATATTTGGGATATTTTTACGCAAACATATCTCCAGCCTGAAGCATCCAAGATCGGTATTTATGGCTTTCTTCGACACTCACTGTTTGAAACAAGCCAAGGTCAGGAAATCGTATTAGATCTAAAATCAGCAGATGGCGACTATCGACAAGTGAAAGGTATCGGTAATGGTCCCATTGCCGCAACACTAGATGCATTATCTACCAAAAACACCTCGGTACTCTCATACGAAGAGCGTAATTTGGAACAAGGCAATGAAGCAGAAGCGATCGCCATTATTGAACTTGTCAGTGAAAGCTTGCCGGGATCTTATTTTGGTGTGGGGATTCATACCAATAGCACTACAGCTATGATTCTGGCAGTCATAAGCGCAATATCGAGAATGCATTAACAAAGATCAATAACAAATTTAAATTCTCTCGATGCTCAATTTTGAGTTAAGTCTATATTTTTTATTAGCTTTAATTTTATACAAGAACAGCTGCCTATCAATAAAAAAGCATTTAGATTTATATCTAAATGCTTTTTTATACTTTATTTCTGTTTCATGGTTTGAGATTCCGTTTCACAGTTTGAGACATGGTTTCATCATTTGAGACGCCGTTTCACGCAATATGAGATCCGACAGTGAGATTTTTGACCATTCACTTGAGATTTTCGACCGCGAATGGTGAGATTCCACAAACAATTTATATATCTAAGTTACCCACTAATTGTGCATTACTTTCGATAAATTCTCTACGAGGCTCAACTTCATCGCCCATTAACATAGTAAATGTTTCATCTGCTTTTTGTGCATCTTCAACTTTTACTTGTAATAAGCTACGAACATTAGGATCCATTGTTGTTTCCCATAATTGTTCAGCATTCATTTCACCGAGACCTTTATAGCGAGAAATAGATTGGCCTTTTTTAGCTTCTTCAATTAACCAATCAATCCCTTGTTTAAAGCTTTCTATCGCAAAAGGTTTATCTTTATAGGTTACGTAAGCACCTTCTTCGATTAAGCCATTTAATCGCTTAGAAACTTCGGCAATTCGTTGATACTCAACAGTGCGGATAAAGCGACCATCTAAAGTATAGGTTTTTGTATGATCATAATGCTTAAGATCAACACTGATATATTCATGATTTGTTTCAGCATCACGGCCTAAACGCACAGAATATTTCTCACCAACAACAGGGTTTTTATTTAAGGCAAATGTTAAATTGTCGATCCACTCTTGAACAGCATCAGAAGACAATAGATCAATCGTTAACGGTGGTAATTCTGTTAATGCAGACAATAATTTCTCAGGATAAGCATATTTCATACGCTCAATTAATTGTTCGATATTTGTAATACCGCGAGCTAATTCTTCAACTTGAGAAGCAGCCATAGCAGGCGCATCTTTACTCGCGAATACTTGGCTATTGTCCAAAGCATTGCTTAAGAAGAAGCGAATTAGTTCACTTTCATCTTTTAAGTAAGTTTCTTGCTTACCTTTTTGGATTTTATACAAAGGTGGCTGAGCAATATAAATATGACCATTTTCAACTAATTCACGCATTTGGCGATAGAAGAATGTTAATAGCAATGTACGGATATGTGCACCATCTACGTCGGCATCCGTCATGATGATAATGCGGTGATAACGTAATTTTTCGATATCAAATTCATCGCGACCAATGCCACAGCCCAATGCTGTGATTAATGTCCCAATTTCAGCTGATTGTAAAATGCGATCGAAGCGAACACGTTCAACGTTCAAAATTTTACCTTTCAATGGCAAAATTGCTTGGAATTTACGGTTACGACCTTGTTTCGCAGAACCACCCGCCGAGTCACCTTCCACGATATACAATTCTGATAATGCAGGATCTTTTTCTTGGCAGTCTGTTAATTTACCTGGTAGACCAGCGATATCTAATGCACTTTTACGACGAGTTAATTCACGAGCATTACGAGCAGCTTCACGAGCGCGAGCAGCTTCAATAATTTTACCTGTGATTAATTTTGCATCGCTTGGATTTTCTTCTAAGAATTCAGCAATACGAGTATTTACAATGCTTTCAACCGCACCACGAACTTCACTTGAAACCAATTTTTCTTTAGTTTGTGATGAGAATTTTGGTCCAGGTAATTTTACTGAAACAATTGCAGTTAAGCCTTCACGAGCATCTTCACCTGATGTGCTAACTTTCGCTTTCTTTAAAAGATCGTTTTGTTCCATGTATTGGTTCAATGAGCGCGTGATTGCAGCTCTAAAACCTAATAAATGCGTCCCACCATCTTTTTGTGAAATGTTATTAGTGAAACAATAAACATTTTCTTGATAGTCTGTCGTCCACTGGAGCGCAACTTCTACAATGATGTTGTCTTGTTTATTATCGCAATAGAAAATAGAAGGGTGGATCGTAGTTTTTTTGCTATTAATGTGTTCTACGAACGCTCTGATACCACCTTCATATTCAAAAATATCTTCAACGTTATAACGTTCATCTTTAAGATGAATTTTGATGCCTGAATTTAAGAATGATAATTCACGTAAACGTTTTTTTAGAATTTGATAATCGAATACGGTAATGGTGAAAATTTCACTGCTTGGTTTGAAATAAACAGTGGTACCTGTTTCTTCTTCTGGAACTGTGCCAATCTCGCGTAAAGGATATTGTGGTGTTCCTAATTCATATTCTTGTTCAAATAATTTACCATCTTGTTTGATGAGTAGTTTTAAATGAGATGATAAAGCATTAACAACCGAAACACCTACACCATGTAAACCACCTGAAATGGCATTATCGTCAAATTTACCACCAGCATGTAGAACCGTCATAACAACTTCAGCGGAAGAAACACCTTCTTCAGGGTGCATTCTAGTTGGAATGCCACGCCCGTTATCTGTCACAGTTATGGAATCGTCTTTATGAATTGTTACAGTAATGTCATCACAGTGACCAGCAAGTGCTTCATCTATGGCGTTATCCACAACCTCGAACACCATGTGGTGTAAGCCGGTGCCATCATCGGTATCACCAATATACATGCCAGGACGCTTTCGTACGGCATCTAATCCCTTGAGAACCTTAATACTTGGGCTATTTTCTGAGGTCATTCAAATATCCTTTTTTAATTCTAACGAAACATGCAGTTAACTGCATTCACAAAGGAGTTATTGTACCATTTTTTCGATCAAACCTGTAGTGATCTTATACTGATGTGGCATATCTAGAAGAGTGCATTCTGACAGCTCTGGAAACTCGTTTTCTTCTAGGCATGTAATGAAAAGTTGAACGTTTAATTGCAAAAATTCAGCCAATAAAATTTCACGATGATGCTTATCAAGCTCGGCACTCATATCATCCATCAATAAGATGACATTTTGCGCTTCATTGTATGATTGAAAAATCTGAATTTGCGCCAAAATTAAAGCGATGCTTGCGAGTTTGATTTGCCCGCGAGATAAGTATTCGCCAACATTTTTATGATTAGCTTTTACAATAAAGTCCCCGCGATGAGGACCAACACGAGTATGTCCCATGATTAAGTCTTTTTCACGATGATTTTTAAGCTCTTCAGTAAAGTTATCACCGCTATAGCCTTTTTTATATTCCATTGACCATTCAAAAGGCTGATTAATTAGTTTTGATAATAGGGAAGATGCCCTTTCAAATATTGCACTGACAAATGCCTCGCGTTTTTGAGTGATTTGATCACCATATTGAATCAATAGTTCATCATAACTATTCAGCATTTTAAGGTTTTGCTTTTGTCTTAAAATGATATTTCGTTGTTTTAATGCACGATCATAATTTTGCCACAGAGAGTGATAATCAGATTCCGTATGGAATAGTCCCCAATCCATGAATTGGCGACGGAATTTGGGGCTGTCCGTCAGTAATTTACCTGTTTCAGGATCCAGGTAAAGACAAGGTAATATTTTTGCCAATGTTGAACGTTGCTTTAAAGGCATAGCATCAACGCGAACAATATGTTCTTGTTTATTAACTTCTATCCCTATTAGATGTTCAGATAAGCTTGTATAGCCTTTGCTGACAAGGCGTAAAAACTCTTGATCATCGCCAATAATTTTCGCAGATTCTCGCTGGCGAAATGAACGTAAATGGGATAGATAATAGATTGCTTCTAGCAAGCTAGTTTTGCCAGAAGCATTTGCACCGTAAAAAACATTACATTTTGGGTGGAAACTAATGTTTTGTGAGGCTAAATTTCTAAATCCAGAGAGTGATAAAGATCTAAGGATCACGACTATAGGCGCATCGGCATAACAACATGATCAACGCTGTCATCTTCAGGATTTTTAATTAAGCAGCTAGAGTTGTTTTCAGTGAAGCTCAATTGCACCATGTCGCCTTCAATATTCTTGAACGCATCAGTGATGTATGATGCATTGAATGCGATCATAAAATCTTCACCTTGGTAATTCACTTCAACTTCTTCTTCCGCAACTTCTTGCTCAGGGTTATGCGCAATCAGCTTGATTAAGCAATGTGAAATATTCATGCGAATACCGCGGAATTTATCTTGAGAGAGAATTGATGTACGCGTTAGTGATTCGATCATTTCAGAGCGATCAGCCATGATGATTTTTTCACCGATAGGCGGAATCACACGTTTGTAATCAGGGAATTTACCTTCGATGAGTTTAGTCGTAAAAACCATGCTGCCTAACTCAACTCTTAAATGATTTGGGCTGAGCTGTAAATGCATTGGTGCAGCTTCATTTTCAATTAATTTCAATAGTTCTTCGATTGCTTTACGAGGAATAATGTATTGATTGCTAATGTCTGTTTGGTTTTCCAAAGTATAACGACTAACCGCTAATCTATGGCCATCAGTTGCTACAGCAGCAATTTCTGAGTCTTTAACATCCAATAACATTCCGTTTAAAAAATAGCGTACATCAGCGCTAGCCATTGCATAAGCCACGCGTTGAATTAATAGTCTAAAACGATCTTTTGGCAAGGTTAGCGTTTCTGTAAAGTCGATGTGATCGAGTACAGGGAATTCTTCTAAAGGTAAACATGCTAATGAGAATTTAGAACGTCCTGCTCTAATTTCTACTTTATCAGGATTAATGTGTAAATGAACATCAATACCAGAAGGTAAGGCTTTTAAAATATCTAGTAATTTTTTAGCAGGAATTGTTGTACCGCCAGTTAATGAAGAGATATATGGAAGTGCACAAGAAAGTTCAATTTCGAGATTTGTTGTTGTTAGAATAATTTCTTCTTCTTTGACTAAAAGTTTCACATTTGCCAAAACAGGCAATGTTTGACCTTTTTCTGTTACACCAATTAACGCTTGTAATGGTTGTAATAGTTGCTCTCTTTGTACGATCAGTTCCATAATAAAATCATTCCACCCATGAACACATTGAATTAACTACAAATTTTTATTGATTTCATTTTCTAATAAATTGAAATCAATTGGTTTTGTAATATATCCTACCGCACCTTGTTTACTTGCCCAAATTTTATCTATGTCAGCGCTTTTTGTGCTCACCATAATAACGGGGATATGTTTTAAATTTTCATTGTTTTTTATACGACGCAGAGCACTGAAACCATTACAGTCTGGCATAACAACATCCATTAATACGAGATCAGGAAGGAATTGCTCTACAATTTGTACAGCTTCGTTTCCATCTTTTGCTTCTAATACCTGATGGCCTAATTTTTTTAAGAATTTTGTTATTTCTAGTTTTTGTAATTTTGAATCATCTGCAATTAGAATCTTAGCCACGGATATACCTTTCTATATTACATTTAATAGTCGCTCATTATACAAGAAAAAAAATGTTTTTATAACTTGTCTTCTGAGAGATTGACTTTAATTTCAGATTTTGTCATGTTTGATCGATTAAAACTTCTGTAGAGCTGAATTAAATGTCTAATATTGCAACCCATCGCTTAGAAATCGATCGAATTGATCATAAGCTTTTAGAACTGTTGAATGAGCGTGCTACGCATGCAATGGCAATCGGTGAGATTAAAATAGCCAATGGTGATACTGAAATGTATCGTCCTGAACGAGAAGCGCAGGTTTTATCTACATATATGGAAAAAAACCAAGGGCCTATTCCTGACCAAGAAATCGCACGATTGTTCAGAGAGATCATGTCTACTTGCCTATCTTTAGAAAAGCCTTTAGAAATTGCATTTTTAGGACCAGAAAAAACTTTTTCAGAATTAGCGGCGAGAAAACAATTTGGGGGTTCAGCTAAATTATTACCTCAAGCAACTATTCCTGAAGTTTTTAGAGCAGTTGAAACAGGTTTAGTGGATTTTGGTATTGTGCCAGTAGAAAACTCTACTGAAGGTGCTGTTAATTTAACATTAGACTGTTTTGCACAAACACTATTATCTATTTGTGGTGAAACAACTGTGCGCATTCACCAGAATTTGATTTCAAATGCAACACAGATTAAAGATGTTACGAGAGTATATGCGCATCCTCAGTCTTTAGCGCAGTGTAGAGGTTGGTTAGATAAGCATTTACCAAATGCAGAACAGATTGCCTGTCATTCTAATGTTGAAGCACTATTACAATCTCAGAAATCACCTGAAAACTCTGCGGCATTGGCAAGTGAAGAGGCAGCTCAGCACTATAATATTCCTGTGTTAGCAAAATATATTGAAGATGATACATCAAATACCACTCGCTTTTTAGTGATTGGTAATAAAAAGATTGCACCAAGTGGTGATGACAAAACGACATTTATGGTGTCTGCAAATGATCGTCCAGGTTTATTGAATCAATTGATTGAGCCTTTATCTGCTCACAATGTCACGATGTCTAGAATCGAATCAAGACCTGCACCACATACAATGTGGGGATATTGTTTCTATATTGATATCGTTGGACATCAAAGCGATATTAAGGTGCAAAAAGCTCTGAATGAGATACATAATCGAGCATCATTATTGAAAATTTTGGGTTCTTACCCACAAGCTCGTTATTAAGGATTGGTTATTTAATGGATAAAGTGTTTATTCGAAACCTCAAAGCCGAAGCAATCATCGGTATCTATGATTTTGAGCGAGTTAAAAAACAGCCAATTATCGTTACTTTGGAGATGCAATGGAACAATAAGAAGCCTGCATCTACAGAGAATATTTTAGATGCTTTGGATTATGAGAAAATTTCCAATAGCGTGAAATCATTAATTGAAGAGTCAACATTTCAACTGGTTGAAACATTAGCAGAAACAATCACAAAGCATATTATAGAAACATATGGTACAGATTGGGTAATGCTAGAATTAAATAAGCCTGATGCGATTAGTTTTACTGATTCAGTTGGGATAATGATTGCACGCCAAAAGTCAGATTATCTATAAAGGATCATCTGAAAGAAATAAAGCAGAGAGGAGCGCCGCATGGCGCCCATCTGTTTCTGTCAGGTCAGATTCTATATACATTAGAAAATTGCTAGCAAGTTTAAGAAAGATACTATTCGTTTCCTGAGATACATAATATTTATAATCTAATTTTAAATGTACTAGGACATACAGCTTTGCTAATTTTTTGGAGATAATCACCCCATCATGATTTTTTACGCAGCGGATGAAAACCTCTTCTGCCATCATCTCGTTATGCCTTTAATATCCATATGCTCTATTCACCTTGTAGCCATTTCTTAAGTCAATGGCTAAGTCTAGTACAGATATTCCATAAAAAACCATTATCATAAATTATTATATAATGATTAACGTAGCTGAACCTCTGTTGAGCCAGAAAACAGGGCTTGTACAGCTTGAGAACCAATCTTTTTAATAAAGCGATCAAAGCCTTTATCTTGTACTGTAAAGTCAACCAAATCAGGTGCTTGAATGATCTCTCTAGCGACACTGCTTGTAGAGCCTAAACCATCGATTAAGCCTAATGGTAATGCCTGTTCACCGCTCCAGATCAAACCACTGAATAATTCAGGATTTTCTTGTAATCGATCGCCTCTGCCTTGTTTGACAGCATTAATAAACTGCACATGAACAGTGTTGAGTACTTCTTTCCAAAATTCTGTTTCACTAGAATTTTGTGGTGAAAATGGGTCTAAGAATGCTTTATGTTCACCTGACGTATAGATGCGACGTTCTACACCTAATTTATCTAAAGTACCTACAAAGCCGAAAGAGGCTGCTGTTACACCAATTGAACCGACTAAACTTGCTTGATCAGCATATATGTCATCGGCTGCGGATGCGATGTAGTACGCTCCTGATGCGCCAATATCAGAAATCACAGCATATACTTTCTTGTTATGTAGTTTTTTCAAGCGATTAATTTCATCGTAAACATAGCCACTTTGTACAGGGGAGCCACCACCAGAATTAATACGGATGACTATCGCTTTGGCTTTAGGATCTTTGAATGCATTGCGTAAAGCTGCAATTAATTTATCAGCACTTGCATCAGTATTTGCGGCTATTTCACCTTCTAAACGGATGACAGCAGTATAGGAATCTAAGAGATTACCATTGGCATCCATATATTTTTTTTGTTCATCTAAAATAGATGTTGAGGCAAATATTGCTAAAATGGCTAGCAGATAAACAGCAAAGAGTAACTTAAAAAATATGCCCCAACGTCTTTTTCTACGTTGCTCGATCACACCAGATTGCAGTGTTTTTTCTAAGATCGAGTAGAGCTGTTTGTTTAAAGCATTTGTATTATCGTTATTGTTATTATTTAAGTCACTCATTTACTAATTTCCTTAATACTGCATTTGAATTATTTAGGCATAAATTTTTTCATTCCTTGGAATGATCTCATTACCTTGCCAATACCGCCTTTTTTGAGTTCTTTCATCATGCGTTGCATTTGTTCGAACTCTTTAACCAAGCGATGTACATCTTGAATATCAACACCAGCACCTTTTGCAACACGCATACGACGAGGGGCTTTCAATAGTTTGTAATCTTTACGTTCTTTAGCGGTCATAGAGTTAATGATGGCAATTTTCTTTTGGAAAACAGAATCATCAGCTTTATCTTTTACTTTTTGAGAAATATCAGCCATACCAGGCAATTTATCTAAAAATGTATTGATGCCACCCATGTTCAACATTTGTTCCATTTGAGATTTAAAATCCTCTAGGTCAAATTGTTGGTTTTTCTTGAATTTTTCAGTTAATTGAGCTGCTTTGTCTTGATCTACTTTTGATTGAATCTCTTCAACCAATGATAAAACATCACCCATATCGAGAATACGAGAAGCCATACGATCAGGATAGAAAGGATCTAAAGCATCAAGCTTTTCACCCATACCAATAAACTTAATTGGCTTGCCTGTGATTTGACGAACAGATAAGGCAGCACCACCACGAGCATCACCATCTACTTTCGTTAATACAACACCTGTTAAAGGCAATGCATCCCCAAAGGCTTTGGCAGTATTTACGGCATCTTGACCCGTCATGCTATCGACAACGAAAAGGGTTTCTACAGGATCAACAGCTGCATGAATGCCTTTGATTTCATCCATTAAAACTTCATCAATATGCAAACGACCAGCAGTATCGACGATTAATACATCTGCACCACTTTTTTTAGCATAATCTTTTGCGCGTAATACGATATCCACAGGTTTTTCTGAAGGATCTGAAGGAATCCATTCTGCACCAACTTTTCCTGCAACAGTTTTTAACTGTTCGATTGCAGCAGGGCGGTAAACGTCAGCACTCACAACCATCACTTTCTTATTTTGTTTTTGTTTTAGAAATGCGGCTAGTTTACCTGTTGTTGTTGTTTTACCTGCACCTTGCAAGCCCGCCATTAAGATAACAGCAGGTGGTTGAGTTTTTAGATTAAGCTCTGCATTTTCAGAACCCATAACAGTAATGAGTTCTTCATGAACGACTTTAACGAGTACTTGACCAGGATTTAAGCTTGATGTTACTTCACGGCCGACAGCACGCTCTTTAACACGTTCAATAAATGATTTCACAACAGGTAAAGCAACGTCTGCTTCTAAAAGAGCCATTCTAACTTCGCGCAAAGCATCTTTAATATTATCTTCTGTTAGTCTTGCTTGTCCGCGAAGAGATTTCATCGTTTGGCGTAAACGATCGCTTAAATTTTCAAACATAATGCCTCAGGAATGAATTAAATTAGTGTATTATAGTTAAGATAGTGGTTTAGTTTACTTTAATTAGGCCTTCCTTTAAAGTCATTTCAACAATGTTAATACAGTAAAATTATGCAAACCTTACTTTTCATAGTAAACATTACGTGTTACCTGATTGCGATATTGGGCATTATTTGCTTTGTCAAAGGAAAGCTATCTAGAAATTGCTTTAAAGCCGGAGTAACTTTTGCATGGATAGCAGTTATATTGCATGCTTGCCTGTTAAGCAATGTATTGGTTGGACCAAGTGGGATTAATATTGGTGCTGCTAATGCATTTTCATTAACGATCTTAGCCACATTAATGATAATCCTGCCAAATATTCGAAAGCATCCTGATATATCGATCGCCTTATTTGTGCTTGCGATAATATCCCTAGTTTTCTCAGTTAGTTATGATTCTCAGCTAAGTTTAGAAGGAGTCAGACCGATTTTAAGTTTACACATTATATTATCGATTATTGCTTATGCAGTATTGATGCTGGTCGGTGTGCAAGCTGCAATTATTGTATTGCGACATAGTTATTTGAAAAGCCAATCAGGTTATTTTTTAGCGCATTTACCGCCTTTAATGTCGATGGAGAAGTGGTTATTTCAGCTCATGACCATCGGTGCCGTATTATTAACATTGAGCTTATTAACCGCTTTATCATTTGTAGATAGCTGGTTTGATAAGCAATTTATCCATCGTTCGATTTTATCAATAGTTTCATTGATAATTTTTGTAACATTATTATTTTTGCATCGCTATAAAGGGCTGAGAGGAAAACCAGCTGCTAAGTATGCACTGATCGCATTTATTGTACTCTTGGTCGGCGTTTCAGGCTCAAGAGTGGTTCAAGAACTTTTATTTAATCGTACATCGTAACTATGACTACAGATTCAACACCTAATTCAGAAGATAATTCAAATCAATCGTTAATTCAGCATTTAATGGAGCTTAGAACTTGTATTTTAAGAGCTTTATTAGGCGTTGTTGTCATCTTTTTTGGGTTAATTTGGTTTAGAAATGACATTTACACCTTCGTCGCTATGCCATTAATTGAAGCTTTACCGCAAGGCAGTAAACTAATCGCAACAGAAGTGACTTCAACATTTTTAGTGCCGATTAAATTAACTTTATGGTTATCATTCTTTTTGGCAGTGCCTTGGGTTATTTATCAAATTTGGCGATTTGTGGCGCCAGGTTTATATCAAACAGAGCGTCGCTTAGTTTTCCCAATGATCTCCTCTAGTATTTTACTTTTTTATTTAGGTATGGCTTTTGCTTATTTTGCAGTAATGCCAATGATGTTTAAGTTTCTAGTAGGAACGACGCCAGATGGTGTTGAAATGGCAACTGATATTAGTCAGTATTTGTCAGTGATTCTAAGATTGTTTTTCATTTTTGGCGTAGCATTCGAAGTGCCAGTAGCGATCATTTTATTAGTATTAATGAATGTCATAACGGTAGAAAAAATTAGTGCAAAACGTCCATATATCATTATTGGTGCGTTTGTGGTTGCGGCCGTTGTAACGCCGCCAGATGTTTTATCGCAAGTTGCGTTTGCAAGTATGACGCTTATTTTGTTTGAAGTGGGGTTGTGGATCGCTAAGATGTTAAAAAAGAAGTAAATTAAAATAATAATGTTAATAATAAAGCAGGAGATAAAAATATGATTGCTAGCATCGCAAATTTTTTTGGTATTTCTGAAAGTTCCTTCATCATTTGGTTGATCATCATTGTCGCGATTATTGTCGTGATTTTTATGACGATATCTGTTTATAACAAATTGGTTTTAAAGCGTAACAACTACCAAAATTCATTTGCACAAATTGATGCGGCTTTAATGAGGCGCTTTGATTTGATTCCAAATTTAGTTGAAGTCGCTAAAAAATATATGGAACATGAACGTGAAACGTTAGAAGCTGTGATTGTTGCACGTAGCCAAGCGCAGAATAGCTTGAATAGTGCTAAAAAAGATTTAACGAATGATGCACTGTTAACAGCAGCTTCAAAAAGTGAAACAGTATTAAGTGGTGCTTTAGGTCGATTGATGGCTGTAGTGGAATCATATCCAGATTTAAAAGCCAATGAGCAGATGCAATCTTTGCATAATGAGCTTGCCACAACGGAAAACTTAATTGCGGCACACCGCCAAACTTACAATATTGATGTAACGGAGTATAATAGCACTCTGCAAATTTTCCCAAATAACATAGTTGGGGGAATTTTTAGCTTTAAACCAGGAGCGTTGTACAAGATTGAAGAAGCACAACGTGAAGCACCTAAGGTGAAATTTTAATTATTGAGAAAAGATGAGTATGAAAGTTAGAACGCGATTTGCCCCTTCTCCTACAGGTTTTTTGCACATTGGTGGTGCTAGAACGGCTCTGTATTCCTATTTGTATGCAAAACATAATAATGGTGAAACAGTATTAAGGATTGAAGACACAGATTTGGAGCGTTCTACACCTGAAGCGGTTGCTGCTATTATCGAAGGTTTGGATTGGTTGGGATTAAATTTTAACGAAGGTCCTTACTATCAAACAAAGCGCTTTGATCGCTATAAAGAAGTAATCGCAGAAATGCTAGAAGCAGGCACTGCTTACTACTGTTATTGCACGCCAGAAGAATTGCAAAAAATGCGTGATTTAGCTGAAGCGAATAAAGAAAAGCCACGTTATAACGGTATGTGGCGTCCTGAAGAAGGCAAAGTATTACCAGCGATTCCTGAAGGTGTAAAACCTGTTGTACGTTTCCGCAATCCTGAAACAGGTGTAACAAGTTTTGATGACTTAGTGCATGGTACGATCACATTCCAAAATACAGAACTGGATGATTTAATCATTGCTCGTCCAGATGGTACGCCAACATATAACTTCTGTGTTGTTGTTGATGATATGGATATGAATATTACACACGTTGTACGTGGTGATGATCACATTAACAATACGCCAAGACAGATCAATATTTTAAAAGCATTGAATGCCCCAATTCCTCAATATGCTCATGTTGCGATGATTTTGGGTGATGATGGTCAAAAATTATCAAAACGTCATGGCGCGGTAAGTGTTACTCAATACAGAGATGAAGGTTATTTGCCTGAAGCGGTATTGAACTACTTAATTCGCTTGGGTTGGTCTCATGGTGATCAAGAGATCTTCTCTTGGGATGAAATGGTTGAATTGTTTGACCTAAAAGATGTGAACAAGGCAGCAAGCGCATTTAATACCAGTAAATTATTGTGGTTGAATCAGCACTATATGATTCAAAAAGATCCGGCTGAATTGGCTCAGTTGTTGGTTCCTTATTTGAATGCAATTGGCATCAATCCAGCAGATATGGATTATTTAACAGCAGCAGCAAAAGCGCACGTTGCGCGTTGTCAAACAATGGTTGAATTGGCTGCGATGATTCAATATTTATATGCAGAAGAGTTAACATATGATGAAGAGTCAGTAGCAACCTATTTAACGGAAACAACAAAGCCAACATTGATTGCATTACGTGATGTATTTGCAGGTATTGATGATTGGTCTTCAGCGCCATTAAAAGGTGCAATGAAAGATTTAACAAAAACATTGAACATTAAAATGGGTGAAATTGGTATGCCACTTCGTACAGCGATTGTGGGCAGAGCAGCATCACCAAATTTAGATGAAACATTGATTCTTGTAGGAAAAGATAGAACGATTGCTCGATTAGAGAAAGCGATTGAGAAAATTGGTTAAAATTTTGACCGAATTAACTAAAAAACTATAATCTAGCAAGATTATAGTTTTTTCTTTTATGGACGATATTGAATGAGCACTGCAGATTTATTAATTGAAATTGGAACGGAAGAGCTTCCACCAAAATTTTTAAACACATTATCTAATGATTTCAAAGAATTAATAGCGACAGAATTAACACAAGCTAAATTATCTTTTGATGCTTGTGAAGTATTTGCTTCACCGCGTCGTTTTGGTTTATTAATTAAAAACTTAGCTGATCAACAAGCAGATTATATTAATGAAAAAAGAGGTCCTGCTGTTGTTGCTGGTTTTAAAGATGGCGAACCCACTAAAGCATTATTAGGATTTGCCCGTGGCTGTGGCGTAGAAGTTGAACAGTTAACAAAAGTTGCAACAGATAAAGGCGAATGGTTTGCTTTTGAAGAGAAAGTTGCAGGTAAAAGAACAGTTGATTTAGTGCCCGCAATGTTATTAAACGCATTGAATAAATTGCCAATTGCTAAAAGAATGCGTTGGGAATCCCATGAATTTGAATTTGTGCGTCCTGTTCGTTGGATCGTTTTGCTATATGGCAATGATGTGATTGATACTGAAATTATGGGTGTTAAATCTGGTCGTACAACAAGAGGACACAGATTCCACACTGAAGGTGTTTTAACTGTTGCTGAGCCAATACAATATGAAACATTGTTGGAAAGTGAAGGTAAAGTTGTTCCTAATTTTGCAAAACGTAAGGCGAGTATTGTTGAGCAAGTTGCTAAGGCCACAGCACAATATGGTCAAGCGATTATGGAACCATCATTATTAGATGAAGTTTCAGCATTGGTTGAATGGCCTGTAGTTTTGGTTGGGCAATTTGAAGAGCGCTTTTTAGATGTGCCACAAGAAGCATTGATTTCTACAATGCAAGATAATCAAAAATACTTCCCGATTGTGGATAAAGATGGAAAATTAACACGTTATTTTTGTTTTGTAAGTAATATTGAGAGTGAAAACCCACAAGAAGTAATCACAGGTAATGAGCGTGTTATTCGTCCTCGTTTCAGTGATGCGGATTTCTTCTGGAACAGTGATAAAACTATCCCATTAACAGATTATTTACCACGTTTGGCAACCACAATTTTCCAAACGCAATTAGGTTCACAAAAAGATAAAATTGATCGTGTAAGTGCACTAAGTGCAGTTATTGCTAAATCAATTGGTGCAGATACAACCGTTGTGGCTGAAGCGGCACAGTTATATAAATCAGATTTATTGAGCAACATGGTTCAAGAATTCCCTGAATTGCAAGGAACAATGGGGCGTTACTATGCAATCGCTCAAGGTTTGGATGCACGAGTTGCACATTCATTAGAGCAAGTTTATTGGCCTAAATTCGCAGGCGATCGTTTGCCTGAGTCTAAAGAAGCTCAAGCATTAGCGATCGCAGAAAGATTGGATACAATCGTTGGTATTTTTGCGATTGGTCAAATTCCGACGGGTTCAAGAGATCCGTACAGCTTGCGTCGTGCCGCTTTAGGTATTTTACGTATTTCTGTGGAAATGAATATCGATTTAGATTTAAAAGATTTAATCAATATTGCATATTTGAATCTACCTGCTGAATTGCAAAAACCAGAAGTAGAAGCCAAAGTATTGACGTACATTTTAGAAAGAATGAAGGCTTATACTGCTGAATTAGGCATTGCGCATGATACGTTCGAATCAATTTCAGCATTAGAATTGAATAATCCATTGGATATTTTATTGCGTTTGAAGGCGATTACAGAGTTCAGAAAAACAGAAGCGGCACACAGTTTGATTCAATCAAATAAACGTATTGCTAATATTTTAGATAAGAACTTAAAAGATCAATCAGCAGTTGAAGTGAATGAAGCATTGTTGAATGAAGATGCAGAAAAAGTCTTGTATGCTGCGTTAACAGATATTGCTCCTGCACTTGAGAAATCTATCGCTGATCATCAATACGAAGAAGCTTTGGCACATTTATCTACTTTGGCAGGTCCATTGGATCAGTTCTTCACTGATACAATGGTGATGTGTGAAGATCTTGCTGTTCGTGAGAATAGATTGCACTTATTGAATCATATTCGCCAATATTTTAAAGCCATGGCAGATCTATCTTTATTGCAAGATGTCTAAATCATTACCGAAGCTTGTCATACTTGATCGCGATGGCGTGATCAATTATGACAGCCCTGATTATATTAAATCTCCTGAAGAATGGCTGCCAATAGAGTCCAGTCTTCGGGCGATTAAGTTATTGAATGATGCTGGCATAAAAGTTGGTGTTGCGAGTAATCAGCGAGGTGTTGGGCGAGGCTTGTATGATGAACATGCTTTAATGTTGATTGCAGAGAAGATGCATCGCCTGTGCCAAAATATCGGTGCTTATATAGATGCTGTGCGATATTGCCCTGCACTAGAGCGAACTCATCCTGATCATAAGCCTAACCCAGGAATGCTATTGTCATTATTAAATGAATTTTCAGTAGAAGCTGAAGAAACATTTTTTGTCGGCGATAAATTAACTGATGTGCAAGCGGCAATTAATGCAAATTGTATGCCAGTGATGGTGGAAACGGGTTATGGTTTCAATGAAAAAACAGCGGCGCTTGAAATTGCACCACATTTATTGGTTTATCCAGATTTGCTTGCTTTTGTCGAAGCATTATTGAGAGGAAATTAATATGATTCAATGGATTCGTTCGTTGGGATTTTTTATGTCATTGATTCTAATCGCGATTATCTTTATCCCATTCATGATTCTATTTTCGTATTGCGTACCTGAACGACAATATTATCCGATTGTTAGACAATGGTGTCGTTTAGCATTGTTTTTATTGAGAATTTTAACGGGTGTAAAATATCGCATTACAGGATCAGAAAATATAGATTTACTTAAAGAACGTCCTGCTGTGATTATTTCAAATCACCAATCGACATTTGAAACATTTTTATTTCCGATTATTTTTCCGAAATATTGTTTTGTTTTGAAAAAAGAATTATTGAAAATTCCTTTGTTTGGGCAAGGTTTAAAAAGAGTGAACCCAATCGCAATAGATCGCTCAGAAGGTAGAGAGGCGTTGAAGATGATGATGAAGAGTGCAAAAGCAAGATTAGCTGATGGCATTTCAATTATTATTTTCCCTGAAGGTACGCGCGTATTGCCTAATGAATCAGTGCCATATAAAAATGGTGCATTTTTAGTTGCTTCTAAATTGAAAGTGCCTGTATTGCCTGTGAGCGTGAACTCAGGCTTGGCATGGCCAAGAGGACAGTTGTTAAAAAATAAAGGCACAATTGACATCACGATAGGTACTTTAATTGAAAGCAGTGATAAGGGTGTGCAAGAACTCAATGATGCTACACATGACTGGATCGAAGCACATAAGAAAACAACATTGGCACCATAATCATGAAAAATAAACACACGATTAAAATTATTGGTGGTGACTACCGCACTCGTTTATTAGAAGTCATCGATAGAGAAGGGCTGCGACCAACGAGCAGTAGAATGCGTGAAACGCTTTTTAATTGGCTGCAATCATATTTATATGGCGCGAAATGCTTAGATTTATTCTCGGGCAGTGGTGCGCTTGGTTTGGAGTCTATATCGCGTGGTGCATCATTTGTAACTTTCGTGGAAAAAGATCGCGAAGCCTTTCAAATTTTACGAAACAATATTGAAACAGTTTGTAAAGATAGAGAAAAATATCAGTTAATTAATGCGGATGCATTGAGCTTTTTAGAAAAAAATCAGCAGCAGTATTCTGTGATTTTTATTGATCCGCCATTTGGGCTAGATTCACTATTGGCAGATGTTATCTCGCAAATTAATCAAAACCCAATTTATGAATCAGTTAAATACATTGTGATTGAGAAATCAGTTAAGCAGAGTGTTGGAGAATTAATAGGTTTTGATGTTCATAGAGAAATGAAAACCAAAGAATCACATTTATTATTATTGACTCGCAACTAAAGGTTTAAAGAATACTTTCGAGTTGCGTGAGTGATCGTATAGATCAAGTTTTGCTTTAGGTAAATCTTGTTTTTGACCTTCTTTGTAGCCATTGCCCATAAACCAGTGAGCTGTTTGTGTGGTGAGTAAAAAGATAGAAGTAAAGCCATCGGAAATTGCTTTTTGTTCAATGAATTGCATGAGTAAGTTGGCTTTTTTACCTTTGCGATAATCGGGATGAACGATTAGTGATGCCAATTCTGCAGTTTTATCTTCAGGATATGGATAGTATGCAACGGCACCAATTAAAGAGTTATCTCTAAACATCAAATAATAATTATGGATATCTTTTTCTAATTCTTGAATGGTTCGTTGCTTTAAAATCCCTTCATCTTCTAATGGTTGCATCAAAGATTTGAGTGCTTGAATATTAGGTAGTTCAGCTTGTTTGATTTCATCGTAAGGTTCATTGGTGATCATAGAGCCGACACCATCTCGAGTCAGTAGCTCTAGAATTAATGCACCTTCTGTTTCTGAATTTAAAATATGCACACGATCGACACCTTTCTCAATTGCAGGCAAACAACGTTTGATTAATGAGCGAGAATCAAGTGGAATTTCAGAATCTTGGCTAAAAATTTTAGCTTGATTGGCATTCATTTCTCTTGGCAAGCCTTCCGAAGAAGTTAAGATCATTAGCTTTTGGCATTGTAATGCACTCGCAACTTGCTCTGCCATCTCTAAGCCATCCATGATGAATGTTTCACCTGTTGGAGCAAAGCCAAATGTAGGAATAATGAGGCAAGATGCGCTGTCTAAAAGATGAGTTAGTAGATCTTTTTTGATGCTGCGAGGTTTGCCAAAGAAACCATAATCAATGCCATTATGCACGCCGTAAGGTTTTGTCGTCACAGCACTACTAGAGATGATTGCTGAGCTGATTTGGTATTGATGAAATGCTTGGTTTAATAAAACTTCTATTTTTCTTTGGATGACCTGAGTGTTTATGAGCAGTTGCTCAAGCTCTTCTTCATTTTTGATCACAAATGGATGATTAATAGAGTATGAAGGCGCTATTAGTATAATTTTGATATTGAGCGCGCTTAAGAGAGCGATGTCTTTAGCAACAGATGTGATTTGCTCTTTGGAAATTTGATCTAATAAAACAACAAAAGTACTGCCTGAATATATATGGAAGTATTGTCCCGCATCGTGCAGTACTTTTAAAATTGTTTGATTTTGCATGTTACATGAACTCGTCCCAAAGTTTTTGGATGCGTTCAGGTAGTTGCATTGGATCAAAAGGCTTAGTTAAAACGCCTAATAATTTTGGCGGTTTTGCTTCTGAGTAAGCAGCAAAGTTTGCATTTGCAGTTAAAAAGATTGCTGGTGTAGATGAGTATTGTGGTTGCTTATGTAGCTCTGATAATAGTTCTGGACCACTCATGCCCGGCATCATTACATCGATAAGAAATAATTGAGGTGCAAATTTATCTACTTTTTCCAAAGCTTCAGCGCCAGAGTTGCATGCTAAAACTTCGAAGCCACCAACTTCTGCTAAAGAAAACTCGATAATGCTCAAGATGTCTTGATCATCATCAATGCATATAATTTTTGTTAGAGGTGCTGCCATTAGTGTTCTCCAAGTTGTCTAGATGTAGCGCAGTGTTGCTTACTATATACCATCTAGACTAGAAAATAAATTATGGTTTATTTGATTCAATGACTCTGTATTATTCTCGGATCGTGCGCTAGATAAAGGTCAGACCAATAAATGGCTTCTCTTACTCTTGGTGTCACCAATTTTAATGCTTGTGAGCGGGTAGCCCAAATCCAATCATTGTGTTCTGGATGACCTAATTCAGGATTAATCGGCAAAGAAATTTCATTTCTTTGTGTTTCGGCAAGATAATAGCGCGCAATTTTTTTGCCTTTAAAATAGGCGGGGGTTTGATAAAAATCGAGCCCCCAACGAAAGTGCAAGTCGGTAATTGTCGTTTCCTCTTGCACTTCACGGATTGTTGCTTCTAATGCGCTTTCGCCTAGTTCAACCTGACCTTTTGGAAAATCCCAAAAGTTGTAAGCTCTCAATAATAAATATTTAAAGCTTTTGTGTTCCATTTTGACAATGATTGCACCCGAAGAGAATATCTCAACATCATCACTCCAATGTTTGTCTCCATGTTGCATTGGGCGCTCTCTTCTTGTTAGTTAGTGATAGGCAGGACTGAATTCATTAACGGCATCAACCATTGCTTTAACATTTTCAGGATCAATTCCTGGGAAAATGCCATGACCAAGATTGAAAATATGACCACCGCCAACACCAAATTTTGCCAATACTTTCTTAACTTCAGCGCGAACAACTTCAGGGTTGCTTAATAATACAGCAGGATCCATGTTGCCTTGTAACACTACTTTATTGCCAATTAGTGCACGAGCATGTTCTAAATCTGTCATCCAATCTAAACCAATTGCATTTGCGCCAACGTTTGCTTGTTCTGATAACCAAGCGCCACCATTTTTTGTAAAAATGATGGATGGAATTGGTTGGTTGTTATAATTTTTAATTAAACCATTGAGGATTTTTTGTGTGTAACGCAATGAGAATTCTTTGTAGCACTCTTTGCTGAGTAATCCGCCCCAAGTATCAAAGATTTGTACCGCAGCAACGCCATTCACGATTTGTGCGTTTAAGTACTCTGTAACAACATCAGCTAATTGGTCTAATAATGTGTGCAACAATGCCGGATTTGTATACATTAAGCCTCGAATTTTTGTGTACTCTTTGCTTGTAGAGCCTTCTAGCATGTAAGTTGCTAGAGTCCATGGGCTGCCTGAGAAGCCAATCAATGGAACGCGATTGTCTAGTTCTTTAACGATAGATCTTACAGCATCCATTACATAGCCAAGTTCTTCTTCCATGCCAACTTTACGCAAATTTTTAATCTCTGCTTCTGTGGTTAATGGTTTTCTGAAAATTGGGCCTTTGCCTTCTTCAAACGTCAAATCTAAACCCATTGCATCAGGAATCGTTAAGATGTCAGAGAAAAGAATTGCAGCATCAAAACCAAAACGATCGATTGGTTGCAAAGTTACTTCTGTCGCAAGTTCAGGAGACATACAAAGATTCATAAAGTTGCCAGCTTTAGCGCGAGTTGCGCGATATTCTGGTAGATATCTACCAGCTTGACGCATCATCCAGCATGGAGTTTTGTATGTTGGCTCACGAAGAAGAGTCCTAATGAAGGTATCATTTTTATAAGTCATTACATTTGCTTCCTTAAAATTTAATTGAAGTAGTCTAACACGAAACAATTGAATCTTATAGATGAGCAGCTCTTCATTAAAATAGTGTTTAATTTTTATAAAAAATTGAAATAATTTATGCATTATGGTATAAATTCGTGCCCAATTTTTTTGATTGGGTAATTTTATATAAACGACTCACAAGCTAATCTGTTTAAGTGTTGGGTGCTGATAAAGTCCGCTTAAATATGCTTGGAGGCTCAACCCTAAATTTAAAGGAATTAATATGTCAAACGTTAGTATGCGCGATATGCTAGAAGCTGGTGTACATTTCGGTCACCAAACACGTTACTGGAATCCACAGATGAAAAACTACATCTTTGGTGAGCGTCAAAAAATTCATATCATCAACTTAGAAAAAACTGTTCCATTATTTGAAGATGCAATGAATGCAATTTCTAGCATTGCTGCAAAAAATGGCCGTATTTTATTCGTTGGTACAAAACGTGCAGCGCAAGAAACTGTTGCAGCTGAAGCAACTCGTGCAGGACAACCATACGTAGATCACCGTTGGTTAGGTGGTATGTTGACTAACTTCAAAACAGTGAAAAATTCAATCAAACGTTTACGTGAAATTGAAGCAATGAAAGCTGACGGTTCTATCGAGCGTTTCAACAAGAAAGAAGGCATCATGCTTGCTCGTGAATTAGAAAAATTAGAGCGTAGCTTGGGCGGTATCAAAGATATGCCATCTATTCCTGATGCACTTTTTGTAATCGATGTTGGCTACGAAAAAAATGCTGTTTTAGAAGCTCGTAAAATGGGTATTCCAGTAATCGGTGTTGTGGATACAAACAACTCGCCAGAAGGTGTTGATTATGTTATCCCTGGTAACGATGATGCTATCCGTGCAATTCAATTGTATGCAAAAGCAGCAGCTGATGCGGTAATTGAAGGTCGTGGTTCTAATGCTAAATTAGTTTCTGAAATCGTTGAAAAAGATGGTTATGTAGAAGCGGAAGTTGCTGAAGAAGCATAATTAGTTCCAGCAAATTGTTTGAAAATGTTAAGTAAATGCCGCCCTAATACATTTTTGTTTATGGGCGCTTTTATTTTTAAGACTATTCAT
>CANRJJ010000028.1 GCA_947630895.1 uncultured Wohlfahrtiimonas sp. | reverse complement strand
TTTGGCTGGGCTGCCAGGATTCGAACCTGGGGATGGCGGGATCAAAACCCGCTGCCTTACCGCTTGGCTACAGCCCAAAAGATGGATTGCATTATAGGGATTTTTTTAGCCTTGTCTACCCCCTTGCATGAGCAACTTTTACGCATCAAATTTATTTCCATAAAAATCATAATGTTATAAAAATAAATTTATTACCTTTTTATGTAATTAATTTCATTTGAAATGGCACAAGGTCAAAATCACTATTTTTCTCAGCATAAAAAATTTCTAATCTACCTTATAAAAAAGAAAACCGTCTAATTATTAACGGTTTTCTCAAAAAAATTAATTTCTTAAATTAATTTCAATTGAATTGGGCTATATGCATTTTTTTGAACTATTTCGATCATCTGCTGCTTTCCTAATTCTAAAATTGCGATAAAAGAAACAACGATTCCTAATTTTCCTTCCTGCAAATTTAAAACTCTTTCAAAAGTTAGATAATCGCTATCACTCAAATGATCCAAAATACTCACCATTCTCTCTTGAACGGACAAGACTTCTGTCGTTATTACATGGTGCGTATAATGTACTTTTTCTTTCAAAAGCTTTTTTAAAGCAGCAGTGAGCTCATCAATATGCAATTGAGGCAATCGCTCTTCCCTAACCAGCTCAGGCATTCCATATTTAACAGGTGAAATTTCTTCTTGATATCTAGGTAAAGCATCTAAATCCATCGCAGCCTGCTTATATTGCGCATATAACTGCAATCGTTCTATCAGTTCCTTCCTTGGATCATTTTCTTCTTCTGTATCATCTATAGTGGGATGCTTTGGTAGCAACAATCTAGATTTAATCTCAGCCAACCAGGCAGCCATCACTAAATAATCTGAAGCTAACTCAAATCGATCCTTCTTCAAAAGATCAACATACGCCATATATTGACGCGTGATCTCTGAAATAGGAATGTCTAAAATATCAAAGTTATTTCTACGGATGAGATACAGTAATAAGTCAAATGGCCCTTCAAATGCTTCTAGCCACAGCTCTAAAGCATCTGGAGGGATAAATAGATCCAAAGGTAATTGAACAGGCTCACCCTTATATATAGCGCCGATATTTTCCTGCTCAATTTCAACTGTCATTTAGAGACCTACAGCTTTTTGCAATTTAGACATAAAAGGAATCGTGTGCGCACGTGCTTTTTCAGCACCTTCTAGCAATACTTTCTCAACGTATGTTGGATTTGCCATGAGCTCATTATATTTTTCACGAGGCTCAGCCAAAATACCATTGATTTTTTCAAACAATACTTGCTTCATTTCACCCCAAGCAATGCCATCAGCATACGCTTGTCTAATCGCTGCACACTCATCTGCTGTTGCAAATGATTTATAAAGCTCATATAAAGTTGATTGATCTGAATCTTTAGGCTCACCTGGCTCAGTAGAATCGGTCACAATACGCATGATTGCTTTACGTAATTGCTTTTCAGGTAAAAATAGAGGAATAGTATTGTTATAACTTTTACTCATCTTACGGCCGTCTGTACCTGGTAATAGCGCAACATTGTCATCAATCTTCGCTTCAGGTAATACAAAATGCTCACCATATAAATAGTTAAAGCGCTGAGCAATATCTCTTGCCATTTCAACATGCTGAATCTGATCACGTCCAACTGGAACATATTTTGCATTAAACATTAAAATATCAGCAGCCATTAATACTGGATATGAAAATAATCCCATTGTGATGCCTTTATCTGGATCTTCTTGGTTATTTGTATTTTCATCAACTGCTGCTTTATAAGCATGCGCACGATTCATTAATCCTTTAGCAGTCACACATGTCAGTAACCACATTAATTGTGTAATTTCAGGCACATCTGATTGACGATAGAAAGTTGCTTTATCTGTATCTAACCCTAAAGCTAGCCACGTTGCAGCAATCTCTTGACGAGATTGAATGATGCGTTCTGGCTCTTGGCACTTGATTAATGCATGATAGTCCGCGAGAAAGAAATAACAATTATCGTGTGAATTACTCATTTCAATCGCAGGTCCAATTGCACCTGCGTAGTTGCCTAAATGAGGCGTGCCTGTTGTTGTTATTCCTGTTAATACGACTGGTTTAGACATGATGTATCCTAAAAAAAGATCCCTAAAATAGATAAAATAAACTTAACAATCATTCCTGATAGTAAATTCAAAGGTAAAAGTCCTAAATATAATAAGCCCAATATGATCCAAATACCGTAAGGCTCAACCTTTGCAAGTTGTTGTGACAGATTATATGGCAAAAGCATTGTTGCAATTCGACCACCATCTAAAGGTGGAATCGGCATTAAGTTCAATACCATTAAAAAGACATTAATCAATACGCCATATTGCGCCATGATGAGCAAACCACCTAGCATAGATTGCTCTTGAATATTTAATCTGAAAATAATATCAAATAATGAAAATCTATCTAACAATGGAGCAAATTCAATACTAAGTACAACCGCAAATACAAGCGCCCAAATAAAGGCTTGAATAAAGTTAGAAGCAGGCCCTGCAAATGCAGTTAATGCGATATCTTTTCGAGGATTTCTAAAATTTCTTGGATCAAATGGTACAGGCTTTGCCCAACCAAATAAAAATAAGCCTGATCCTGTCAATGTTGATAATACAAATAAGCCTAGCGGTACTGCTATTGTACCAATAGGATCAATATGACGAATTGGGGATAAAGATAATCTACCCAAATTTTTAGCAGTATTATCACCTAACCAATAAGCCATATAACCGTGTGCTGCTTCATGAATCGTGATCGCAAATACTAATGGTACTAGCATTAATAAGAGAACTGTAAAATCAAGTTCCATATCTTCTTCCAAATATCTAAAAAATTAATTGTAACAAAAATAGGGTATTTTCATACTAAATGATCATTTCTTACTTGGTTCCATTTCAGTAATTTCTTATCTTTGCTAAACTTGATGGAACTCAGATTCATAATGCCACCCAATAACAATAAAATGGTACAATGCAAAACTTTATAAGACCCCAATTTGTATATACAACTTACAAACAAAAACAGGTTATAACAAAATGAACTTACGAATAAATACCTATAACAATAAAGGCTACACACTGATCGAATTAATGGTGACCTTAGCAATATTCGCGATTATTGCGATGTTTGGTGTACCTGCTTTCTATACTTTCATTGAAAAATCACGTGCTAAAAGCCAAATAATACAAGCAGCCAATTTTCTTAGATCTGCTCAGGAAATCTCTACCGCAACCAATCGTGTTGTATATGTTTATACCGAAGGTTATCTAAAAGAATACAAAGAAGAGGATAAGTATAATTATTGGTATCAAGATTGGATTATGTCATTCAAACCACTTGGGCAATTAGTAGATGATAATGATAAAAATACTGTAAATACCATCAGCAGCCAAGATGCAGAACTAGGCGTAGGTTCGATTGATCCTAATAAAGGTGTGAATTATTTAATTGCAAAACAAAGAATATTCACCCCAAGTAGCGCCTATAAACTTTTTATTATCGATAGTGCCCAACACAATAATATCGACTTCGCATCAGTGACAAAAGATACTCTAGATAATGGTGATATCGTTGAAATGGATGGTTATAGCGTTGTCCGTAATAGTACTGTTCAAGGTGCTGAAGGTGGCAAGCCTACATTTATTACATTCCATCCATCTGGTGCTGTGACTATGCCTATATTTATCATTGCCGAAGATGGTAGCAATCAAACTTTTTCCTCAACTCACTCAAACAGTACTATCGCCAATAGCTGGACAATCATGAAAACTAACTTTACTGACCCAATCGGTATTTTAGCGGGTTGTAGATTAGCAAGAGGTCTTAATATCGATTCTATTAATTATACTTTTAATCCAACGCTGATGAACTTAAATACTCTTTTTGATACCAAAGTGCACCAATATAATGGTCATACATATTTTGCAGCCCCCTCTTTTCAAAATAATTTATGCGGATCAAAATTCTTACAATAAAATAAGAAAAATAATCAAAGGATTAACATGTTAAAACTATATAACCACAAAGGTATATCTCTCATAGAATTAATGGTCGCCGTAAGTTTAGGGCTAATTTTAGTCTTTTCTATGCTAGCATTTTACAGCGTTTCTCAAAAGAATTTAGCTGAATACTCTGTTGCCAGTCAAGATCAGAGAAATATTCGAAAAATTATGAATCTCATTTCTAAAGATGTTGAAAACACAGGGGGATTTGAATGTGCTAATCCTACTGATATTTTTAAAACCTCAACGCTTTTCAAGCGTTTCCCTAAAAATATTATTTCTTTAGGAGATGACCTTACTCGCAAACAGATGATTTTTGCTCACCCAATTACCGAAGAACATTTATATAAAGCACTTGGAATGATCGATGTACAAGGTACTGGAAATAATCTAGTGGCTGTTTATGAACCCATAGAAATCCAAGCTGGCTGTGGTCAGGAAGCGAATTCTACGATCTATATTGGTACAACTATATTCGAATACATTCCTCTAGTTGAAGACTCTAAACTTTTCACCGATATCAATGGAACTCAAAATATTGACAGTGATAGCCTTTCAGCTTACATGGCATTTTCATACGTACAAGCTAGACAAGAAAAAAATACGACGAGCAGAGCAAATTTAGAACAGTTTAATCGTGAATATTATGAAGATACTAATTATCGCCATTCACCAGGTGATAAGGGTCTACTTGCTTTCTCTACTACTATTTCAACGCCCAGTGGCACTAATAATCCAGTCCTCAAGCCTTTATATCACCCGAGTATTGAAGATGCGACGGTACTATTTCTATCCAACAATAGTGATAAAGCTAGTCAAAAAGATGCTGTGCCTTTTGGTAAAAATACAGTAGATATCTATTTTGGTTTTTCCCCTGAAGGAAGATTTGCTCATGTTCCAGATTATGAGATAGGATCTTTATCAATCGTTGATAATAATTTAGTTGGACTCAGTAATGGTGGTTGGCTAAACCCTTTTGACTCACAAATTTATCAATATCTAGTTGATAAAAATGGAACATCAGATGAAGATGCCACTTTAATAAATCAAGCTCTTCATACCGATAGTAAAGGTGGGAAGACTATGAAAACTTATCCTATGAGAGAATCAGCAATTCGCCAAATACGCGCAGTAAAGTTTAAATTTACTTTCGATGTCGGAACTGACCAACAACGAGTATTAACACGTGTAATTCGATTCAAAAACACTCATTTAATGAGAATCGGTGAAGAAGGCAACTTCTAAAAATATACAAGTACTATTTCAATTTAAAAACACCTGATATCCATCAGGTGTTTTTTATGTACATAAAATTATAGTATTCAAATAGCTGAATAAAACCTAGCTTTTTATATAAGCTTAATCCTTCATTAGAAGCTTCTAAAACACAATAATTAGCTCCCTTACGCTTTGCAAAGCTTAAAGCATAATTAACAACTCTAGTTGCGTATCCTTTACCTTGTTCAGACAATAATGTGCCAATATCATCTAGTCGTACAGTTTCTTCATGAATTGTTAGTGTTAATGAAGTTACCACCTTATTATTTATCTTTAATACAAAGTGGTATAACCCATATCCCTTCAATAAGGCTATTTTATGCAATTGCATATATTGATGAGAAATTTCTTGATCATCAATACAAAATGCACTTTCTAATGGAGTAAGCCAATCATTTAACTCATAGGTTAGCAACTCTATTGATGAATCAATAATATCAGTTGGTGTTTCAGTCAAATCTTTGATCATTGCGACTGTTGTCGAATCATAATGCAGATGCTGAAAATCTAAATACTCTGCAATATTGTCAAAAACATCATCTTTGATCGCAACAATATAGGCCGATTGTCGCTCTTCCATTTTCCGTAAAGCACAAGAAAATGATCGCTCAATCGGTAATAAATGAACATAAATAAAATTAAATGCCTGATCATTCTTATCGCCGATATACAATTGCATATCATTGCCAAAAGAAATGTTATCAGAACTCAAGGCTTTCCAAAAATAGTGCTCACTTTCATAATAAATACTATTTTGAGCCTGCATTTTTATAGCTCTTTAGAGTATCTGAGATCCATCGTTGAATATTCGTTGCTAATTTGCGTATCAAAACTAAAATATTTTAAGAAGCTATAGCGCAACAATCCAAACGCACCATTTTGTTCATCAAATAAGCTAAATCCTATCCCTGCATAGAAGTTTTTAGTGAGATATTTCCCTATACCAAGACTTGTATTGCCCGATAAATCTTTCATAATGCCAAAATCTGTCAAACCAATACTTTTCGCAAAACCATTTTCTGGTGATGACACAATTTCTCCTGAAGCAATTCTTTGAGCCATTTTTGCAATTTGTAAAACCTCAACTGCTGTTAATGAATCAACATCCGAGCCCAAGGCTAAATAAGAAACTATAGAGTTGGTCGGCATCGTTGGTTGTGAGAAGAGATTCAATTTAGGATTTTGTGCTGTACCTGTAACACGAACACCCACGCTTACTTTTGAGCCTGTACGTTTATTTTCAAACATTCTCGAAGCTTGGAATTCAATATTTGGATTAGCAATATCTAAGCCTGTAAACTGAATACGCCCTTTATCCAAAGTTAATTCTTGACCTAAAACATTATAAACACCACTGCCCATATTGATGATGCCCAATGCAGTCAATGGCTGACCAACGGATTTTAATAGATTTAAGCTACCTGTTAATTTACCCACAAATCCTACCGCACCCACAGAAACGTTATCACCCAAAATAACATTGAAATCTACCGTGCTATTATCCCAAAACTTTGAATCCGCTTTTAATTCCTGAGGTTTACGTTTAGAAGAAATAACCACTGTATCTGAAGATACTTTCTGCACACTTCCTCTTGGATCTTCAGAACTTTTATAAATAAACTTGAGCTCAGGCACAGCCAAATTACCTCTAATCACCGCACCAGTTTTCTTAATATCTACATTGATATTAGGTGACACAATCGCTTTTATATTTTCACTATCAGCTAGCAATAATGAATCACCTGTAACCTTGATATTAGAATCAATGGTTTTTAAGTTAATTTGCCCATTGATTGCCATTTTTCCTGAGCCCGCAGATAAACCACCTGATACTTTTAATATTGGCTGCCCTTTTTCTAATACGATATTCAATCCAATATTTTTTAAAGATGAGTTGTATTCAGCATTATAAATTTCACCATTTGCAAGGCTCACATTAAAACCCATATCCAATCCTTTGGATAATTGCCCTGTGGTTTCAAAGCCCATCGTTAATTTACCAGAGAGCTTTTGCAAAGATGGAACAATTGGCAATAACCATGACAAAGTCGGTGCATTTCCATCAATTTTTATATCTACGATTTGTTCACCAAATGGATCCTTCATTTCTCCACCGCCATGAACTTGTAAATAATTCCCCCAATCGATGTTTACTTCTGTTAGAACCTCTTCTGGATCAGCATGAATAATCGCATGTGTTTTTTTCAAAGGCACATTTAACTCATAACCATGAGTTCTGTATCGCACATTGCCTTCAGCTAAAGAAATATCAACTACGCCTTTAAAGTTTTTAGTATCAATAAATTGCCCTGAAATAACCAAATCTGCTGAAGTATTAATTAAAACTTCAGGAGCTAACAAAGCATTCAACTGTTTTGGTTGCAAGCGGCGAATTACCATTGAGCCCACGCCTTCTTCACCTTTTCGACTGCCCTGCATACACATTGTGGTTGGATATTCTTGTAAGCACAATAATGACAATTCAATGTTGCCAGGCGAAACTTTCAATACTGATGGCTTTAAGAGCTTATATCGACCCACAACATTACTATAAACATCTAATTTATTAATATCTAAAGACCAATCTTTAATGTCTTCTGGATCAATATGCCCAACACCCGCAAAATCTGTTGTGTTAAAAATGCTTTGTATTTTTAATTGAATATCATGTTTTTCTAAAGATCCTTGGCTAGTCAGATTAATGGAATCCACCAAAGTTTTTTCTTTATCGACTAGATTTTTGAGCATCACCGAAAAATCAAATTGTTCTAAATTTTCAGCTTTTAGCTCTACTCCTAATGCTTCCAAAACTAAATCAGCAAATTTCACTTGATTAATATTGGCCGAGAACTCTGTTGTTCTCACTTCATTGTGTTCAGCTTTGATTGAGAAATCATCTAAGATTAAATCAAATCCTGTAATATTTTTGCCCTGCAAATTACCAGATAATAATGGCTTCTTAAACGATCCACCAAAGCTAAAATCCCCTTCTATAAATCCTGTTAATTCAGGATAAATATCTTTTAGTTCATTCAAATGCACATCTAAATTAGCTTCTAAAAAAGTTGGATGATTCATAGACCATTGCCCTTTAGAAGCCAACTGATTAGAGATATTAAATAAGGTTAGATCCCAACTTAGATCTGCTTGATTTTTAATATCAATTTCACTTTCGATCACCAACGGTTTTGCCAGTTTACTCGGCCAATTTAACGTAATCGCATCATGTATTTTGAGATCATTGAGCGTGCCTGTTGCGATCAAAGTCATCGCGTGATCAAAATACTCATCCCCTGCTAACATGCCAACCGTAGAATTTTTTAAACGAATATTAACTTCATCAGTTACTTTATTGGCATCGATACTGGCTGTTGCATTCAACGGTAATATGAAATCCTTACCAATATTTAACAAACCTTTATAGGCAACATCTTTAAATGACCAAGTTGTTTGACTGATCACACCATCTTTAATATGTGCTTTGCTTGCCAATACAAAAAGATCTGCCAACACAACCGCGATATTCTCGGCTTGTACATCACCGATAATAATATCAACAGGCAACTGCCCTCTTTTAAATGAAAATGGTAAAAATGGTGGCGCATTTGGATCTTTGAGCTTTGGCTCGCTTGGATTGGTTAAGATAACTTCTGCTTTACCCACTGATAATGTTTGAACTGTTACTTTTTTATCTAAAATATTGTTCAGATCCCATTTTAATTTGGCATCTAAAATTTCGATATAATCTTGCTCATTCAGTGTGATATTTAAACGATCGAATGATATTCCTTCCCATAAATTACCGGTTGGATTATCAATTTGCACCATTTCATTAACGGGTGATTTTTTCAATATGTTATTGACGAGCTTTAAACCTGACTCTGTAAAGACAACAAAACCGACTGCACCAATGATTAATATCAGCAAGAAAAATATTAAATAAATGAAGCGCCTCAACCAACGCCATGGGCTTTTTGGTTTATTTTTTTGAATTGGCGCTTGTTCAACCGTTTCTGTATTTATACTTTCAGCAGTCATGGGAAATCTCTAAACTGGATTATCACAATCAATGAACTCTACATCCAATTGATACTCTTTCGCTAACCATTCACCCAATGCCTGAACACCATAGCGCTCTGTAGCATGATGCCCTGCAGCATAGTAATGAATATCTAATTCACGTGCAGAATGCGTAGTTCGTTCACTGATTTCACCTGATAAATAAGCATCAATACCTGCGTTACCAACCTTTTCAATGTAATCCTGAGCACCGCCGCTGCACCATGCAACTGTACGAATCAACTTGTCTGATTCAGGTGAAATGTGCAATGGTTCTCTATTTAATACTTGGCTAATCACAGATGCGAACTCTGTTCCCGTCATTGGTGCCGACAATTGCCCTTTTAGAATTAAAGGATTTTCTTCAAAAGGATCAAAAGCTTCTACTGATTGTATATTCAACAGTTCTGCCAATCGTGCATTATTTCCAATCTCAGGTGCCATATCGAGCGGCAAGTGATAACCCATTAAATTAATATCATGCTTGATCAATGATGCAATACGACGATATTTAGTATTGATAATTCTCATATCTTCACCACGCCAAAAATAGCCATGATGAACCAACAAAAGATCTGCATTTTTAGCAATCGCTTCATCAATCAATCGTTGCGATGCGGTAACACCTGTAATGATTTTTTTAATCTCGTGCTTACCTTCGATCTGCAAACCATTCGGCGCATAATCTTTAATTTTGTTAGCTTTGAGCTTTTCATTAATGACTTTTTCTAATTCAAAAACATTCATGTTCTATCACCCACTAAAATTTGCTGACGTGGCAATTTCCAACCTTTTTCTTGGCAGACTTCTAAGCAAGCATGATTGGTTAAACGCTCAATTCTAAAATATGAACCGGCACATTCACCATCATATTCCATCACCACAGCATATTCGATGGCTTGCCCATAAATAACTCGTTTAACCTGTACGCTGATACTGCGCAAATACTCTGTCACACCGATTTCATTTAATTTTTCACGCACTTTAGCTTCAAAAGCTTTAGAAACTTCCGATACAGGTAAATCTGTATGGCAATAATCCAAGCCAAACGTTGGCGATACATAGAAACCTGCTGCGACATTTTGTACTTTCATGCTATAAAAGTCAGGCGTTGGAATCATTATTTCTCGAAAGAAAGAATCCAAATAAACCATCTCAGGCGTTTGTCTTTTTACTTTGGCATAATTACCATCAGGCAAGAAAATATTATCGCCAACTTTTGTCGGGAACCAATCTTCTTCAGAGTTATAAGGTCTTGAGTTTAAGTCTGCGATTTCACTCAACGAAATACGAATTCGTCCATTTTCCAACACAGGATTTACACAAGTACAGTAAAAGCTCAAGCGTTTCACTTCCCATGGAATACCACGATACATAATGCGTTCACCTTCACGCACTGCACCTAAGTTCAAGAATATTTTCAGCTCACTAATATATTGTGGTGCATAATTTCTTAAACTCACTAAAGCTAAGAAGATTAACAGCACAGCAAGCCCGAAGAGAACCATATCCCCTTGCGTATAAATGACGCTTAGGAAAGTCATAATGGCTGCAAAATAAACCATTAAGTTATAAATAATCCAAAGGAAACGTATTCTTGTATTTACCTTGCGTGAACGACGTTTTTTCTTTCTGGTTTCATCAAACCAAATAGCACCACGCTTAACGCCAATGCTAAACACTACGACAACAGCAGCACCTGCAAGCACAGCAGATAATAAAACCAATCCTCGACCCAAGAATATCGAAACCAATGCATTCTCAATACGAGTTTCCAATGGCACTTCTGTGCTTTCGAGCTCTTTGATTTGTAATGATAAAATATTTCTTTGATTTTCAATTTCTTGCTGATGGCGAGTCCATTGAACTCTCAATGCATCAATGCGTTTTTTCGTTTCTGGCGCGACAGAATCTTCAGGAATTCCATTTAAATATTTTAAGCCTTCAACTAAATCTTTATGACTTTTATCCAATTCCAATTTTTCGTGTCTTAAACGATCTTTCTCTCTCGGTTTTTCTGTTAAATTTCTCAACTCTGCAAACAGAGGTTTAACAATCACCAACAACTCTTCTTGCCAATTATAATCTTCGGCAGGTGCAGTCTTATTCAATAATATTTGTGGATTTAATCCACCCAAAGCCATTTTATTAAAAATGCTTTCTAAGCTTTTTTCTTGTGATTTTAAAGATTCTAAGCTTGATGTTAATTCTTTAATACGCTCTTCATCTTTTGTCTGTTTTAAGCTGCTTTGAATTTTCTTTTGTTTTTCAATATTGTCTCTTAACGACTGATCTATTTGATTCAGCTCAGCCCAACTATCTTTTCCATTGGTTACAGCAGGTTTTTCCGCAATGGTTTGCGATGGCTGTACACTTGGTACTTCTTGAACTTCTTGTGCAACAGAAATTTGTGCTACAAATAAACCAAACAATAAAGCAATGTTCTTCAGGTAAAGATTCAGTCTTTTATTAGACACAATATCTCCTACAAATAAATATATTTTTACTCAACAGCCATAAAAAAAGCGCCCTTTCGAGCGCTCATCTTAGCAATTCTAAACCAAAGTATAAACCTTCAAGTTAGCTTTTTCTAATGAATCTTTCGGTCCTAACACAGCAATATCAGCGTCTTTATCCACAAAATATTTACGTGTTACTGCTTTCAAATCATCCAAAGTCACTTTTAAAACATTGGCTCTGAATGCTTCGCGCGCTTCAGGCGTATTACCAAAGTAATTAGCCAATGCCGTTTGCTGGTACTCAGCGGCAGGAGAAGCAGGTTTATCAATGCCTGAAATTACACCTAAAACAGCTTCTTCTAAAGCTAATTGCTCATGCTCTGTATTGAGCATCCATTCAATTGAAGCATTAAAATCTTCTAATGTTTCAGTCAAACGAGGATCACGATAACTAAAGAAATTAAATGCGCCTGCTTTACCATTATAAGAAGCGCCACCACCGTAAGCCCCACCTTGCTCACGAATCGCACGATGCAGATATCCATTGCGTAAGAAACCCGCCAAAATAGTCAATGCAGGTGCATCTTCATGATCACTGTTTGCAACTTTATAGCTCTTGCCGCAATAATGAACTGGTGCATTAATCGCCCAACCAATGTTCAATTTTTCTTGTGGCACTGAGAATGGGAAAGCGTAATCTTGTGATTCAGATACATTATGGTTCAAAGCTTTTGTGAAATAATCACTAAACTCTGCCAATTGCTCATCACTTGTAATGATCATTAATTCATAATCAGAACCATTTAATTTATTCAATAATGCTTTTAACTGAGCAGCAAATGCTTCACATGCAGCATTATCTTTCAATTTTTCAGTCAAAACATTGCCTTGCTGAATGCCGCGCATACCGCCAATTTCTTCTGATAAATACGCAATTTCAGACATATTTTGACTTGCTGCACCCATCGCATATAAGTGACCGCTCGAAACAATGCCTTCTTCACGCGACAATTTCAACTGATTCAACAATTCTTGAATGCGCTTGATCTCATCAAAACGTGCTTCAAAGAAAGTTTCTTTCAATAAATCAGTCAAATGCTGACTGTTGGCAGCCAATGCTTTACCAGATAAAACCCATAATGCTTTAACTTTGCCATCTTTACGATCAGTTTGATATAAAGTTGTCGCGCTTAAACCGCCTGTTGTTGCATAAATACGTGCTTGTTGCTCTGTATATGAATATTGACCACAACCCAAATCAGTTAATACGCTGTTTAAATAAGGCAATAAACGGCTCTCTTCTTCCGTTAATGCAGGCAATTCAACAATCAAACTTTGATAGATCATGCCATTAGTATTAACTGCACCTGTATAAATAGACTGATCATTCACTCGAGTTACAACAACATCAGGAATATTCAATTTCTCAGGAATGTCTTCACGCGTTACCATTGGTAAAACGCTAATGTCATCTTCTTGATTTTGACGCTTTTTCAACTCAACCGCTTCTGCAATGATTGTCGCTTTTTGCTCATCTGTTAAGTTCGCTTGAATTTCAGCCAAACGTGCTTTCTCTTCTGCTACTTGTTCATCAGCCATTGTATGGCTTGGTTTTACCGTCAATAACAATTTATGTTGATTGTTTAGCAACATACGATCGATCAAGTTTGGAATGAACTGAGGATCTTGAATTTCTTCACGCATTGTTAATAACACATTATCAATCGACAATGCATCTACCGCATTTCCACCATGTAATACTGGCGCTAAACACTGAAGAATTAAATTCAAGCCGTAAGGTGTTCTGCCCTCTACGATTTCACGTGATGATAATTCCAATTGATGCAACACAGATTCAACGACAGAAATATCCACACCTTGATCACGAACTTGCATTAAAGTTGAAGTGATTAACTCATTCACTTTTTCAGCATTTTCACTATCTGCACCTTCTAAACCTGCACAGAAAAAGATTTCTTTTGTACTATCTTCTAAGCCACAGAATGTTGATGGTGCAACACCTAAATCAGTTGTTTCTAAAGCATGACGAAGCGGTGAGCTTGAATTATCTAGCAATACACCACTCAAAATGCGTGCACGCATCACATCGTAATTATCATAAATAGGATTTAACAACCAAGTATTAATCACATGTGTTTTCTTCTCTAAACTTTCTTCTTTTGGTAAAGGATAATAGCTAGTGACATGCTTTGGCTCATGGAAACGATGTTCATTTGGCACTGCAAAATCGAATGTTTCAGCAGTAAATTGTGACAATACGCGATCTTCAAACACTTTTTGATGTTCTTTCGGATCTAAATTACCGTATGTAAAAAATACGCTGTTCGATGGATGATAATGTTTTGCATGGAATGCTTTTAATTGCTCATGTGTTAAATCAGGAATACGCTTAGGATCGCCACCTGAATTATGATGATAAGTCACTGTTGGGAATAAATTCGTTGTGATTTCTTGATACAACAATGAAACAGGCGAGCTCATTGCACCTTTCATCTCATTGAACACAACGCCTTTATACACCAATGGGCTTTCTGGATTTTCAGTTTCTTCAAACTCAAAACGATGCCCTTCTTGTAAGAAATCGTAGTAGTTTAGATTTGGAAAGAACGCTGCATCCAAATAGATATTCATCAAGTTGTAGAAGTCTTTTTCATTTTGACTTGAGAATGGATAAGCTGTCCAATCTGATGAAGTAAATGCATTCATGAATGTGTTCAATGAACGACGAATCATCATAAAGAATGGGTCACGCACAGGATAGTTTTTAGAACCACATAAAGCAACGTGCTCTAAAATATGTGCAACACCTGTAGAATCTTGTGGAACTGTTAGAAACCCGACTAAAAATGTATTGTTCGTATCATCTGAAGCGATATGAAAATGCTTCGCTTGTGTTTCGTTATGAACATACTCTTCTAATGTGACATTTAAAGAGTCTATATAGGTTGATTTCAGTTGGGTAAATGACATCTAAGTAATTCCTCACCGTATAAAAAATGAATGGGCATTATGCCACGAATACCTAATAATATGGCTACATTAATCTAAGATTCAAGGGATTAAAGGATATAATTCATACATTGATTCAATAAAAAAGCCTAATAATTATGATTACTAGGCTTTTTTATGTTCAATGCTTAATTAATGCTTACCGATTTCATCACCGACTAAACCACCAACAGCTGCACCGCCAACTGTTCCGAGCACTGCACCATCAAACAACCAAGCACCTGTGACAGCACCAACAGCCGCACCGCCCACTGCTTTTTTCTCTCTAGAGCTCATGCCATTCCAAGTTGAGCAAGCTGATAATAAAACCAATAAGCTCGCCAATGTTGTTAAACGTAGAATCTTATTCATAATCTTCCCCTAAAAATTAGATTAGCTACAATATTCGTTAAATTATTACATTTCAAGAATAACGCCAATATTATTTACTTAATTTGCAAATTCAAACATCCTCATGACATTTATTTCAACGAAATCATCCTGCCTTATTTAAATATCAATCAATTGTCTAAACTCTTTAATTTGTATCCATAAAAATACTGCCGAAACACAGGTTGATGTAAAGTCTGCAAAGAAAATCGCATACCAAACACCATTAATATCGAAGTATTTTGGCAAGATAAATAATGCAGGCAATAAAAAAACAATCTGGCGGCTCAAGCTTAAGAAAATTGATTGTCTAACTTTACCAATACTTTGAAAGAAAATAATCACAACGGTTTGAAAGCCCACCAATGGCAATAACAATGTAATGATTTTAATCGCATTAACAGCAACCGCAGCTAATTCAGCAGATGGATTAAATAATCCAACGACGGTTTCTGGAAAAAATACACCAACCACCATAGCGATTCCGCCAATGATGACACCAATTTTAATTGTTTGTAGTAAAGCTTCTCTCAAGCGATGCATATTTTTAGCACCAAAACTATAACCAACGATTGGTTGCATTCCTTGCGTTAAACCCAGCAATATTAATATCACTAGCATCAACAACACATTCACAATGGTATAAGCGCCAACAGCAACAGAGCCACCATAAACTTTAACTTGCTGAATGATGATAAAAATAATACTGCTCGCCACAACATTCATCAAAAATGGTGACATGCCAATGCTTAAAATTGCTTTAGTAATCGACCAATTAATGCGTATTGTTGACCACTTGAAACGCAATAGCGTATTTTTACTGACGAAGTGCTGCATAACAAAAGCTGCGCCAATCGCCATTGATAACACAATCGACAATGCAGCACCTTCTACGCCCCACTTTAACCAATAGATAAATATAGGTGCCAAAATAGCATTTAAGACCAAGGTTAATAGCATCGTGTACATTGCTTTTTTCGGATAACCTGAAGCTCTCATCATGTTGTTAAAGCTGAAGCATAAGTTAGTAAACAGCGCACCAGGCAAGAAATATTTTAAAAAGTCATAAGTATGCTGATACGTTCCATCATCCGCACCCAAAAAACTCACCAAAGGCGTTAGAAACACATAAAAAAGCATCGAAACGGCTAGTGTAATAATGATCGTTAATACCAAAGACGTCCCAATCACTTGCTCTGCTTTTTCATATTCTTCATTCCCTAAGAATATCGAAATTCGACTCCCAGCACCCGCGCCAACTAACATTCCAAAGGCAGCCAAAATCGTCATAATCGGCAATGCTAAACCGATAGCACTCATTGCATCATCGGTTAAATAGTCAGCATTACCAATAAAATATCGAGTGATGATGTTATACAAAGCACTGACGGTACTACCAATGATAGCCGGCAGAGCATATCTCCATAGCAATTGATTGATAGGTGCATTTCTTAACTCTAAAATTCTTTCCGATTGCGTCATTCTTCTTTATTCACCTTTCAATTAATGGATACGAGCTTTCAAAGCTACGCCGTGTATTGTATAGCCTCACCTGCTTTGCACAGTATTCCCATTATAGGACTAAAAATTACTTATAACACTCAATGATAATAATTATTATCCACGCCTTAATTAATGCCTATCAAGCATCAATGAATTTCCTCAAAGTAGTGTTAGCAAATGTAAAATATCTTTATTATATCAACCATCGAAACAAAGAAACACATTTAATTCACTATTTATAGGAAGGAATACAAAATGAAAAACTTATCAAAACTAGCTATTATTTCTTTATCAGCAACAATGATCGCAAGCATCGCTTCAGCACAACCATATCCTGCTTACGATGTATTAGATGATTTAACTACAGAACAAGTAACACAGTTGAAACAATTGGGACATATTCCTGAAAATGATTATATCAATCCAGTTTATGATGCAAAAGTTGAACGTATTTTAACAGCTGATCAAAATGCTCGTTATACTCAAACAAAATATGGCAAAACTTATCCATCAAATTCAAATGATTTCAACTTTAATATGGACAGCCCCTAATTACTGAAATCAGCATAAAAAACCACGCAATAGCGTGGTTTTTTAATATCAAAATTAAAATAATTTTAGCGTTCTCTTAAAGCCTCTCGCGCCTTATTAAATGGCTTAACCAAGAATGAAAGAACCGTTTTACTTCCTGTATGAATATCTACTGTTGCGATCATACCTGGCACAATTGGAAACTCTTTATTATCATGCCCTTTTAAAGAATCTGTTTCTGTACGAATATACACACGATAATAATAGATCTCTTTATTCACTTCATCTTGAATGGTATCAGGTGAAATCAATTCAACTGTACCTTCTAAGCCACCATAAATTGAATAATCATACGCACTGATTTTAATCGTTGCTTTCAATCCAGGACGAATATAGGCAATATCTTGTGGAGAAATTTTAGTTTCAATTTGTAAGCGCTCATCCACTGGGATAATTTCCATCAAATATCCATTCGGTGGAATCACACCGCCAATTGTTGTAATTTCGATGTCTTTTACAATTCCACGCACTGGTGAAACAAGCGTTGTACGTGATAATGCATCGCTTCTACCTAAAATAATCTGTTCTTGAGTCGCAACTTCAACCTTTGCTTTTGCCAACTCTTCTCGAGCACTCACCAAATATTGATTACCCACCTCAATCTCTTTGGTTTTTAATTCAAGTAATTGTCGCTTTAAACGCAAAACCTCTACATTACTCGCAGCCCCACTTGCAACCAAAGGAATTGTTAAATCCAATTCTTGCTGAATTAACTCTTGTGATCCTTGCAAGCTCGAGATCATTTCTTCTAAGGCTTTACGCTTAGTATTATAGAGCGCTGTTTCGGAGTTGATGAGGGATGTTTTATCTAAAACCTCTTCAGGAAAGATTAAAGGCGTGCCATTCACTTCTGCTTCCAAACGCGCAACAGTCGCTTTTGCAGCAGAAATTTTAGCTTGAGCCTCACCCACACTAGATTCCATACGCGTAGGGTCTAACTGGGCTAAAACTTGCCCGACTTCTACCATATCTCCTTCTTTCACTAGCATTTTAGCCAACACACCGCCTTCTAATGACTGAATCATTTGTTCTTTAGACGTGGCGACAACTTTGCCTGATCCTGATGAAACTTCATCTAACTCAAAGATGAATGCCCAAATAAAAAAAACCACTAAAATAGATAAGATCAACCAAATCACGATAGACGAATTCTTACTATCGCCTTCGACCATCTCCCACATACTTACTTTATGCTCAGCCATTTTTAACTCCCTGCACATTCGAATTATTTTGACCAGATAAGCTCGCTAAAATCGTGTCTTTAGGCCCATCCAATACAACTCGGCCATTATCAATCACAATAATTCTATCCACCAACTGCAACAGTGCAGGTTTATGAGTTGCTACTAATAACGTTCGTTTATTCAACCATTGACCCAATGAGCGAACAACATGCTGTTCTGTGATCTCATCCATCGATGCGGTTGGCTCATCCAATAATAAAATATTAGGATCTTTGATCAGCGTTCTTGCCAATAACAATGCTTGCTTTTGACCACCTGATAAGCCTGCTCCACCTTCTTTGATGACATAATCAATGCCTTGCTCTTGGTTTTGGATGATTGGCATTGCACCCGTCATCTGTAAGACTTGTAATATTGAATCACTCGAGGCCAAAGGAGAGCCCATCGTGATGTTTTCTCGGATCGATCCATAAAATAATCGAGAGTTTTGCGTCAACAATCCGATGTCTCTACGCACATCAGCCGGATCAATTTGCAAAATATCAGTATTATCAATAAGCACACTCCCTTGATTCGCTCTCACCAAACCTGACAGCAACTGCAATAAGGTCGATTTACCTGCACCCATTTTGCCTAAAATACCAATACGTTCACCTTGTTGTATTTTCAAAGATGGAATATCTAACGTTGGACGTTTTTGCTTCTCGTTATAAAGCAATTTAATGTTCCCAAGCTCATAATTCCCCAATAATACAGGTCGATGCAACATCTTGCCTTTATGAGGCTGATCTAGTGGTTTATTCATTAAATCAGTCAATGATGAGTATGCCATTTTAGCTTGCTGCAATCTTGATAAGATGCCTGTCCATTGTGAAATAGGACCTAACATTCTCGAAGATAAAATCGCCGTACCGATTAAAACACCTACCGTAATATCACCATTAATGGCTAAGTAAGCACCCACCAGCAATACCATCGCAAATGTTAAGCTTTGCAATTCCTGAGTCCATGTTAATAGCAAAGTAGTAATGCGACGCTGGCGCAAGCTAATGCTTGCTGATACTGCATTCGCAAGATTCCACTGCCCTTGAAATCTATGCTCTGCGCGCAACAACTTAATGTCTTCGATGGATTCAGCTGATTCAATCATAATGGTATTGCGCAATGTTGCTTCTCTCATCCCCTCTTTAGCAAGTTTTGCCAAAGGTTTTTGCGCTAAAAGACCAGGAATAATCAACAAAGGTAATGCACCCAATGCAATAAAACCAAGCGGGCCGCCAATTAAAAATAGAATCACAACAAACAACAATACAAATGGAACATCTGCGAGCGCATTAACTGTACTTGATGCAACAATTTCTCGTAAATGATCTAACTCTCTTAATTGTGAGACAAATGTTCCTGTTGATTGTGGTCTTGCATCATTTCGTAATCTGAGTGATCGACCAAAGACTGTATCAGACATGCGTAAATCGATTTTTTTACCCGAAATGTCTGAAATGTGTGTACGAGCCATTCGTAATAAAAATTCGAAAAAAATTGCTAGGATGACGCCCGTAAATAAGACCCATAATGTGGGCTTCGATTGCGCAGGGATGACTCGATCATATACCTGCATCGAAAAGATGACTGTGGCTAATGCCAACAAATTAATGAGAAATGAGGCAATGATAATATTGATATAACTTTTTTTATCTTTCAGTAAGATGCTCCAAAACCAATTTGGTTTGAATGGCTTGACGTAATCATCCACCCTTGCATCTTCCACTGAGCTTTCTGGCCGCAAAACGATGATTCGCTTCGCTTGTTTTTTTAATTCATCTAGGTCGATATCAATGGTCAATCCATCGTCATCCCCCATCATAATGGTACATTTACCTTCAGCATTCGCTTTTGTAATGACACCGACACGATCATCGGCAAACTCTATCACTAATGGTAAGCTCCATGCATCTAACCGCTTACGACTAAATGATTGGAATCGCAATGTCAGCCCTAAATGCTTTGCCATTCGCTGAAGCAATTCATCTTTGGATGACGCATGCTCCCAATCTAAAAATACTCGAACATTCTCTTCTGAAACATCCAATCGATAATGATGTGCAACTGCTAAAAAAGACAACAACCACTGTTGATACGAGCTGCTTTGCTCAGCCATAGATATGCTCCTATACGCACTTGTACAAGTTCATCATATTGAAAAAAACGATTGGCATATCCTACTGTGAAGTAAAACGATTAACTCAACTTTTTTCATAAAATGAATCTACTAAATAATATCTAACCATCAATTTTTAATACTTAATCTAATTACTAATATTTAATCTAATTTTAATACTTAATATAATCACTAATATTTAATCTAATTATTAACACATAATCTACCTAATTTTTGACAATAAAAAAAGCCCTTGCTGCAATAAAGCAGCAAGGGCTTTTATATTTAGATCAGAATCTGATTATTTGCCAACAATGTTAACAAGTCAGTTTCAGTATCTTTTAATGTCACAACTGCTGTGAAGTCATGACCTGTACCTTTTCCATCTCTATCTATACTGATCACAGTATCACCATCCACAACTTCTGATTTCAAGTAATCTAAAAGGCCTTTAGAACCATAATCTAGCTGTTTATTACCCTCGTTATCTGTATAGAAGCCAATGCTACCATCGTAGTCCAACAACTCACTGATATTGATAACATCTGCATTGGTATCAGTAATGATATTGCCAACATGGAAGCCATGAACAGTATCCGATCCATTACCACCCGTCGCATCTGCCGCATCTAGTAATTTATACAAGAGCACGTCATTTCCGCCGTGTTGTAAATTAAAGGTATCATTACCGCCTCTACCTTCAAAAACGTTGTTAGCAGCACTACCAGTAAAGACATCATCATAATTACTTCCGATAAGCCCTTCGATACTGATCAATTTATCATTGCCCATACCAGTTGCTGTGCCAGCTGTTAAGTCAGCAACAATACCCTGAGTTGCATTACTATAATCAACGATATCTAAACCAGCAGTTTCACTCCATACTTTTTCACCTTTTACAGAGTTATTCCAGCCACCGCCGCCGTTGTACGTATCATCACCTAAGCTAGCAAAGAAAGTATCGTTATAACCAGTACCTGTAATGCCTTTCCCTGTAGCATTGTTCACATCAGTATCATTTTCAGCTGTTAATACTAAATTATCATATGCTTTACCCGTGGTGATATTGGTCCATGAACCATTGATTGTACCTTCGATATAACCTCCTAAGTTACCGCCACCGCCAACATGGTTAGGCGTGCCATTCGTTACTCTCAACATCTGAACTGAGTATGTTTCATCAGCTTTTAGACCATGGAAAGATAAGAGTCCTGAACTGTCATTAGTACCCGATGACTGTGCATTTAATACGCGAGTAGCAACTAAATTACCCTGACTATCATATAGATGAACTGTATTACCAAAGAATGAGTTAACTCCGTTACCATCAATAATCTTAATATTCAAGCTTGTACCATCTTTAACTGCATTCTCATTCTCTATTAGTACGGTAGTTGGACCACCACGATTAGCTTTATCAGATCTATAAAGTAATAAGTCAGTACTACCATCCCAGTTATAATCGACTGCTAATGCACCTGTATATTGAGTACCTACGCCGCCTTCAACTTGACTACCAAAGTTATACTTTTGATCAGCCTTATTCCAGACATTATCTCCAGTATTCAAATACAAATTAACATTACCCCAGTCTCTATATAATTGAACCTCTATGACATCCATCTTACCATCATGGTTCCAATCTATTGTTAAAGCTGGTGCGTTACGCATGGTATCACCAAACCATAAGATATCGTCACTGTTCGTCAACAAATTACCTTCACCATCATTCAAATAAATTCTACTTTCATTACTAATATCAGCAGTAGTTTGACCAGGCCCCTGACCTTGACCCAAGAAAAGATCTAAATATCCATCACCATTGAAATCTGCCCAAACCATATTCGCAATAAAGTCACCATTTTCGTACCAACCTTGGGTTAAGAAAATATTTTCGTAATGTTTTACAGATGCCAATGAACCGCCATCATTAGTGATTACAGCTAATGAAGTACCAAGCACATCATTGTATACATCATTACCATTTTTATCTTTAGAATGATTAGAATGTCCGACTATATCAATGGTGCCATCATTATTAATATCCACACCTGACACTTCATGAAGAATACTAAAAGTACCATCTGCACCAGGAGGAACTGCATTATTAAGCGTCAAAACTCCTTCATTATTTTCATAAAGTGTAAATGTATGATTTGCACCTGGCAGTGTTTGATCAGATGTTGACATAAAGATATCAGCATAACCATCACCCTTCAGATCTATCGCAATCACACCACCAAATCGCTGTCCATAATAACGATGATCACCAGGAGTTACAGGAGTCAACGGAGCAGGAGATGCTGTGAAAGAGCCATCGGCATTTTGAATCCATGCTGGACTTTCATATAAGGTTCCATCTGTTTTTGTTCCTATAATGTCAAATAATCCATCGCGATTAAGATCATATAAAGTCGCTCCAGTTATAAAACCTCCCAAACCATTGCCCGTCGTTGTTCCTGGTAAAAATACATAATCATATGTAGTCTCACCATTCACAGTATCTTTCATATAATACAAGCTAGCATTGTTAAAAATATACTGATTTGACTCATTGACTGCTAATGGTGGAGTTTGATAGAAAACCCATTGCCCATCATGCAACGTTGCGGCAGCAACATTTATACCCCATTCTCCTTGGTTTGTTACCCCCCAATTTAAATATGATTGTTTATAAGAAAACTCTTCTGGAACAACCACTGTTGGAGTTGTTGATACAGTCATCTTAGAACTATTACCGGCCTCATCCCACACTACAAAACCCAAGTTTTGCAAATCAGTTGGCAAGGAAGTAGAAATACTCCAATCACCGTTTTGATCAGCTTTTATATAACTAAGAATTTTATCTAGCCCTTCTCGATAAGATCCATCACCATCAATATCATTAACTAATGAAACGATCTCTCCTGCTCCCACTTTGCCATAAATAGAGCTACTAAAAGTATAAGATGTCGATGCATCTATATTATTTGGAAGTGTTGGTCCCTTCGTAAGAGCATCAGGACTAATTAAATCCAATACAAAACTATATCCATCTTTATTGAAATTATCATTAACTCCCACATTACCAGCTTGATCCACTACGCGAATAAGATAAGTAACATCCCCACCTTCTGTAAACTCTGGGGCTGCATAATTCCAAGAAGTACCTGTAACATCAGCATTAACCCATGTCTCACCACCATCATTGGATAACTGAAGTACATTTCCAAGTGCTAAAGCCGCGCTTAACTCACCAGAAATTGTCAAGTTCTGAGCTTTTGTAATCAAGTCATCATTTGTGTCAGTCGCACTATGGCTATATCCATCATCTTCATCTAAACCATGTGTAGTATCAGCTTTAATCGCAAATGAAGTCTCTAATTGCAATAGATCTGGCGGAGTCATAATCGCAGGTCCAGTATTTACAGTATTACTGTCATTACCTGCTGGGTTTGTTGCAACCAATTCACCTGATTCGCCATCCTCCAATGGATTCGGATCAAAGCTCCAGTTTCCGTTAGGATCGACTGTTGTTATTTCTGTTCCACCACCATTTGGTTTTGTTAACGTAATAGTATCCCCAGGATCAGCAGTGCCAGATAAGCCTTTACCATTATTTTGCGTCACTTTTGGATCTGATGGTTTTTCTGGATCACTGTCTGAGTCTGAATCGCTGTCTGAGTCTGAGTCGCTGTCTGAATCTGAATCACTATCAGAATCCGAGTCGCTGTCTGAATCTGAGTCGCTATCGGAATCTGAATCGCTGTCTGAATCTGAGTCACTGTCTGAGTCGGAATCACTATCAGAATCCGAGTCACTGTCTGAATCTGAGTCGCTATCTGAGTCCGAGTCGCTGTCTGAGTCTGAGTCGCTGTCTGAATCTGAATCACTATCAGAATCCGAGTCGCTGTCTGAATCCGAATCACTGTCTGAGTCTGAATCGCTATCAGAATCCGAGTCACTGTCTGAGTCGGAATC
>CANRJJ010000027.1 GCA_947630895.1 uncultured Wohlfahrtiimonas sp. | reverse complement strand
ACTTGTATTGAATGAGTCTTTGTTTGAATTGAATGAAGCACTGATGGAATTGAATGAAACCTTTGACAGTTTTATTGCACAGTCCAAAACCATCAATGATGAAATTAGCTTATTAGAGCGCAAAGCTGATGTTGCGAAAAATAGCATTGCACATTTTGAAAATAAACAGATCAATGATGAAAATATAATCGCTAAATTAGAGAGTGAATTGGCAATTTTACTAGAAAATGACACCTTTTATGAGAAAGAAACGATTTTATCTGATCAATTGGATGAAAAAAATATTGTGTTTGCTGAGTTGCAGGAGAAGTTGTTAACGGCGAAAGAGCAACAGAGCGAATTGAGCAGTCATAAAATTTTAATTGAAAATGCAATTCATCAAAACATTCGTAAACAATCTGAATATGAAGGTCGATTCAGCGCATTAACGCTGCTGCAAAATGCATTGTTGTCTCAAGAAGAGCAAGCTGCACCTTTTTATGAAGTGCTTTCGATTGACCCAAAATGGCAAAAAGCCGCTGAAGTTGTGCTTTCTAAGTTTTTAACATTATCTATTCAAGAAAATTCGACGGGCTACATTTTAGCGAATACTAAATTTGATTTCACGCCTAAGCATTTGGGATATTTCATTAAAACCGACTACCAATTGGGCAGTTTGTTGTCTCATGTTTATATCGCGGAATCTTTGCAGGAAATTGAGCAAAATAGAGCATCGTTACAAGCCCATGAATACTTTGTATTACCGAATGGTGATTTGTATGGTTTAGATTGGTTTATCAGTAATGACCGACAAGAAGTTCAAGGTGTTTTAGAGCGTGCTGAAGAAATGGGTCAATTGGAAATTCAATTGGAGGAGTTAACCGTTGCACTTTCTGTACAAGAGTCAGAAAAAAGCACCATTATTGAAAAATTAGAAAAGCTCGCAATAGAGTTAAGTGATATTGAAAAAGCATTTGATCAAGCAAAAATGGAGATCAATGCAACAGAGAAAGAGTTAGCGATTGTTAAAAAAGAGCGATCTCACATTACTGAAAATAAAGCGCGCATTGAAAAAGAACTGGAAGCTTTAAAAGAAGCTCATCAGGAAGGTCAATTTAAGATTGAAGAAAGTAGAGTTGAGCTAGAAAGCACACTATTAATGCTGGATGATAAAAAGCTTAATCAAGCAACATTAGAAACGAATCTAGCAGAATATGAAGCGCGTAAAAAGCAAAAGCAAACTGAACAGCAAATGTTATCCCAAAAAGTGAATGAAGAAGTTCGTTTATTGGATGCAGTGCAATTTAAAGCGAAAGAGATTGAGACGAATCTTGCACGATTAAAGCTGGAAAAAACACAATCTTTGGCGAAATTAACAGAAAAAAAAGAGATTTTAGAAAATAGTGATGATGCCATTATTATTGAAGAAGAATTAATGTTTCATAATGAGGCATTAATAGAATTAGAATCTGCAAAAGTTGATTTAGCGACCGCAGTTGAAGAGATTCAAATACAGCTGGATCAAGAAGAAAAGCTGAAAGAGAGCCAAGAAAAGCACATCGAAAGTCAAAAAGAGATGATTCAATCTTTGATGCTCCGTAATGCAGAGTTTAAAGCCCATGAAGAGTACACGATTAAAAACTGGGAAACTCTGCTTGATACATTGAGTGAGGAAGAATTACAGTCTTTATCACAAGAGATGATTGAAATTGATGCTGAGAATATCGAAGAGTTATTGAAATCCATTCAAACTAAATTGAGCAAAATTGGCGCAGTTAATTTAATTGCGATAGAAGAGTGCAAAGTTTTAAGTGAACGCAAAACGTATTTGGATGAACAAGATTTAGATCTAAATAAAGCTTTGTTTGAGCTAGAAACAGCCATTCAGAAAATAGACCAAGAAACTCGTGATCGCTTTATGGAAACATTCAATACTGTGAATGCTGATTTTTCTAAATTGTTCCCGCGCTTATTCGGTGGCGGTGAAGCATATTTGGAATTGAAAGGCGAAGATGCATTGGTGGGTGGAATTAATATCATTGCTCGTCCACCAGGGAAAAAACCAGGTACGATTCATCTCTTATCAGGTGGTGAAAAAGCTTTGACGGCGGCGGCTTTAGTTTTTGCTATTTTTAACTTAAACCCTGCACCATTCTGTATTTTGGATGAAGTAGATGCGCCATTGGATGAAGCAAACGTTCGAAGATTAGGTTCATTGTTGCAAGAAATGTGCGATAAGGTACAGTTTATCTTCATTACTCACAATAAAACGACCATGTCGATTGCTGAGTCGTTGATCGGTGTAACGATGAGCGAACCTGGCGTTTCTCGATTAGTCTCGGTTGATTTGGCCGAAGTTGAAAAGATGATTCAAGGATAGTATTTAGCTGAAAAGCCCATTTTTAGGAGAAATTTATGAAGTTTTTATGCAAATCTAAAATGCAGACTAATACTATATATAGTCATGATTTACATGTGCATATTGTGAAAAATATGTTGAATCGTCAGCTTTTGACGCAAGACGAAGTGGATGTATTAAAAAAATATGATGAATACCTATTAAATCGTGCGGTGTTACCCGAGGATTTATCTGCTCAAGGTGTGATCATTAGAGAGAAAGTTGAAAGATTTGATATTGAAAATAATGTTGTAGCGACGGATGTTTTTGTTAAAGAGGCACTTAAATATGTATTGATGAATCATTACAACGTTGGGCGCTTTGATATTATGGTTAATAATATTAATACTGATGACAAAACTTTTGTATTTAAAGTGACAGGAAAAGTCGATGAGTGGACAGAGGCTCAATTTTTCTTAGATGAAGATTTTAACTTAGTGATTAATGCATAGTGAAATACTTAAAAAGCCCACTTTATGTGGGCTTTTTATCATCTTAATGATTAAGTTAGTTGGTTAATTTTTTTCATTAACTCAAAATTACTAATTGAAATTTTATTACAACATACGCTACAACCAAGACTCTTATTTGTTTGAATTTTAATTGCTGTTTGAGATGTTGAATTTTTGCATTGTGGGCATTCAAAGCTCAGTAGCAATGAATGTAGATTTGTGTTTAACATTGTTATGTACCTCTTTTTTTATTATGTAATGCTTTTAGGCATCGTGCATTATAACACAAAATTTAATCTTTAAGTAATTTATTGAAAAAATAGATGCTATATGAATTATAAATCTAGCGTATATATATAAATTAATGAATTTAAGGTCTGTGATTATCATTTAATAATGTATTTATTATAGTCGATAATAAATAAGATAATATTAATATTGTTATTATCTTAATAGGATTTTTAGTGGCATTGCTGATTTTCCTATCATTTATAAATGCAAATCTCATGAAGATCAGATTAAAAGGGGCTTTATTATGTTAAAGAAAATTTTATCCATGACTGTTGTTCTAGCTGCAATGAATGTTGCCTCAGCAGATATTTTTAAAAAGATGAATTAATTCAGGATGATCGACAAGAAGTAGGCAATGGCGTAGGAACTCTATATGGTAAATTTGCTTTTAAACGTGATGATGCCGCTGACAGTGAATCATTTAAAGAAATTGGCTGGATGACCTTACAGCCTGGTGATTCAATAGGTATGCATAAACATGAAACCAATGAAGATGCTTATATCATTATTTCAGGTGAAGGCACATTTACAAATGATGATGTACTGAGCATATTGTTCACGCAGGCGATGTAACAATCGTACGTAAAGGACAATCACATGCTTTGAAAAACAGTGGTGATGTTCCATTAGTATTTTTAGATATTATTGCGGAATAGTTTGATACTTGAAAATTTTATAAGATCGCTTAGGCGATCTTTTTTTATTACATGAAATATAAGGATATATTTGATTTTTGATATAAGTAAAGATGTTTTTTACTAATATGGTTTGGTATGTCATACAATACTATCTCAATGAAATTAATAACTTATTTTTAGGTAAATATTATGAGAGTTTTCATTAGTTTAATTTTGATTTTTTGTGTGTCTAACGCATTCGCTTGTGATAAAAATGCTGTAGAGATACAAGAAATCAAAATAGGGTGTCCATTAAAAGATATTGATAAATACCATCAACAACTATTATTTGGGGAGCAAGGCGTAGAATTTATAAAGGGGTATATGGATAATTCAGACCCTAGTGTGTCTTATAACAATAGAACTAAGGTAGTAACAATTGATGATAATGTTGAGCATATTGAAATCTATATTAATGATCTTGATGCAGTTATTACAAATTTAGACAATAAACTAGGAGATCATATTTTAGGTAATTATTGTGAGCTTATTGGTAGAAATTTTGAACCTAACGATGAGTATTGTGATCAGATTAAACAAAATATATATGTATGGTTACCTTCTGAACATACTGGAATTTCTCAAGCTAGACTAGCTTATTTTATCGATGGTTTTCGATTGATTATTAGTAGCAATAAATATCGAGATATTTTTTCAAAATATTTATAAAAGAAAGGATAAGAGAGAAATGAAATGCTTCAAGAACTCTTGAAGAAGAGATTATAAAATTTAATATATATTTATTAAGTTTGGCGCGCCTGAGAGGGATCGAACCTCTGGCCCCCAGTTTCGGAAACTGGTACTCTATCCAACTGAGCTACAGGCGCTAAAGTCCGCTAGAATAACAAAGATCAAGTTAATTTCAAAGTTGTATTAATAGGCACAACTTTAAACAATGGCGGTGTATCATAGCTTTTCAAAGCTGATTGAACCTCAATTGGCGTTTCATCAAAAGGCTCATCGCCCAAAGCAAATACACCCCAATGGATACCGATCGACTGCTTAATTTTGAGTTCCGAATGTAATCTCACAGAGTCTTTTGGCGAAATATGTTGATAGCCCATAAACCATTCAGGCGCATAGCAACCAATCGGCATATAGCCATAATCAATATCAAATCGCTCGCCAATTTCTAAAAGATTTTTAGCATAAGCAGTATCACCTGCAAAATAATGATGACGATTTTTATGGCTAATCATATAACCGCACCATAAATTACGATTGCGAGAAAAAGGATCGCGATTACTCCAATGTTGTGCTGGAGTTGCCGTAATTACTAAATTATCAGTGATTGTATAACTATCCCACCAATCTAAAGGAATGACATTTTGAATGCCTTTTTTATGAAACCAACGCTCTAGTCCAAGTGGCACGATAAAAGTTAGGTTTTTGAAGTGCTGATTCAATTGCATGATTGTGGCGTAATCTAAATGATCATAATGTTCATGTGAGATCAGCACATACTGCAAAGTCTGAATGTCTTGAATATTAATAAGGCGAGGCGTTTGGCGCTTTGGTCCAATCCAATTTAAAAAAGAGGCGCGTTCAGAAAATACAGGATCCGTTAAAATGCCAAAATTATCTAAATGAAAATATAAAGAACAATGGCCTAACCAAGTCACATAATCGCCGTGATCAGGAAAATGAGCTTCAACCATCCAATCTTGTATAAATTTTGCATAGCCACCTTTTGGTAAAGGTGGTGCATTGGTTGACCAACGTTCTTTTAACCATTTAGCAACACGAGTGATTGGAATTTCTAAAGGCTCAGGATTTTGAAAGCCTTTTTTAGTGTGATGCGATTTAGTGGGATCGTAATAAGGATTTTTATAAAACATATCTATAATTATTGGCTTATAAAAAAGCCCTAAAACATAGGGCTTAGTTTATGAAATATTATTCAATATTTTGAATTTGTTCTCTGATTTGTTCTATAAGAACTTTGAGCTCTACTGCAATTGCAGTTAATTGAGCATCTTGTGATTTAGAGCCTAAGGTATTTGCTTCGCGATTAAATTCTTGTGTTAAGAAGTCTAAACGACGGCCAATTGCTTCGTTTCTTTGTAAAGCTTCACGCATTGCAGCAACATGAGAGCCCAAGCGATCAATCTCTTCATCAATGTCTAATTTTTGGATCGCAAATACTAATTCTTGTTCCAAACGCTGTTGATCTACTTCGACTTGAAATTCTTGCAAACGAGCATTTAATTTATCGCGCAATCTTTGAATCGCTTCTGGGCGAAGTATTTGTGCTTCTTGTGTTAAAGCTTCGATTTTGTTTAAGCGATCATCAATAACCACTTGAATACGCGAACCTTCTGCTTGGCGATTGTTCACCAAAGATTGAATTGCTGTAGCAAATGTTTGTTGTGTGATTGCTTCTAATTTTTCAGGATCTGGTGCTGTTGTTGTCAGCATATTAGGAAAACGGATTAATTCATTCGGTGATAATGCATGAGCACTGCCCAATAATTCATTTGCGTGACGATATAAAGCAATCACTTTTTTCGCTAAATCATCATTGAATACTAATTCTTGGTTAGAAGTTTCTGATGACTCTAAACGCACTAAAATCTCAATTTTTCCACGTTTGATTTGGCTTTGAATTTGATCTCTTAAATTGGCTTCAAAAGCTCGCAAAATCTCAGGTAATTTGAAGTAGGTCTCTAAATAACGATGGTTGATACTGCGAAGTTCTATGGACAATAAACCAAATTCTGTAGCAACAGTTTCTCTAGCGAAACCAGTCATAGAAGAGATCATGTTTTTCCTTAATTCATTTAAACAAAAAGGGATTATAACGCTGTTTTGTGATTTAAGTGAATATCATTGAAAAAATAGGGAATTGCTAGTAGACTTCGTAGCTTTATTTAATCTCGTTGAGTTGAGTGACATGTCTGATTTAGAAAATAATTATCGTGCAATCATTACTGAAATTGGTGAAGATCCTGAGCGTGAAGGCTTAGTGGATACACCAAAACGTGCAGCTAAAGCTATGAAGTATCTGTGTCGTGGGTACGAGCAAACTGTAGAAGAAGTGGTCGGTGGTGCTATTTTTACATCAGACAGTAGCGAAATGGTTTTGGTAAAAGATATCGAGCTATACTCATTGTGTGAGCATCATTTATTGCCATTCATCGGTAAAGCGCACGTTGCATATTTACCTAATGGTAAAGTATTGGGGCTTTCAAAAATTGCTCGCATCGTTGATATGTACGCTCGTCGTTTACAAATTCAAGAATCATTGACTACTGAAATTGCATCAGCGATTCAAGAAATGACAGGTGCATTAGGTGTTGCAGTTGTGATTGAAGCAAAGCACATGTGCATGATGATGCGTGGTGTTGAAAAACAAAACTCACATATGATCACATCAGCAATGTTAGGTGCATTTAGAGCAAATGCAGCAACAAGAGCAGAATTTATGAGCTTGATCAAGTAATCAATCCTTATTCTAAAAAGCCCGCAATTTTCATAATTGCGGGCTTTTTTATTATTAATGTCTGATTAGCTTAATTTAACGGCTTGCATAAATAATCTCTTTAGAATTAAGTTCATTTTATTATCATCTTATAAAAATTATTAATGAGTATTAAAATCTTTTCTTATTAAAATATTCTTAAATATCAATACCTTATTGTATTTTTATGTAAATGAATACATGTATTTAATTGCAAATGAAAATAAATGTAAAGTCATAATGTAGAGTGAGAAATATAATGAATAACAAGATATTAATAAAATATTGGCTATTAATTTTAGCGATTAATGCTTCATCAGTTGCCAATGCAGAGAAATTCAAACCTTCTCCGATTCCTGCTTTTAGCACATCTCAGGCAAAACCTAATATTCATATGGTCTATGATGATTCAGCATCCATGCAAACAAACGATACGATCATGCCAGAACATAGTTATGGTTTTGGATCTCCCATCTGTCAGAGACAAACGACGCAATGGCACAATGAACGTAAAAATTTAGGTGAATATGATCCATTCTCAGGTAATACTTATATCCCTTGGGATGATGAAAAAGCTGTAAATGGTCTAATTAATGGAAAGAAAAAACCACCTAGAATTATCAATTGTACTAAGGTCAGTCGATCAGTCGCTTTGGATTATGCTTATAAAACGATTATGCATAAATATAGAGATAAGGCTTATATTGGCGTTTCTTTTTTATGGCAGGTGAATGATAACGTCACTAGCTTACTAAATGTTGGGAATGGATTAATAAAATTACCCATTAAAGATTATTCTGGTTTGACTGATATTGAATTTCAAAGACAGATTATTACGCCAGTCTCTAATATGATTTTGAAATCACCGGGAAATACACCGATGTATCCCGCTGTATATGAAGCCATCAAAATGTATCGTGGGCAACCTGTGACTAAAATGGGTGTAAATCAAAGGTTTACACAGTTTCCTAGAGTGCTATCAGAATGTAATGGTAAACATTGCTATTTTCCTTACGTACAACATGAAACACCATTACGCTATCGTTGTCAGCAAAATCACATGATTGTGATGACCGATGGTGAGCCAAATGACACTACAGTATGGGGAATTGGTGAAACAGATGGCATTGTAACGGGCAATTTATCTTCACATCTTAAAGTGAATGGTGTTAATCAATCCATTTCTGCAAATGTTACGGGGAAAAAAATAGGAGAATTAACGGCTAAGGTAGATCTTAGGTATGCGGTAAAACCTGTTTTTAAAAATGGGAATTGGGAATCAAAAAATAAAGATGATGCAGGTAAGGCTTGGAATGATAATTTTTCAACGGCTATGCCTATTATTACCCATAGCGTAAGTTTGTTTGTTAATCCAAAATCTCCCATTTATTTAGATATTACAAGCCCAACTAAAGGAATGAACTTAGGATTTGCCCAAGGCAATGGTAATGCTGAAGATCTTATGTATGCATTCGATACTATTTTTTCAAGCATCATCAAGAGTACAAGTAGTACTTTAGCCGTGAGTGATAGAATTAATGTTAATGCGCTGAAAGGCCGCCCTACAATTACTGCTGGAGAAGTTGATTTATCAACAGTTGGAACGGTTGTTTATAATACGACATATAGCTTTAGACAAAGATTTGGCAACATCAGGGCTATGGCACCTTATATCAGTGGTTATACAGAAGAACCTGGGACAAAAATTAAGAAACCTATTATTAGCGATATGGAACTTTGGAATACAAATAATACAATCAAAGCCAATCAAGGACGTTATCTAACATACTTGGATATGGGCAAAGGTAATAATGGTGTTAAGTTTGCACATTTGACTGATGCTAATGTCAAAAAGCAGTTTGCAAGCATTTATAACTCTTTGGATTATGGCGTGACTTTTCATGATAATTACATTGAATGGTTAACTAATTTTGAAAAAACAACGCATGCCAATCAATTAAGAGGCCGTTTGCAACCAATGGGTAGCGTCACAAATGCTGATTTGGTCATCGTTAATAAAGATGTTTTAAACATCAATGTTGCCAACGATAAAATGTCGAAAGGGTTAAGCTCTGAGATGATTAATTTTTTGAAATATAAGGCAAAATATCAGCCTGTCAATTATTTAATCATCAGTGATAATGATGGCTTTATCAATTTCATTAATGCACAAAGAGGTTTAACTAATAAAGAAAAAGCTGGTGCTAGAAATACAGCATATTTTCCACAGTTATTAGTTCATCGATTGGATGAGATAGCCAAAGATAACAGAGAAGCAACTTTAGTTTTGGAAGGAAAAACTAATTTAGTTGATGGAAAGGTATATCAGCAAACAGTTGGTGATATGTATGCAACGATAGGATTAACATCCATGGGCAGTGGTGGTAAAGGCCTTGTTGGTTATAGAGTTTATGGTGCACCTAAAAATGTCGTGGAAAATTGGGTGTTGCGATCAACTATTCCGCCAGCGATTAAAGTCACAGATCCCATTGATAAAGTATTACCGCTGTTTGAAATCACTAATGAAGGGCCAAAAGAGTATAGAACTAAAGGATTTGAAAACTTAGGTTATACATATTCGGGGTTTAGTTTCTTTAATAGAGTCATTACCAATGAGCGAAAAGAAGCTAGAGGTCAGGTTGTTGGTATATTTGGTAATGGTTTTGGTGTTGATCAATCTAGCTTATATTTTATTGATGCTTATACAGGTGAAAAGCTGCATGAAATTGTGCTGAGTAAAGAAGGTGGGGGGGCAGGAACTCCATCCATTATCGTGAGCCCTGATTCTACAAATGGTCAGAAAATTAATAAAATTTATGTCGGTGATTATTCAGGAGCACTTTATAGAGTAGAGTTTGTGAATGCAGATTTTACTGATGATAATACAACTAGAGTGACATTATTATTCAAAGCAGCGACAGCACCGAGTAATTTCGGGCAATCTGCTATTTCTGTTAAGCCATTGGTAACTAAAAATCACATTACAGGTCTTTATAGCATCTCATTTGGAACAGGGATTGCAGCAAGCCAAGATTTAGATAGACGAGATAACTCCTTGGTTGAGCATAGTGTTTATAATATCTTAGATAGAAATAAACAAAGTAATGTATCTACTGTCACAGTAGCTGAGTTTGTTGAGATGAAAGTACCTTTAGTGCCATTACTGACCACAAAAAACTTAAAAGTTGGCACGGTCAATTATAAAGATGGTACTAAAATTGATTATTTGCTAAAAGACACTCATCAATTAGATATAGCCATTCCAGCAATAGAAAACCCTAATTCAGGTAATGTAACAGGCGGTGAAGATGGTTGGTATGTACGATTAATTGCTGATGGGGTTAAATCAGGTGAGAGGATTATTCAAAATCCTAAATATGACGCTGCACGAGACGCTGTAATATTTGCAACCTGGGGAATTTATGAGCGAGAAAATGCATTTGAAGTGGATGGATTATATGACCCATGCTTAGCAGATGCAGCATTTGGCAAGATATTATCTTTTAAACTTAAAAATGGTGGCGCCACCTCGACAAAAGGCAGTGTTGCAAATGAAGGAACCACAAATACAGCAGAGGGCGGTGTCACTGGTACAGATATTATTGAAGACCCTGAAGGAAATAGCACATCACACCTCGAAGAAATTGATAAAAATTTACAGAGAGAGTTGTTGAGAATTGTAGGGGAAGAAAGTTCTACATATACGGAGCCAAAAGATGCAATAGAAGTAGAATGTAAAGGCGATATACATACAGGAACAGGATGTACAGTGCGAGAAATTGAAACAATTCAGTTGTATAAAAAACGCATCAGTATTAATGAAATGTTTTCAACTTAAATAGATTGTTAATATAAAAAAGCCCGCTAAAAGTTGCGGGCTTTTTATTATTTAGAGTTTTAAAAGATCAAGAATATCATTGGTTGGTTTAGTTTTTGCATATGCTTCATAATCTGATCGAGCTTTCCATTCATACTCTTTTTGATTAAAAATCACCGAGCTCTTTGTAGATTCAACTTTGATAACTAAAGGATGAATTTCATAGTTAATGTGTGTTAATACATGCTTAAAGCTTGGTAACTCTTCCGTATGAATGATTTTAATCGAGTGATCTGATAATAAGTTCTCAATGTCATCTAAATGAGTTTCTATGTGTGGAAATTCATATAAATTATGCCAAATGGATTCATTTACACGATGATGAAAGATCAATTCACCCAATTGGTTTTGAATAACAACAGGATAAAGTTCTATATTCTTTTTAATTAATTTGATTTTTTTAGCAGGAATTTGGTCAACTTTATTGTTTTGATGTGTAATGCAGTTGGCTTGCCAAAAGCATTCAGAACATTTTGGTGACTTTGTACAAATGGTTGCACCAAAATCCATAATGGCTTGAGTATAATCATTGGGGCGATTTTGGATCGCTAACATATAGGCAAAAGGCAGTAGAGTTTTTTCTAATTGCTTCTCAGGATGTAAAGCACCGGTAATTCTCGCTGTAACGCGTTTAACATTACCATCTAAGATCGCAAAAGGGCGATTGAATCCTTGACTCATGATGGCTGAAGCTGTTGTGCGGCCAACACCTTTCATAGCTTGAATAGACAAATAATCTTTTGGAATAATTCCATGGAAATTGTCACGAATAAATTGTGCTCCGTGCTGAAGATTTCTTGCGCGAGCATAATAACCTAAGCCTTCCCAAGCTTTCAGCACTTCTTCTAATGGTGCATTGGCTAAATCATTACAAGTTGGAAATTTTTCAATAAAATTTAGAAAATAGGGAATAACAGTCGCAACCTGAGTTTGCTGTAACATAATCTCAGAGAGCCAAATGTGATAAATATTCTGTGATTCACTCTGTTTATCTTGAGGTTTCCAAGGCAGGTGATGTCGACCATTGTTATCAAACCAATCCATTAATTGCGTGTGAAATTCTTTCAGATCGGATGCTTTGGGCTTTGTTAAAAATTCATTCATGAGATTGGCTTAATTAACCAGTGTAAATAACGAGCGTTGGGTAAAAACTGCGGTTGAGTTGAGCAATTCATCTCCATTTCAATGTGCTCTTCTTCAGAGATTTTTTGCTTATTTTCTTTGGTCATATAATCGTAATAAGTGCGAATACCACTTTTATGAATCACTTCAAAACCATTTTGATTGAGTGTTTCTTCTAATTCAGTGGGATTAACTGGGGAAATAGGTGTTAATCCACCATATTCACCACGAAAATTATTTTTTTGAATATAGCGATAATTGCCACGAATTAAATTGTGATAAATCAAGCCATTGAGATTATAAAAAAGCAAAGAAATTGTAGAGTTGCTATGTGTAGTGTGCTGTAAAATCGGAATGATATCAGCAGGGTTTTCTAGCCATTCAATCACTGCATGAGCCATCACTAAATCATATTGATCATCTAACTTGGTAGGAATATTTTGCAGTTCATCATGAATAAATATGGCGGATAGATCATCTTGCGAGAATCGTTCTTTGGCGAGATCTAGCATATTTTCTGAGGATTCTAACAGCGTTATTGAGTGTTGATTGCTAGCTAGCAAGTGAGAAAACTGACCTTGGCCTGCGCCAATATCCAATGTTTTGCAATTAGGTTGAATCAAATCAAAATTTTCAAAGTCACGTTTTAAAATGGCAAGACGCAATTTTCCTTTGAATGAAGCATAGATTTTGTCTTGAAAATGACTGCTTAAAGTATTAAAACGTGTAGAATTCATAATGTGCGCATCAGAAAATAAAAAGGAATCATAGGTTACATTTCTAAATAAAGTCAAATGAGTGCGTAATTTGTTATACAATAAGCAACCATTGAATCGATCAATCTATTGGAGATTATTATGAAAAAAAAATTAGCAATTGCAATCGTTCCTTTGGTATTGGCTGGATGTATCAGTCTTCCATCTAAAACGCCTACAGCACCAGCAGCACCTGTTGAAACACCGAGTGAAACTGTACAAAATAGCTTAGATTTTGCAGGAACATACAATGCTAAGTTGCCATGTGATGGATGCGATTATAAAGTGGCAAAATTACAATTGAATCAATATGGTCAATATCGTTATGCTGAGCAAGATGTGAAAAATGGTGCGCCTGTTGGCCGTCCAATTATTTTTCAAGGTAAATACACTTGGGATAAAAATGCACCGATTATTCGTTTGTTAAATGCACGTAATATGCACTTCTTCGTATCAGAGAATCAAATGGCAATGTTGTCTCAGCCAGTGACAAAATACTCAGAATTAACGAATGAACCAAGATTTGAGAAAGTTGCTCGTAAAATATAAATAAACTTAAATTAAAAGATGATATGCATAATAAAATACTAAAAATAAAAACAATATTAAATAATGTGATTTTGGGCAAAGAAGAGCAGGTGACTTTAAGTTTAGCCTGCTTATTAGCTAAAGGTCATTTACTCTTAGAAGATTTGCCAGGAATGGGTAAAACCACATTGGCACATAGCTTGGCTAAAGTTCTAGGATTATCATATCAGCGTATTCAATTTACATCAGATTTGCTCCCCGGCGATATTATTGGCGGGGAGATTTTTGATGCTGAAAACAAAAAATTCATATTGCATCACGGTCCTGTTTTTACAGAAGTTTTATTGGCAGATGAAATCAATAGAACCACGCCAAAAAGTCAAAGTGCCTTGTTAGAAGCTATGGAAGAGAGACAAGTTTCTATTGGCCGTAAAACATATAAATTACCTGAACATTTTTTTGTGATCGCAACACAAAATCCGAATACTTCAGGCAGTGGAACGTATCCTTTACCTGATTCTCAAATGGATCGATTTTTGATGGCGATTTCTCTTGGTTATCCTGCAACAGATGCTGAAATGAAGATATTAAAAGGTGAAACCAATCGAGATAAAATTACCAGTTTACCTGCATTACTAACCAAAGAAGAGCTCGCTTTAATGCAAGATGCAGTGGATAAAATTCATGCTTCCGATGCATTGTTAAGCTATATTTTACGCATTGCAGAAGCTACACGCTCAGAAGCAAGATTTACGACAGGAATATCACCGCGAGGAAGTGTTGCACTATTAAAATCTGCAAAAGCTTATGCATTTATTGCAGGCAGAGATTACATTGTTCCTGAAGATGTTAAAGCCGTTTTACCAAGTGTGGTTGAGCACCGATTACGACAAATTGGACAACAAGCAAGCAGCAGTAGAGATTTGGTTCATTGGTTATTAGAAAACATCCCTAGCGTACAATAAAAAATAAATAATATGGTTAAATTAAAATCATTTAAAGATAGAGTTAATCAGAGAATCCCCAAAAACAGCAGAATCACCTTAAATAGAAAACAGATCTTCATATTTCCAACAAAATTTGGTTTTATTTATATTGCGATGTGTTTTGTATTATTGATTATGGCCATGAATTTTGAAAATTCACTGGTTTATATTTTGCTGTTTTGGCTGATTTCGATCTTTGTTTCAACCATTATTTTGACATGGCGAAACATGGATAATATCCATTTGCGTGGTGCGGGAAGTCATCCTGTGTTTGCGGGTGATGATGCGAGTTTTGGTATTACGGTGGAAAGCTTGAGAGCAGCGCATCATAGTGTTTGGCTATATACAAAGGATTCCAGTAATTTCGTTGATTGTGCAGCTAAAGCAAGTGCAACAACTTATCTTTTTGTGCCAGAAACTAAACGTGGCAGAGTTCGTTTGCCGAGATTTACTGTAGAAACGACTTATCCTTTAGGGATATTTAGGGCTTGGAGCTATGTGGATTTGGATCAATCGACGTTGTGTTATCCAAAGCCAATTGAGTCAAGTTTGCAATTTGGCAATGCTGAAAATAAAGATGATAACGATTATTTAGATAACAATATTTCTAAAAAGCGTGGCGTAGATAATTTTGATGAATTGAAAAATTATCAAATGGGCGATTCTATCTCGCGAATTGATTGGAAAGCTTATGCAAAAGGCAATGGTTTATTGGTGAAATCATTTGTGGAGCAAGCATCAGATGAGATTTGGCTTAATGAGCAAGATTTTACAGGTAACTTAGAAACACGTTTATCTCACATGTGTTATTGGGTTTTGGAGCTGTCTAAAAATAAGCGCCGTTTTGGTTTAACGTTAGGTGCAGAATCTATAGAGCCTGATTCCAATGATGTGCATACAAAAAAATGTTTAGAAGCCTTGGCTTTATATAGGACTTTGTATGAGTAGTTCAAAAAATATGTCACAAAAGGATTTAACTCGAAATAGCATTTTATGGTTCAGTACTGCATTTATTTTGACGTTAATTCCTCAGCTTTTTATATTTTTACCCATTTGGGTTGCAGCCATTTTTATGGTCTGTTTTATTTGGCGCATTCAAATTTTTCGCATGAAAATTGGCTATCCAAATGGCGTGATAAAGTTTGTGATTATAGCAGCAATCATCGGTACGCTGTATTTAACGAAAGGCAATTTTCTCAATACAGAAGGCTGTACGATTCTGTTTATGGCTGTTTATGGCTTGAAGTTTATTGAGTCGAAAACATTAAGAGATGGATATGTTCTAGGTTGCATTGGATTTATCGCATTGGCTTCGATGTATTTGTTTGATACCTCTGCTTATATATTTGCATTCTCATTATTGGTATTTATCACACTAATTACAGGAATGATCGGCCTTCAACAGATGGGCTATGGCATTTATTCTAATAAATTACTATTTTTGACTGGTTTGAAAATTATGGTGATTTCATTGCCATTAATGGTGATTTTATTTGTAATTTTTCCACGATTTCCTTCCATGTTACCAAGTGTGCCGAAAGGGCAAAGCGAACCACAAGCACAAACAGGGGTTTCCAATAGAATGGAGCCAGGCAGTATTGCAGAATTAGCCAATAGCGAAAAACATATTTTATGGGCAGAATTTACTGAAAATATACCGCGTGCAAAAGATTTGTATTGGCGTAGTTTAACGTTGGATCAGTTTGACGGCAGAGCATGGACACAATCAGACAGTGCTCAAAGTCTTACGCCCGTTCAATATAAAATTAATAATAATGTTGGTGCTCAAAAATATTCTGTCATTTTTGATCCAAGTTATCAGAGATATTTGGCAACATTGGATTTATCAGAAGTTGATTTTAGCCATAGAAATCGTACAAATCGTATTTTATCTTATGGTGATTTTAGGTTTGAATTTAATCATCCAGTGGATGCTCGTATTCAGTATGAAGCAGATTATTACCCGAATACGACATTATTAACGCAGGTGAATCCTAGAACAGGTGAATATAATCTCAACCAATTTTTACAAACGACGAATAATAATCCTGAGACAACTGCATTGGTTGAAAGTATCGTTAAAAACTCTAGTAATAATCAAGAAGTGGTTCAAGCAATTTTGAATAATTTTAAGCAAAATGGTTATCAATACACGATGGAACCAGGATTATTAAATAATGGCGATAGCATTGATGAGTTTATGTTTGATTCTAAGGTTGGATTTTGTGAGCATTATGCAAGTGCGACAGCATTTATGCTAAGAAAAGCGAATATTCCTAGCCGCGTTGTGATTGGATATTTGGGAGGTGATTTAGATCCGGCTAAAAAGCTCGTGGAAGTTAGAGGAAAAGATGCGCATGCTTGGGTGGAATATTGGGATGATCAAAATGGTTGGGTGAGAGTTGATCCAACTTCAGCAGTTGCACCTAATCGAATCGATTTGGGTGTTGATGATTTAATCAATCAGCTCACAGGTAGTAAAACAGCATCGATGTGGGATGATCTCAAAATTTCTATGACTAAATTTCAAGATATGATCGATTATCGTTGGGCAAAATTGGTATTAGGTTATAAAAGCCAAGCTCAGCAGTCATTATTAAAAGATCTGTTTAATATAGATTTTATGAGTGTTTTTACCTTAGTGAAAATATCGATTGGCTTAATTATTGCATTTATTTTCGTGCAAATGATTATCTTCTTAAAGCCATGGCGATACTTTTATTTCAATGTGAATCAAGAGTATTTCAAAATTATTGCATTTGTTAATCAGAGATATCATTTAGATCTGCCAATTAGTACAGCTCCGATTGAATTGTCTGAAAAATTATCCAAATATCTTTCAAAAGAAGATAAAGAAAAACTTGATGAAATGGTTAATGCAATGGTTTTACATTATTATTCGCCTGAGCCAAGCAAGATTACTTTATCTAAGCTCAAACATTTGCTGATAGCCGTACAAAATATGCTGAAAAAAAAGATCAATAAATTTTAATGATGAAGATTTTTATAAATACTGAGGTAGTTTGATATACTTTGCCGCTAGTGAAATTTTTAGTATGAATTGTTTGAAGGAAATGTATGTTAGATGATGAAATGGCTTTGGTAAAAGCTCGATTGGATGAGCTTGAGCAACGTGAATCTTTTCATGAGTTAACGATAGAAACTTTAAACCAATGTTTGATTGATCAGCAACAGCAGATCGAAGACTTAAAAAATGAGTTGGTAAAGCTGGCTGTGAAATTCACAAGTGCAACAGAAGAATCACCAATTTCTTTGGCAGATGAAAAACCACCACATTATTGATTGAAATAAAACACATGAAATCGTCTTTGGCTAAATATCTTAAAGTTTTCTATATCGTAGTTTTATCCCTTTTAGGGATTGGCATCACTTTTTATAAAGCAGATTTTTCTCTATTAGGCATGATCGGCCCAATGAGTGCAATTGCTCTGTTTGGGGCGTGGTTTGCCATAATAGGGAAATTACTACAAAGTTATTTAGCTACAATTTTTTCATTAGTGACGCTTCAAATCATTAATCAAACTAAAATTTACTATTTTAAAAGCCGACTATTTTTCACTGATTTTGTACTGATGTTTGATACCAATAATTTTGATACTTTAAATCAATATTGGGGAATGGTAGTCATTACTGCGCTTTTTATAAGTATTGTAGGTGTGACTTTATATTTGTTTAGAAAAGGACGAGCCTTCGGATTAAAGGCACGATCAATTTCATTTCTTATTTTTGTTTTATTAAGTTCAGGGATTTATCAGATTACTTTATCCAAAGAAAATATTGCTAGTTGGCAGACTAAACTGCCTAATGGTAAAGGAGTGATCATAAATCTATGGATGACTATCAATGGTATGCATTACGAATCGCCTATTTATCAAGGTGATTCTCAGTTATTCTTGGAAAAAGCTGCTGAGGTTACTTTAGAGTCTGATCTAAAGGTAAAGCCTGATATAGTCGTCTTTTTGCAAGAGTCTACAGTAGATAGAGATTATTTTGATATCAAAGATGCAAAATTACCTAAATTATCCATGTTTGATCCATCTGCATCATTTTTAACTGCATACGGACCATTGAGAGTGCAAACAACTGGCGGTGGAACATGGCTATCTGAATTTTCATTTGCAACAGGGTTAGATACTAATGATTTTGGACACAGAAAACATTCTGTATTTTATACGGTTGCACCACATATTCAGACAAGCTTTTATCAAGAATTGAAAAACAATGGATATTTCACTGTATTGCTAACACCAATGACCAAAGATAACTACAATACTCGTGAAGCTTATGAAAATTTTGGTATCGATTTAGTGTTGCAGCCACAAGACCTTGGTTATGATGCAAATATTAATTCTAATTTATGGGATATTACTAGTGAGCAGATGCTAGATTATGTGGCTGAAATTTTAGAAGCGTATTCAGAGAAACCAGTGGCAGTATTTATGCTTTCTATGAATGAACATGGTCCATATGATGAGGAGTCAGAAGATCAATATAACTTATTGCCTCATTTGAAAGATGAAAAAGTAGCAAGAAGATTGAATGATTATCTGCAAAGACAAGAGGCTTTAAATAAAGCCACTGATAAATTTTCAAACCAGATGCTGAATCGTGAGAGACCAACATTGTTTTTATATTTTGGGGATCATCAACCTGCGTTATATGGTAAAGCTGTTCGTGAAGACTTGTTTAGTAATCCTCTGTATGCCACACAATTTTTTATGAAAGATAATCTCTCGAATGAAGCACCATTCAGTAACTCAATTACGGATATTAACTTTTTGGGCGGACTCATTCTTGAAAGAATTAACGCTCAGGTTTCACCGTATTATGAAGCCAATATTAAAATGAGATATCTATGTGATGGTAAATTATCCGACTGTGAAAATAGTGATTTAATACAGAGCTATAAACACTATATTTACAATGTATTAAAGGTTGCTGATTATCCATCTGAATAAATGTACATCTGAAACAGGTCAATTATTAAAAGCTAATATACTTAAATTTGCTAGGTCATAAATCATGCTTAGGTTTATATCTTAATAATTATAATTTATGTTGTTGAAAAATATAATGTTATTCTATTTTATATGAATTAATGATGTATATTTAAAAATATTGACCATAATGGTATTAAGTAACTAATTGATCAAATAATATTAAAAAATCATTATGAGAGCTTGAAATGCTAAACAAAAAGAGCGAAAGTATATTTATGTTAATAAATTAAAAATTAACTAAGATTATAGTTAATGTATTTATTAAACATTATTAAGCTAAATTTAATTGATAAATCAATCATTCAGGTAACTACTTAGCCGGAAAGTTAATTAAAAAAAGTATATAATGCTCGTTTATCTTTTAATCGAGATAAAGATAATGTTATTAGATGATTAGAATTTAAAGAGGTAATCTATGGAAGTTTCTAGACGACAGTTTTTTAAACTGTCCGCAGGAGCTGTGGGTGGAACTGGTTTAGCATTGATGGGGATGGCTCCAGGGATTGCTAATGCTGAGGTTCGCCAGTACAAAATATTACGTGCAAAAGAAGTTCGTAATACTTGTACTTATTGCTCGGTTGGTTGCGGACTTTTAATGTATAGCATGGGCGATGGCGCATTTAATGCTAAAGAAAGCATCATTCACGTAGAAGGTGATCCAGATCATCCAGTAAGCCGTGGTGCATTATGTCCTAAAGGTGCAGGTCTTTTGGATTATGTACACAGTCCAAACCGTTTGAAATATCCAGAAGTTCGTCGTCCTAATTCTGATAAATGGGAGCGAATCAGTTGGGATCAAGCATATAAAGAAATCGCAGAATTGATCAAAGAAGATCGTGATGCTAATATGCTTGTTAATGACGAGAAAGGTACTCGCGTTAACCGTTGGGTTTCTACAGGTATGTTGGCGGCATCAGCTGCTAGTAACGAAGCTGCACACATTACAGGTAAATTTGCACGATCATTAGGAATGGTAGCGATCGATAATCAGGCCCGGGTCTGACATGGTCCTACGGTAGCAAGTCTTGCTCCATCATTTGGTCGCGGCGCCATGACGAATCACTGGGTTGATATTCGTAATGCCGATGTAATTATTGTAATGGGTGGGAATGCGGCAGAAGCGCATCCTGTTGGTTTTCGTTGGGTTGTTGAAGCAAAACAAAGACGTAATGCGACATTTATTGTTGTAGATCCACGTTTTAATCGCTCGGCATCCGTTGCTGATTTTTATGCACCAATTCGTTCAGGAACTGATATTGCGTTCTTGGGTGGTGTGATTAATTGGCTTGTTAAAAATAATAAGATTAACTGGGATTATGTAAGTAATTACACTAATGCCAACTTTGTTGTGCGTGAAGGATTTGATTTCAACGACGGATTATTCTCCGGTTGGGATGAAGAAAAAAATGCTTACACTGATAAATCATCTTGGAACTATGAGATTGATGAAAATGGTGAAGCGGTTGTAGATCCGACACTTCAAAATCCAAATTGTGTTTTCAATTTAATGACAAAACACTATGAGGAATATACACCTGAATTAGTGAGCACAATCACAGGTACACCTGTTGAAGATTTCTTAAAAGTATGTGAAACAATCGGTTCATGTGCGGCTCATAATAAAGTTGCAACATTCTTGTATGCTTTGGGCTGGACGCAACATACTGTTGGTGCGCAAAATATTCGTACAATGGCGATGATTCAATTGTTATTGGGTAATATTGGTATGCCTGGCGGTGGTGTGAATGCTTTACGTGGTCACTCAAATATTCAAGGCTTAACTGATATTGGTTTATTATCAACTAACTTACCTGGTTATTTGAATTTACCAAGCGATAAGCAAACTGATTATGAAACATATATCACTCAATCAACGCCAAAATCTGATCGTCCTGGTCAGTTAAACTATTGGGGCAATACACCTAAGTTCTTCGTAAGTTTGATGAAGAGCTATTGGGGTGATAAAGCAACTAAAGAAAATAATTGGGGCTTTGATTGGTTGCCTAAATGGGACAAAATGTACGATATTCTTCGTGTATTTGACATGATGTACAAAGGTGAAATGAATGGCTATATTTGCCAAGGATTTAACCCTGTTGCAGCATTCCCGAATAAGAATAAGAGCATAGCAGCTTTATCTAAGCTTAAATTCTTAGTGATTATGGATCCATTAGTGACAGAAACATCTACATTCTGGAAAAACTATGGTGAGTCGAATGATGTTGATCCAAGTAAAATTGCGACAGCTGTTTATCGTTTGCCAACTACATGTTTTGCGGAAGAAGATGGTTCTATCGTTAACTCTGCTCGTTGGTTGCAATGGCACTGGAAAGCTGCTGATGCGCCAGGAGAAGCATTGCCAGACGTGAATATCCTTTCAGGTATCATGACTGAATTGCGCTCTCTTTATAAAGAGCAAGGTGGTGTGAATCCTGAGCCAATCATGAATATCTCATGGAATTATGCTAATCCTGCGGCACCTCATTCTGATGAGATTGCTAAAGAGTTGAATGGTTATGCTTTAGAAGACATTAAGGATGCAAATGGCAACATTATTCATCGTAGAGGTGAATTGATCTCTAGTTTTGCAAACTTAAAAGATGATGGAACAACGTCATCGGGCTGTTGGATATTCTCAGGTTCATGGACTGAAGCGGGTAACCAAATGGCTAACCGTGATAACAGTGATCCATCAGGTTTGGGGAATACATTAGGTTGGGCGTGGGCATGGCCTGCAAACCGCCGTATTATTTATAACCGAGCATCAGCGGATCGTGATGGTAAAGCATGGGATAAAGAACGTTCTTTAATCTTCTGGAATGGTAAAAAATGGACAGGTTATGATGTGCCTGACTTTAAAGCGGATGAGCCACCTGGTTCGCCAATGAATCCATTCATCATGAACCAAGAAGGTGTGAGTCGTTTATTCGCATTAGATAAAATGGCTGAAGGTCCATTCCCATCTCATTATGAGCCTATGGAATCACCAGTTGGTAAAAACTTGATGTATCCAAAACAACTCAATAACCCTGCTGTTCGTATTTTCGAGAATGACAGAGAGCAATTGGGTGACATGGAAGAGTATCCATATGTTGGTACAACTTATCGTCTAACAGAACATTTCCATTACTGGACTAAGCATGCGTTGTTGAATGCAATTGCACAGCCTGAACAGTTTATTGAAATGGGCGTTGAATTAGCAGCCGAAAAAGGCATTGCTAATGGTGATATGGTTAAAGTTTGGTCAAAACGCGGCTACATTAAAGCAGTTGCAGTTGTGACAAAACGTCTAAAAACCATGATTGTTGATGGTAAGCCTTTGTATCACATTGGTATTCCAATCCATTGGGGTTATGAAGGTTTAACCAAGCAAGGTTTTATCGCAAATACATTGACACCATTCGTGGGTGACGCGAATACGCAGACACCTGAGTTTAAAACATTCCTCGTTAATATCGAGAAAGTGCAAGGAGATAAGTAATGGCATTGCAATCGTTAGATATTAAGCGTTTGTCAGCAACTTCTACAACTCCGCCACAAGCTCGTCAGCACGTAGCAGAAGTGACTAAAGTTATTGATGTTTCTTCATGTATCGGCTGTAAGGCTTGTCAGGTAGCTTGCTCAGAGTGGAATGATATTCGTGATGATGTAGGTACTTGTAATGGTACTTACAATAACCCACATGATTTATCGGCTGAAAGCTGGACAGTGATGCGTTTTGCAGAAGCTGAGCCAACTCAAGAAGATAAATTGGAATGGTTGATTCGTAAAGACGGTTGTATGCACTGTGAAGATCCAGGCTGTTTAAAAGCTTGTCCTTCACCTGGCGCAATCGTTCAATACGAAAATGGCATCGTGGATTTCCATGAGGAAAACTGTATTGGTTGTGGCTACTGTATTACGGGTTGTCCTTTCAATATTCCTCGCATCAGTAAGCAAGATAACAAAGCGTACAAATGTACGTTATGTTCTGATCGCGTTGCTGTGGGTCAAGAACCAGCTTGTGTTAAAACTTGTCCAACGGGCGCCATTCGTTTTGGTGAACGTGAAGCAATGTTAGACTTTGCTGAAGATCGTGTGACTGAATTAAAAGGTCGTGGTTTTGATAATGCAGGGGTTTATAATCCTCAAGGCGTTGGTGGAACACACGTTGTTTATGTGTTACAGCATGCTGATAAACCTCAATTGTATTCTGATTTACCAAAAGATCCGAAAATCAGTGGTTTAACTGAATTATGGAAAGGCTTCTTAAAACCATTATCAACATTTGGTATCGCAGCTTCTGTTTTATTTGGTTTCTTACATTTTATTACTGTAGGGCCAAATGATGCTGATAGTAAGGATAAAGATCGTGAAGTTTTGGATCCTAAAAAATTAGCACAAGAAGCTAACGAGATTGATGAGGAGAAAAGCGCATGACACAAGAAAATCGTTTAATTAAGCGTTATTCAGCTTCAGAGCGTCTTAATCACTGGATCGTTGCTTTCTGTTTTATTTTGTTAGCAATTTCAGGATTAGCACTTTTTTATCCATCATTCTCATGGTTTGGTCAGATATTTGGAACGCTACAAGTCGCTAGAATTGTGCATCCATTTGTCGGTATCATCATGTTTGTTGGCTTTACTATCCAATTTTTCCGTTATGCTTCACACAATATCCCGACTAAAGGTGATGTTGAATGGGCATTATCTGTGAAAGATGTTGTAATGGGTAAGGAAGTTGGCGATGTGGGTAAATACAATGCAGGTCAGAAAGTAATGTTCTGGGCGATGACAACTTGTTTAGTTGTTATGTTGGTAACAGGCATTATGATGTGGCAAAGTCCTTTCTTCTTTGCTGATCAATTTTCAATTGAAGCGCGCCGTTATGCGATTTTATTACATGCATGGGCTGCTTTGATCTTGATCGCTTGTATTATCGTTCACGTGTATGCTGCAATTTGGATCCGCGGTACAATTCGTGCAATGACGGAAGGTGTTGTGTCTGAAAACTGGGCAAAAACACATCATCCTGCATGGTATCGTGAAATTATGAAAAATGAAGCAAAAGTTAAATCGACTAAAAAAGATTCTTAATTTTTGAGTCGGTTCTTGAAGTAAAATAGGCGCAAGAAATTGCGCTTATTCTTTTTGTGAGGAAAATAATGAACCAACAGTTTACCCCTGAAAATAATGTATTGGTTGGTACGATTCCAGATGTTAAACCAATCATTTTGCCAACGGAAAATCCATTTACTACGCGCATTATGCAATTTGAAAAAATGCATATTTCAGCGCCTGAAGATTTGCATATTACGATTGATTTTTGGATTCAGTTAACCAAAGTTGCAAGCTCAGTTTTTAAAAGTAGTGACATTAAAGCACCTGTTTTAAATGCTAATCATCCATTTTTAAAAGA
>CANRJJ010000026.1 GCA_947630895.1 uncultured Wohlfahrtiimonas sp. | reverse complement strand
ATTTTACAATTCCAAAAAGCTATATCACACAAGTATGCAGATATATTTCTACATATATCGACAAAGAAAATAGGCGTCATTTGGTTCCATGGTAATTGCAGCTATTCAAAAAAAGACCTCATTATTTGAGGTCTTTTTTATTAATTGCCTAACAAGATATTAATATCTTGTTTACGCTTAGCTGAAGCAGTGACAGCAGAAATGACCGCAATTCCATTAATATCCGTTTCTAAAACTTCTTTTGCATTGTTGATCTGGATCCCTCCAATCGCAACTTTAGGCAACTCAGGATACAAAGCAGCTCGCCTTGCTAGTTCATCAATACCAATCGGAGCTTCAGCATCACTTTTTGAATTAGTTGGAAAAATTGGACCAATGCCAACATAGCTCAATCCTTCAATTTGGCTAGCCGTATGCAGTTGCGCCAATGTATTCACTGACAAACCAACATCCATTTTGTACTGTTTTGCTGACTGAATAGTTTCTGCGATTGGCTTATCGGATTGTCCAACATGAATCGCATCCGCACCAATCTCAATCGCTAGATCAACATCATCATTCACTACAAAAGGAATATCTGCACTTTGACACAATAGCTGCAATCGCTTTGCTTGGGCTAAACGTGCTTGATGATCATTCAATGAATTCAATCCTTTCTCACGATATTGAAAGCATGTAATTCCAGAATTTATTGCTTCTGCTAAAACTTGCTCGATGGATTCACCATCATGAATATCTTGCGTACCTGCAATAAAATACAATCTTAAAGCTTTGTGCCAATTAATCATTTAACTGCTCCATATTTTCTATATGCAGCGTGATTCGTTGGTCCGTGTCCATGCCCTATTTCTAAATCGTGGTAAATAGCTGAAGTAATGTACTCTTTTGCCGTAAAAACCGCCTCTGATAATGATTTGCCTTTTGCAATTTCCGCTGTGATACAAGCGGAAAAAGTACAGCCCGTACCATGTGTATTTTTAGTTGGATAACGTTGGCTAGAAAACCATGAGCCTTCGCCATTTTCTGTCCATAAAAAATCACGCGCTTTCTCGATATTGAGTGAGTGCCCACCTTTCATCAAAACATTTTTTGTCCCCAAAGCCTGTATATCTTTAGCAGCTTGAATCATCTCTTCTTCTGTTTCAATCTTACGACGCAGAATAGTTTCTGCTTCAGGAATATTTGGCGTAATCAATGTTGAAAGCGGTAATAAATAGTCGATCATTGCTTGTGTTGCTGTATCTTCCATCAATGCCGCACCACCTTTGGCAACCATTACAGGATCAACAATTAATGCAGCTTTGTAATTTTTCTTTAAATAATCAGAGATCGCAATAATATAGTCACTGTTTAACAACATACCCGTTTTAATTGCACTTAATTCAAAATCGGAAAATAGTGCATCCAACTGTGCAATCACGCCTTCCATTGGCACAGGATAAACACCTGTGACACCATTAGTGTTTTGTGCAGTTAATGCAATAATCACCGATGTTCCAAATACATCTCGCTCTTGAAATGTTTTCAAGTCTGCTTGAATGCCCGCACCACCGCCACTATCACTGCCAGCAATTGTACAAACCTGTGGAATCATATTTACTCTCCTATAATATTAATATACTGATTATCAGCTGCCGTTAAAGCATGGAGCTGATCGATAAAATGCATTTGAAATGAGCCTGGCAATTGTGATTTTTGATAAGCTTTATCACCTGCAATGCCATACAAAACATGCGCAGCAACGATACTTTCTAAAGATCGTTCAACTGATAAAAATGCCGCAGAAACAGCCGTCAATAAACAGCCCATTCCTGTAATTTTTGTCATTAAGGCTTGTCCATTTTTCACGCCAATGGTTCTTTCACCATCGCTGATCCAATCGATTTCACCACTAATCGCAATAAAACAATTAAATTCTTTAGCGGCTTGTTTCGCTAAATCTTGAAGATCATAGCTACCTTCGCCACTATCAACACCTTTAGATTGCCAATCGATTCCGCATAATGTTGCAATCTCACCTGCATTGCCTCGAATGAGTGTCATTTGTGCTGTTCTTAATAAGCTATTGGTACATGCTTTGCGATAATCACTCGCACCAACGCCAACAGGATCTAAAACTAATGGATGATTGTATTCATTCGCTGCTTTACCTGCCAATAACATAGAGTGCAATACATCATCTGTAATCGTGCCGATATTTAGCGCTGTGGCATTACATATATTAGTAATCGTGGTCACTTCTTCTTCCGCATACGCCATGATCGGCGATGCACCCAACGATAATAATCCATTGGCCACAAAATTCGCCACCACTTGATTCGTCATATTGTGAATCAATGGCGATGTGCTACGCAAAGTATGAAGATATGAATATGCATCCATAATGGCTCCTCTAAATATAGATAAGCGTAGGCGAATGCAAGTAGCCACATTCCCTACGCTGGTATTAACCAGATCAGGTTTAAGGGTCAGGAAATTCCTTCTCAGCCGTAGCTCCCCTAGTGGAAATAACGAAAAGCCGTAAGTAAACTTACGGCTTTCATTTAAAACAATAAAATTTATTTAATCATTGAACGTAATTTTTCTAAATCCAATAATTTAATCTCTCTGTGATTTACTTGTATCAATTCTTGCTCTTGTAAGCGCTTTAATAATCGGCTCACAGTTTCTACTGCTAAGCCCAAAAAGCTACCAATGTCTGAGCGAGACATACTCAATACAAATTCCGTTGCTGAATAGCCTCGGCGTGAAAATCTTGACGATAAACTTAAGAATAATGCCACCAAACGTGCTTCAGCTGATTGTGATCCAACCATCATCAAAAGCTGCTCTTCTGAATGAAGTTCTTGGCTCATGATTCGTAATAATTGTTTTGAAATGCTTGGAATAATCGCTGATAAATCTTCTAAACGATCGTAAGGTAATTCACATAAGCTTGTTGTTTCTAGAGTTCTAGCACCACAAGGATGAATATTAGTTGCAACGGCATCTAACCCGATAATTTCGCCAGGTAAGTAAAAACCTGTGACATATTCAGTACCATCAGACGCAACATTGTATGTTTTCACAGAACCCGAACGAATTGCATAAAGAGAAGTAAATCTATCTTCAGGAAGATATATATGCTTACCTCTTGGCAATGGTCTGCTGTGTCCAACAATAGACTCAAGTCTTGTGAAATCCTCGCCTTCTAATCCAACGGGAATGCACAACTGTTGTAGGCTGCAATTATTGCATGCAATTTTTAGATTTCTCAATACTGACATATAATTAACTTCGCTTATTTATTGGATATTAAAACCTTAAATGCTCTTTGATATTAGCATACTTTTTGATTGTCAATGCGTAAAATCAAAATATTAGCTGAAATAGCTTAAACCGCTGACACCAATGATGATTAAACCTAAACCAATACTCTTTCTAATCGTTAATGGCTCTTTAAAAATTAATACGCCTGATAAAGAAACCATTAAAGTAGATAAACCAGACCATACTGCATAACCGATGCTAACGTCTAAGTGCTTAAAAATTATATTAATCAATATAAAAAAGACACTGTACCCAGCAATCACGCCAACAATTGGCTTTTTATTCTGAAACCCATCAGAAAATTTTAAACAAACTGTTCCAAATGTACTAAATAAAATTGCTACTACCAACATAACCCAAGGATTGAAACTATCAATAAAACGGATGAAGTTAGTAATATGTTCTACCATTATTTAGAACCCAATATAAGTACGCCCAAAACAATTAATGCTAAACAGATCGCGATCGGTATTGTAATAACTTCTTTATAGAAAAAGAGTCCTATTAAAAATATTATGACTGCACCAGATGCCGACCAAATTGCATATGTTACAGCGACTTCCATCTTACGTAAACAATATGTAAAGCAAATAAAAGAAATGACAAAAAATACTGCCATTAGAATCACAGCCCACCAGACCGTTAGGCCATGAGCTTCCTTCATCATAACGATGCCTAGCGCTTCGAATATGATTGCACCAATGAGTAGTAATTTTGCGGACATTCTTAACTTATAATATCTAACGTAAAAGAGGGTATTCTAACACTAAAATAATCAATAATGCTTCATTATAATCTTTATTTAGAAACAGCTTAATGATCAATGATATTCCTATTAATGCCTTACTCTTTCTATTATCATATCTAGTCAGTACAGAGTAACGAATAATTACTTAATATTGATTAATTAAACATAGGATATTCTTTAGTGGAACTCATTATCACAGCCTTTTTATTAGGATTGTATGGATCGGGGCACTGTATTTCAATGTGCGGTCCTGTTGTCGCAATCCTCGGTATCAATACACAGACCAATCGTACAACGGCAGCCTTTTTATATAATTTAGGCAGAATCAGTACATATACCGGTTTAGGTTTTATCGCCGCATTTCTCAGCATTATCTTAAATGACTTACAACCACTACAAGCTGTACTGCGTTATGTTGCTGCTATTTTGATGATCTTTGTTGCCCTACAATTTTTTGGTTTTCCAAAATTTTTAGCTTTCATCGAAAAGCCTCTGAAAAATTTAACCAAGCCAATCACCAATCTATCTAAAAAGTTCTTTCCAATTAATACTAAAAGTAGAGCGTATTGTGCTGGTTTAGTTTGGGGATTATTTCCATGCGGCATGGTTTATGCAGCTTTTGCCATTAGCTTAAGCTCAACGAGTTTTATAGAAGCACCGCTTATTATGCTTGGATTTGGCTTAGGAACTTTCGCCGTTATGGTTTCCATCACTATTTTTGGTAACTATGCAGGGAAAATACTCACGCATCCGAAATTAAAAATTATCGCAGGCATTTTGATTTTAGCCATGACACTCTTTTATATCGTACCTGTCATCATGCAAGATTTAGGTTTAATCGAATCGCCCCATGCTCATCATATGGAACATGGTGCTGATCATAGTAATATGGATCACGATGCACACAGCACACATAACTCTCATGATCATGACACACACAACACGCATAATGCGCACGATACTCATGAGCATCACTCTACCGATCACTCTTCAATGTCACATTAAACATTAAAAAGGAATCATTATGACTTATAGCATTCATACAGAATTGTTTGGCCCTTATCAGAATTTCAGCCACATTTTAGTGGATAACAATACGAAAAAAGCGATCGTTTTTGACCCTGCATGGGATGCAGAATACATTGCAAAACGCATCAATGATCTTGGTGTAACGTTAGAAGCTATTTGGTTAACGCATGGTCATCACGATCATACTAATGCTGTGACTGCACTTCGTGAAATCTTTCCTGTGCCAATCTTTGCTTCACAAACAGAAATCGATTTTATTAAAAACATTCCTGCAGACACTGACAGTAAAGCATTTTTACCATTGCCTACAGATACGCAAGGATTTCATGATGGCGATACTTTAACTTTAGGCGATACAAAAGTTAAAATCATCGCAACACCTGGCCATAGCTCAGGCTCTGTATGCTTCTTATTAGAAGATGACTTATTCACAGGTGATACTATTTTTATTGATGGCTGTGGTCGTGCTGATCTATTGGGCTCTGATCCAAATGCATTATTCGAATCTTTAACAAGAATCGTTAAAACAGTTCCGCATCATGTTACATTGCATACAGGCCACGCATATGGACCGACTGCAACTGCAACATTAGAATCACAACTTAAAACAAATCCATACTTAAAACGCGCAAACCGTAACGAGTTTGTCGATTATCGAATGACACATTAATAAATCCATTATTGCAATTTAAGGAGCAGCATATGGGCAGCACCATTTTTCCGACATTAATCAATCTAGTCGCATTCGTCGTAATTTTATTATTGCTATTTTGGATGCAAAAAAAGCACTTCTCATTTGCTAAGCGAGTTTTTTCAGCATTAGCTTTGGGCGTTGTATACGGCTTAATCATGCATTTTTGCTATGGGCAAGGCTCAGCAATCATCGCAAAAACAATTGATTACACAAATATTGTGGGTACAGGATACGTTAGATTACTACAGATGATCATCATTCCACTCATTATGGTGTCGCTCATTTCTGCAATTATTCGTTTGAAAGAAAATGCATCGCTTGGCAAAATCAGTGCTCTTTCTATCGGTACATTAGTGATTACAACAGTAATCGCAGCATTTATCGGTATTATCATGGCGCATTTGTTTGGTTTAACTGCTGAAGGCATCAACGTTGGTGCTGCTGAAACTGCTCGTGGTGCTTATTTAGAAACCACAAACCAAACATTAGCAAATTTCTCTATTCCAGCAATGATCATTGATTTTATTCCTGCGAATCCATTCTTGGATATGACAGGTGCTCGTAAAACATCAACAATTGCAGTGGTAATTTTCTCTATCTTTATCGGTATCGCTGCAATGGGCGTTGCTAAAAAGAAACCTGAATTGTTTGCTTCATTCGAACACTTTATGAAAGTTGCGCATGCAATTGTGATGCGTTTAGTGACGATCATTTTACGCTTAACGCCATATGGTGTTGCAGCATTGATGATCAAAATGGTAGCCACTTCTCATCCTTCAGAGATTTTAGAGTTAATTAACTTTGTCGCAGCTTCTTATGCAGCATTGATCACAATGTTTATCATTCATTTGATCATCATCGCATTTACTGGTTTGAGCCCAATTCAATACTTGAAAAAAACAATTCCTGTATTAATTTTTGCTTTCACATCAAGAAGTAGTGCAGCATCTATTCCTTTTAACATTCGCACACAAACTCAAGGCTTGGGTATTTCTGAGGGTGTTGCAAACTTCTCTGCATCATTTGGTGCAACGATTGGTCAAAATGGTTGTGGTGGTATTTATCCTGCAATGTTGGCATTCATGATCGCACCAACAATGGGTATTGATCCGTGGTCAGTTGGTTTCATCGTGCCATTATTAATCATCATCGCTATCAGCTCATTTGGTGTTGCAGGCGTTGGTGGCGGTGCGACATTTGCAGCATTGATCGTATTGTCAGCTTTAGACTTCCCTGTTGCGTTAGCAGGCTTATTAATCTCAATCGAACCATTGATTGATATGGGTCGTACAGCATTGAACGTATCAGGCTCAATCACAGCAGGTACAGTTACCGCACGTGCATTAGGCGAAATTGATACAGAAACATTCAATAGCGATCAAAAAGTACAATTAGATTCTGATTCAACAACCAACGAATTAAACTAATTTAAAACTATAAAGATAAGGAGATCCATTATGAAGATCATCATTATCGGCGCTGAAGCAGCAGGCATGAGTGCTGCTGCTAAAGCGAAACGCATCAATCCTGATGCTGAAATCATTGTTTATGAAGCAAGCGACATCACCTCTTTTGGTGCGTGTGGCTTGCCATACTTTGTGGGTGGTGAATTTGATGATCCCAATTATATGTCAGAGCTTCGTCCCGAAGACTTTGCCAAAAAAGGGATTTTTGTCAAAACTTACCATACTGTTCTCTCGATTAATCCTGATCAGCAAATTGTCATTGTTGAACATAATGGTGAAGCCTTCAGTGATCATTATGATCGATTGATGATCGCAACAGGTGGTACAGCGATTATTCCACCCATTGAAGGCATTCAAAAAGAGAATGTATTCACGCTAAAAACAATGGAAGATGGCTTAACGTTAAAAGCCTTATTACAAGATGATCAATTTAAAAATATCTCTGTCATCGGCTCAGGTTTTATTGGCTTAGAATTGGTCGAAGCATTAACTCATTTAGGTAAAACTGTTCGTTTATTTGAACGTTTAGATCGCATCATGCCTGAAGCATTTGAGCCTGAAATTTCTGATCTTTTAAAAGAAGAACTCGAAAGATTTGATTCTATCGATCTTCATTTGAATGAAAATGTGAAATCCATCATCGGTGATCATAAAGTTAATGCCATTGTGACTGATAAAGGAAACTATCCGACAGATATGGTGATCGTGTGTACGGGCGTTAAACCTAATACCGCTTTTGCCCGTGATATTGGTTTAGATATGTTGCCTAATGGTGCAATTCGTGTGGATGATCATGGCAGAACCTCATTACCCAATATCTATTCAGCTGGAGATTGCGCAACTGTTTGGCATGCACAATTACAGCGAGATATTTATTCTCCATTGGCCACAGGTGCAAATAAGCTTGGGCGTATTATTGGTGAAAATATTGTAGGTGGTGATAAAGCATTTAAAGGTGTATTAAATTCTGCTGCTGTGAAAGTTTTATCCGTGGAAGCAGGCCGCACAGGATTATCTGAAAAAGAAGCCGCAGCCGAGAACATTCCTTATAAAACGATTTTATTAAATGATAAAAACCATGCAAATTACTGCAAAGGACAAGCTCAGTTAACCATTAAACTTATTTACCATGCTGATACTAAAGCTATTTTAGGTGCTCAAGTTTTTGGTAAAAATGGGGGTGCTGTTCATCGTATGCATGCATTATCTGTCGCAATTATGACGGGATTAACCACTGAAGATTTAGCCTTTTTAGATTTTGCGTATGCTCCGCCCTTCTCTCGAGTTTGGGATGCGTTGAATATCGCAGGTAGCATTGCTAAATAAAAAGTTTTTCAATCATAAAAAAAGCCCCATGATGATTTTCATGGAGCTTTTTTATTCATCAGTGTTATTTCATAGCTTCTACATATGCTTTAGAAGTTTGATCAAACGTCTCTTCCATTGTTTTGCTTGGTTTGCCCAATAAGCTCACCACAACTAACACAACACATGCCAAAATAAATCCTGGGATGATTTCATATAAACCTAATAACGGCATTGTTTCTAAGATGCTATTAACATCCACGCCATTACTTGCTGCTAACCATTCTTTAATTTTAGGAAAGATAATTACAGTTAACGCACCTGTGATCATACCCAATAAAGCACCATTTCTAGTTGTACCACGCCAGAAAACAGAGAAGATAACAATCGGACCAAATGCAGCACCAAAGCCAGCCCAAGCATAAGATACTAAGTCTAAAACCATGCTATTAGGATCATGTGCGATATAGATTGCTAACGCGGCAACCATAAACACCATTAAGCGACCAATCCAAACCAACTCTTTCTGCCCTGCATTTTTACGGAAAAAGCCTTTGTATAAATCTTCTGTTAAAGCACTCGATGCAACCAACAACTGACAGCTTAAAGTACTCATAATTGCCGCTAATACACCTGATAAAACGATGCCTGCAATCCAAGGATTCAACAATACTTTTGCCAATTCCATAAATACTGATTCAGCATTTCCTTTTACAACAGCACCTGTCGCAGGATCAATGCCACCCAAAACAGTTAAACCTTGCTCAGGATTTTCTAAGAAATATGCATAACCAAAGAAACCAACAGCCACAGCACCTGCTAAACACAATGCCATCCAAGTAATAGAAATACGACGTGCATTTGGAATTGTTTTTACTGAATCTGCTGCCATGAAACGCACTAAAATATGTGGCTGACCACAATAACCTAAGCCCCATGCTAACAACGACACGATCGCAATCCATGTTAAACCATGTGTGAAATTCAGATGCTCTGTACTATTTTGACGAATAATTTCAATTGTTGACGCAATATCAAAACTACCCACATCACCCAATTTCAAAATAACTACCGTTGGCACTAATAATAATGCAAAGATCATCAATGTCGCTTGTACTGTATCTGTCCAACTGACTGCTAAGAAGCCACCAATAAACACATAAGCAATCGTTGCAAAAGCACCCACCCATAAAGCGGTGCCATAATTCATGTTAAATGTACTTTCAAACAAACGTGCGCCCGCAACAACACCTGATGCGCAATAAATAACGAAGAAAAATAAAATGATAATGGCTGAGAATATTTTCAACAACTTCGTTTTATCTTCAAAGCGAGAATGGAAGAAGTCAGGCAAAGTTAAAGCATCGCCTACTTTTTCTGTAAAAATACGTAATCGCCCTGCTACAAACAACCAGTTCAAATAAGCACCCAAAGTTAAACCAATCGCGATCCATGAGCCTGAAATACCTGAAAGAAAAATAGCACCCGGTAAACCCATTAATAACCAGCCGCTCATATCTGATGCGCCTGCTGATAATGCAGTCACAACACTGCCTAAACTACGGCCGCCTAAAATATAATCTGATAAATTATTTGTTGAACGATACGCATATAAACCTATACCAACCATCGCTACGATATAGATAAAAAACGTAATATGTAAGGGCTGTAAAGCACCCATAAATCCTCCTAAATGTTATAAGACAAGTGATTGCCTTATGAAAATGTTCGAATATAGTACAGATTTATTCACAACAAAAAAAGCCCACTATAAAGTGGGCGGAGTTTTTGTTTTTATTATTTGTATCAATGTATTATTTTATTTTTAGATTTTGTCTGCGAATTTAACGACCCAGAAATCACTCAAATTATCTGGTGTTGGTAATGGTTCAATCGCTATAGTTGTATCCACTGCTTTGCCTTCTAATGACAATTGGTTATTTTGCCCAATTTCATAATTTTTCATTTTAGCTTTGCCCACAGGGTTCACTAATGTCGTTTGTACACCGAAGTCATTATCATTGATCAATGCGATTGTACGATCGTCCACTAAAGCCAAACCTTCAGCTTTTTCTTGACGCCATCCATAATCACGCAAATCAATTAATAATTCTTTTTCAGCCAGTGCAATACCGCGCTCTGCTAATTCTGCAGGCGTATTAAATTCTGGTGCTTGTGTTTGATCAAATTCAGTTAAATCTGATGCATTTTTCATATTCACAACATAAACCAAGTTGCGCATGTCACCACTTTTGCCTTTGCCTTGCTCAATAATCAAAATACGATCTTGATCCAAAGCTACGATATCACCGATTTTTGCATCTTTTGGAGACTCATAAGCATTAACATCAATCGGATAAGCGATCATTTTTGTTGCTTTGGTTGCAGGATCATAGCTAACTAAACGTGTAAAACCTGTTTTCTTAGCTGTGTTACCTTCAATGTCTAAGGTACTTTGTACAGGTGCAACCAATGTACCATCCGGTAATCTTGCAATACCTTCAAAGCCACGGTTCGGTTGGCGCCATTTAATAATATTAGGTAAGCCTGTTGCAATACCTTGCTCCGCTGCATTTGGCGTTGGCCCTAATTTTTCTAAAATTTTGCCATTGCCATCAATATGGATAATGAAAGGGCCATATTCATCACTTAACCAATAACCACCATTGCCATCAGCCACAATGCCTTCAATATCTAAACCATTAGTTTGGCTCTCTAAAACAGCCAATGTTTCTGTTAATGGGATTTCATGCGTGGAACCCACTAAACCTGCTGGTAAAGGTAAACCTGAAATATTGCCATTTTCATCTTGTAGAGGGCGAGCATTCGTTGCGATTGCACCATCTTTACTGACCGTAACATCCATCATTAATGGTGTGTAATTCGGCACGATGAAGATTTTAGTTTCTGTGCCATCCACTTTTGGAGAATCTGCATTAGGTCCACGATCTGTCACTGTTACAAACTTCAATTCGCCATTGTCAGCCGATACAAAATGCAAACCTGAACCAATACCAATGGGTAAGCCATCAGGAAAAGCTTCTGCGAATTTTCCGTTATAGTCTATCGATTGTTGATTTGGGAATTGAACTTCGTAGCGTTCAATAATCACATCATTCGCTGATGCAAAGCTTAATCCTGATAATACTGCTAAAGAAACTAGTGCTCTTTTTAAACGCATTTTGATAATCCTCATAATTGGTGTGAGGATTATATAAACGGATTATGACAAAAATATTACAGGCAAAAGTTATTTATAAATATTATTTAATATATTTTTATATACCAATAATGCCTCATCAACATCGCCCGTGTTATAGACAATTCCTCGTCCATCTTTGAATAAAATCACGCGATGTTTGTCTAAATGGATATTGAGAAAATACTCATTGAATTGATAACGAATATTATCTTTATCCAAATTCTCTTTCAGCACATATAAATTCAACGGCTCAGCTTCACGAATCATGACAGAACCATCACCACATAATCGCTGCGCTTCTCTTTTCTTATCCTGTAAAGCAGGATACGTTGGCGAATTCCCACACGTTAAACAGTGTGGATTTTTCATTTTGCTCAAATTCACATTTTGTGTATGTGACTCCCACAAATCCATCGTGAATAAAGTATTTCTGGATTTATCAGGTGCGACAAAGAACTTCATCGCTTCTGAAGTTTGCACACTTGAGATTAATTGCAATATCGGCTGAATCACGCCCACAGAACTACAAGTATCTTGGCTCTCTAACGGCAAAACACCCAATAAACAGCGCAAACATGGTGCATCACTTTGATGTGGAAAATTAAAATTATGACTCATGCCATAACTTTCTAAAGCTGAGCCAAAAATCCACGGCATATTCAATTGATAACACGCATCATTGATCAACATGCGAAGCGCCAAATTATCTGTGCCATCCAACAATAAATCTGCACCTTTGATCAGCTCTACAATGTTATCGCCTGAGACATCAGCAATATGTGCCGTAATTTTAATAGTGGAATTAATTGCTAATAGATGATTTTTCAGCGCAATCACTTTGGGCAATGCAAGTTTTGCATCTTCTTCTGTGAATAGCGTTTGACGCTGTAAATTAGTCAATTCGACAAAATCTCGATCAATCAGAATCAAATGCCCAAAGCCTGATCGTGCCAATGTTTCAGCATGCTGAGCACCGAGTGCACCACAACCTAAAATCACAACGGTAACGTCATTGAACTTTTGTATACCTTTCGTTTGTATGCCATGAAAGCGCGCCAAACGATGATAACGAGGATCAATCGAGATATTTGTCATACCAATTACCCAATCAATCCTGTTAATGGGCTACTTGCCGTTGCTGTTAATTTTTTTGGCATACGCTTCGCTTCAAAAGCCAATCGCCCTGCTTCACAAGCCAAACTCATCGCACGACTCATTTTAATTGGATCTTCTGCATACGCAACCGCACTATTGAGCAATACGCCATCTGCACCCATTTCCATCGCCATCGTGACATCTTTTGGTGAACCCAAGCCTGCATCGACAATTACAGGTACTTTTGCATCTTCAATGATGTAATGAAGATTATAAGGATTCACAATCCCTAAACCTGAGCCAATTGGTGATGCACCTGGCATAATTGCATGGCAACCTAATTCTTGTAATCTGCGCGCCAAAATTACATCATCCGATGTATAAACTAATACCGTCATCCCTTCTTCCAACAACATTTCTGTTGCTTTCAAAGTTTCCACAGGATCAGGCAACAAAGTTTTCTGACAGCCAATGATCTCAACTTTAATCATGTCACATAAACCTGAAGCCTTTGCCAATCGTGCGATTCTCACTGCTTCTTCTGCATTATTCGCACCTGCGGTATTTGGTAACAATTTATATTTTGATAAATCCAACTGCTCTAATAAATTAGGCTGTTTATCATCAAAGATATTCATACGACGCACCGCAAACGTTAATACCTGCGTATCACTCGCTTCCACAGCACCTTTTTGCTCTTCAAATGAACGATATTTTCCTGTACCCAAAAATAAACGTGATTGAAATTCAAAATTCCCAATTTTTAATGACATATTAACCCCCACCTACAAAATGCACGATTTCAAAATTATCTTGATGACTCACGGATTCACTGTCGTAATCCTCTTTCATCACGACTTCCCTATTTTTTTCTACAATGAAATATTTTCGCTGAGCGATCCCTAATCGCTCTATCAACTCTGCGACTGTTTGAATCTCTGAATCAATCGCCATAACTTTGCCATTGACGGTTATTTCCATTCATTCCTCCTTTGATACAACAGATAAAGCCAATGCACGCAATTGTTGTGCATGTTCAATACTTTTGTCGATTGATTGGCTAAAAAAGCCAGACATCACAGCAACACCATCCACGTATGGTGCAACGCTTAAAATATTCTCTTCAGTGATTCCACCGATCGCGATTAATCGCCCTTTGGGTTGTACTTTTTTGATTTTTTCTAATTGTGCAATGCCAAAAGGTGGATAAGTTTTTAATTCTGTTGGAAAAATATGCCCGATATAGCCGTAGTCATAATTGGGTAATTGTATCGTTACCGCTTCAACAGAGTGAAATGATCGCCCAAATTTTATCGATGGAAATGCCTTTTGTAATGAGTGCAATGACAAGCTCAATTCCGTTAAATGCACCCGATTAATATCCATCGCCACCGCAATATCAGCACGATCATTAATAATAAGCTTGGAGGTTTCAGCATGCTTCGCAATCAGCTCTATTAACGCTACAATTTCTTTTGGCGATCGAGATTTTTCGCGAATTTGCACAAAATCAACATATGGCAAAAGCGCGATAATGCGTTCGCTTAAAGCTTCAACAGATTCGGATAATTGGTTGTTTGTGACTGCATGTATTTGAAACATAATTCTCCATTGCGGAGATTATGCGAAGCAAGACAAATTAATGCCATAAAGCCCCATACACTTGCCTCCGCTAGTACTAACTAGATCAGGTCATAAGAGTCCCGAAGTGTACCTCGACTTCAATCTCAGCTGTTTATAACAGCACCTCTAGTGAAGGCAAAAGTATAATCAAGTAAAATTATTCCCGCAAGTTTATTTAACCGCTTTCAAAATAATTAACTTTAATGCATTATCAATATCCATTTATTATTCATAGGTTAATTATGCTTTTCCCTCAAGCGTCTAAAAATCTGGTTTATATGTTAATTGGTAGTGCGATTATCTTGGCTTTATCCCTCGGTATTCGTCATGGTTTTGGTCTATATCTTGTGCCGATTAGCCAAGAATTTAATTGGGGACATAATGTATTTAGCCTAGCGATAGCCATTCAAAATTTAATTTGGGGCATGGCTCAACCATTTGCAGGCGCATTGGCTGATAAATATGGTACGAAAAAAGTCGTCTTAACGGGCGGAGTCCTATATGCGCTTGGCCTACTCATTATGGCGCTCAGCTCATCACAATTATTATTAAATATGAGCATTGGGCTGATTATGGGCTTGGCATTATCAGGCACGTCTTTTGCTGTTTTGCTCTCCGCAGTCGGTAAAGCAGCACCGAAAGAAAAACGTAGCTTAGCTATGGGAATTGCAAGTGCTGCGGGCTCATTTGGTCAGTTTGTGATGCTGCCAGCAACACTATTTTTTATTCAGCAATATGGTTGGTCATCAGCATTAATCATCAGTGCAATTTTAAGTGCTTTAATCATTCCATTAGCTTTCATGCTAAAAACTCCTGAGGCAAATGTTACTCAGCCAATCTCTACAGACAAAAAATTACCCTGCAAAGAAGTTTTAATCATCGCGAAAAATTACAAGCCTTTTTGGCTATTATCCATAGGTTTTTTTGTGTGTGGCTTTCAAGTGGTATTCATCGGCATTCATATGCCAGGTTATTTAGCGGATCATGGCTTTGATCCAAAAATGAGTACTATTTTCTTGGCTTTGGTTGGGTTATTCAATGTATTTGGCACTTATACCGCAGGTTGGCTCGGGGATAAATTCAGTAAGCCGCATTTATTAATGGGCATTTATGGTCTGCGCGGTATCGCAATGATTCTTTTCCTAACATTGCCTTTGACGAACTTTTCTATTTATATTTTCGGCATAGTTATGGGTTTATTGTGGCTTTCCACCGTCCCATTAACCAATGGCATTGTTGCTAGCATGTTCGGCATTAAATACCTCACAACTTTAGTAGGCTTTGTCTTTTTAGCTCATCAAATCGGTTCATTTTTTGGTGGATGGCTCGGCGGCCTGAATCATCAACTCACAGGCAATTATCATTATGTTTGGGGGTTATCCATTCTGCTCAGTGTTGTTGGCGTAGTTGTTCATCTCTTCATTACAGAGAAAAATATTATTAATGATTAAATAAAAAAACTCCCTGCTTAATGAGCAGGGAGTTTTTAGCTTTTAGTGATCTGCTTTATAGTTTTTGATCGCTGTCGCTAAACGTTTTGCAGCTTCGATTGCGCCTTCAGGATTAATCGTAGCGAATGATAAACGCAAGGTAGAATCGTCTGCATCGCTCGCATAGAAAGCAGCGCCTGGTACAAATACAACACCTGCATCTTTACCATAATTCAATAATTTTGATGCGCTGATGCCATTGCTTAATTTCGCCCACAAGAACATGCCCCCCACAGGTTTTTGATAAACAATATCATCGCCCACATATTCATTTAATGCGTTCATCAATGACTGACAACGCTCGCCATATGTTTTAGAAATCGCAGGAATTCTGTCTTTCAATCGACCACTTGCGAGATATTTTTCAACAATTAATTGTGGTAATACTGGCGTGTGTAAATCGACTGATTGTTTAATTAATACAACTTTTTCACGAATCGCTTTATCAGCAACGATAAAACCTAAACGCAAACCTGGTACTAAAATTTTAGAAAATGATGATAAATAAACAACGTGATCTTCACCTTTTTTCAAGCGCTGCGCCAATGCATAGATAGATGGCACACGCTCGCCTTCAAAGCGAATTTCACCATATGGATCATCTTCTAAAATAACAAAATTGAATTCAATCGCTAAAGACAATAAACGCTCACGATTTGCTTCGCTCATTGTTGATCCAGTTGGATTTGCAAATGTTGGTACTGTATATAGTGCTTTAACTCGTTTTTTATCTGCTCTTAATTGTCTCAATGTTGCTTCTAACGCATCTAAATCCAAGCCTTCAGTTGATCCCTTGATGGAAACAATCTCAGCACCTGCCATGCGAAATACTTGTAGTGCTGCCAAATATGTTGGCTGTTCTACCAATACAACATCGCCTGCATCTAAGAATGTACGAGCCACTAAATCTAAACCTTGTTGCGAGCCACTTGTCACAACAACTTGTTCTTTCACTGCTTTGATATTTCTATCTTCGATTAAATGCGTAATTCTTTCGCGCAGCTCAGGCTCGCCATCTGTCACGCTATATTGATAAGCAGCAACGCCCATTTTCATCGCTTCTAATGTGGCGGCTTCGATGCCTTCTAAGTCGAACATATCTGTGGCAGGAATTCCGCCTGCTAAAGAGATAATGTGTGGCATTTTACTAAATGCTAATAACTCACGAACAATTGAGCTTTGCGCACCAACAACTCTGCTGGCAAAAAGCGCATTTAAATCTTCCATTTTCTTTTCCTATTTGAGCTTAATATTTTTTTGCAAACCCTACTGTTATAGTCAATTTAAAGCGCTTCTACAATAGGATTGAAATAAATTAGTTACAGGATTATAGGCTAGCAACGTATTTCCCACTGTATATCAAGTTGATCATCAAGATATACCTAAAAAATCACTAAAATTATAGTAGGATAATTTTGGTTTTATAAAACCAAAAAAATAATAATTATGAAGCACCCAAAGGAGAGAAATAATAATGAAGTTACGTAACAAATATATGATTGGATTAATACTGTGTTTTTCTAGCATCAGCTATGCTGACTGGGTTGATTCTGCTGTTGATAAAGTAGAAGATCATGCCATTAAACTGCGTCATCATATCCATGAAAATCCTGAGCTTGGTAACATGGAATTTAATACCTCTAAATTAGTACAAGATGAGCTTAAATCTTATGGTGTTGATGTAAAAACAGGCTTTGCTAAAACTGGCGTTATTGGCATTTTAAAAGGTGGAAAGCCTGGCCCTGTCATCGCTCTGCGCGCTGATATGGATGCACTACCAATGGAAGAAAAATCTGGGCTTCCTTTTGCGAGTAAAGTACAAGCAGAATATCAAGGAACAATGTCTCATGTGGCGCATGCTTGTGGACACGATGCGCATACAGCAATGCTTTTAGCTGCAGCTAAAGTTTTGGCTGAAAATAAAAATGAGATTGCAGGTACAGTCGTATTTGTTTTCCAACCTGCTGAAGAAGGTGCGGCGGATATTGATAACTTCTTACATGGTGATCAAGTGGGTGCTCGCAAAATGATTGCAGATGGTGCTCTACAAAATCCCACGCCTGAAGTTATTTACGGACTTCATGTCATTGGCGGTCAGGAAAGTGGCAATATTTACTATAAATCAGGACCTGTTTTAAACAGTGCCGACCATTTACGCATCACATTAACGGGTCAACAGGTTCATGGCTCTTTACCTTGGAAAGGCCGAGATTCTATTGTTGCGGCAGCGGATATTATTCAAAATCTACAAACTATTGTTTCTCGTAGATCTGATTTGAGTAAAGGCATGGGTGTTGTTTCAATTGGTAAAATTCAAGGTGGCACAAGTGGCAATATTATTCCCGAACAAGTTTTAATGGTCGGTACACTTCGCGCTAACCATGAAGATATTCGTCAAAATATATTAGAGTCATTACCTAGCATGGTAGATCACACAGCTAAAGCTAATGATGTCGATGTAAGAGTAGAATTATCATCTTATGCCCCTGTGACTTCTAATCATAAAACTTTGACAGAATTAATGGCGCCAACATTAACTAAGACAGCAGGCGAAGATAAAGTTCATGTATTAGAAACCAACCAAACAGCCAGTGAAGACTTTTCATATTATGGTCAACTCATGCCATCCATGTTTGTATTTCTAGGCGCAACACCTGAAGGTGATGATTTAGAAAAAGCAGCACCTAATCATAACCCTTACTTTATCGTGGATGATAAAACATTAAAAACAGGGATAGAATCTCATGTTCGCTTTGTTTTAGATTATCCAAAGATTTCTGAGCAAGTCCAAGCAGCTTGGAATAACAAATAATTGAGATTTTCATTCAATGCTAAAAATAGTGAGAGATAATCTCACTATTTTAAAAAAAAGCTAAAGACATACAATGTCATACCAAATAGAATAAATACCTTATAAATAATTAAATTCTGATTACTATATGCAAAATATTAATACTATTAATATAGTTCATGGCGACTTATTAGCTCAGCGAGTTGAAGTAATAATTAATCCATGGAATCGTAACTTTATCCCATGGTGGCTTTTGCTACCTCAAGGTGTTTCTGGTGCTATCAAGAAAAAAGCTGGCTATAAGCCTTTCATTGAATTGTCTAAAGTGGGCATTCTTCCATTGGGTCATGCTGTATTAACTAATGCAGGAAAATTGCCTTATAAAGGAATCATTCATGTCGCTGGGCTTAATGCTTTTTGGGTGTCCACAGACCGATCTATTTGCCAATCTGTACGATCTGCGATGAAAATTATCAACGAAAAACATTTTAATTCTGTCGCTTTCCCATTGATAGGCGCTGGTACGGGAGGAAAATCAGCTCAGCGAGTCCAACAATTAATTATTGATACAATAAATGAACAACCGACCAAAGCCATTATTTATATTGTTATCTATGATAAATAATACTTACAAGGTCATCTATATCTTTGAGTTGGCTGAGCTTGATAGTTTTTGGTTGATCAAAAGCTTCCCATGTTTCTATAAAATCTTTAATGTCAAAATCTTCATTTGTTTCATCAGGATTTCTAAGTATCTTTTTTTTGCCTGTTAAAAAATTGATACTTAGAATCAAAAGTGCGATAGGTCCACGAGTTTCCTCTGAGTCAAAACCAATAAGATCAAAATCTTTGTCTTTTGGATTATAGCGAAACGTATATGCCCAATACCCATAACGCCCATGCCAATAATGAAAATACAACAATCCTTTATCTAAATTGATCGATAGTTCTGGTGGAAAATAAATACCACCATCCTCATTCTCAGAAGCTAAAAAATCTCTGTTTTCTAATACTTTCTGATAGCCATCATCTGTTTTTAAAAAGATAACTAATCCTCTGCGGTTTTTATCAACAATATTTTTATCCCACTGATCAGGTTGAAACTCTTCTGGATCAGTCGCTTTAATCAACAACACAAGATCATCCTGATTGGTATCATCCAACGAGCCTTGAATCACTTCCATTACTCGATAATCACCATACATATATGGCTGATTATCATCTGCAATACTGATTTGTGAATATGAGTAAATGAATATTCCTAACAAAAAAATTCTACGCAGCATTTTAATACCTCATTTATTATTATTTTTATCCAGCTCTGCCAAGAATGCTAATTTCTCTTGAATTTTACGCTCTAACCCACGATTTGTTGGTTGATACCACTCCTGCTCTTGTACCTCATCAGGGAAATATTTTTCACCCGCTGCATATGCATAAGGTTCATTGTGCGCATAGCGATACTCTTTGCCATAATTCATGTCGGCCATAAGCTTGGTTGGTGCATTGCGTAAATGCAAAGGCACTTCAAATGATCGATTATGTTTCACGTAAGCGCGCGCCATATTATATGCATTATAAGCAGCATTGGATTTTGCAGCGCATGCCAAATATACAAGCGCAGTCGCCAATGCCAACTCACCTTCAGGAGAGCCTAAGCGTTCATAAGTTGTAGCGGCATCATTGGCAATCTGCATTGCACGAGGATCTGCTAAGCCAATATCTTCCCAAGCAATGCGCACAATTCGGCGCGCTAAATATCGAGGATCAACGCCACCTTCGAGCATTCTTGTAAACCAATATAACGAAGCATCAGGATCAGAGCCACGCACAGACTTATGGAGTGCTGAGATCAAATCATAGAATTGATCACCACCTTTATCCATCGCCTTTGGTTGCTCAGTCAAAACTTCCGTTAAAAATTCTGCGCTAATCTCGTGTTGATTCTGAGCAATCGCAATATTAAGCACTTGCTCCAAGCGATTCAACAATCGCCTTGCATCGCCATCTGCATATTCAACTAAATGATCGATCGCATTCTGCTCAATGACTAACCCAGCATAATGCTCAGCCATGACTTTATACACAAGCTCAACCAATGCTGTTTGATCAATAGGTTTTAGCTGATAAACCGTTGCTCTTGATAATAAGGCACGATTAATTTCAAACGATGGGTTTTCAGTCGTAGCACCAATAAATACCACCAAACCTGACTCGATGTAAGGCAACATCGCATCTTGTTGGCTTTTATTGAAGCGATGAATTTCATCGATAAACAGAATAGTTTGTCTGCCTTGAAGCTGATAATTCTTAGCTTCTTCAATCGCCTCTCGAATCTCCTTAACACCAGAAAAAACGGCAGATAATGCGATATAAGCACAATCATAAACATCGGCCAATAATCTTGCCAATGTCGTTTTACCAACGCCCGGAGGCCCCCAAAAAATCATTGAATGTGGCTTTTGAGCAGAAAAAGCCATGGTTAACGGTTTATTCTCACCCAATAAGTGAGATTGCCCCACAACATCGCTAATTTTTTTAGGTCGAATTCGATCAGCCAATGGTGCAAAATCCTGATCATTCCCGCCGAATAAACTATTTTGTTTCATCAATAACATCCACACCTTTAGGTACTTTTAACGAAAAAATATTGCTATTGATGTTTGAGTTAATTTTTACGTTAGATAATTTAAGATCCAATGAGCCATTCACTTGCTTCGCAGAGATCTTTGAAATATTGCCTTTACTAAATGCAATCTCAATCGAATTCACATCACCTTTTTTCTTCGGTGTTAATTGATATTTCGATTCATTTTTAATGGTTTTAATATCAAATTGTGTGTTCAAAGATTGATTATTAAAGATCATAAACATTGGTGAATCTTGCTCAAATTGAGCCAAGTTTTTAATCACAACTTGTTCTAAGTCGATATCGTAATGCCACAATTTCTGGCCATTACTAATTAATTTTTGTTCAAAAGGTTCAGTGTAATCAAAATAAAATCCTGCAACAGGATCTTTAGCTGTTTTTTTTCTGATTTTCAATTCACCTGATGAAACATCTTTGTTTTTTTGCTGAACAACCGTTTGTTCAAAATCAGCCTCAATCGTCGATAACTGATCAAAATAATTCAGTAAAAATGTTTCATTGGCAAAGACAGGCATGCATATTGTTGTTACTAACACACTCAATAAACTAATTTTTTTTAACATATCGCCTCCTAAAATCGAAGCATCATTATACCGTTGCTCAATGCTTTTAGGTGTAAGTAATTTGTAAATGGTTTCACGTGAAACAAATGCAAAAAACAAAAGCCCTAACTGTTTATAGTTAAGGCTTTTTGAACACTAGAAAATTATCTAACCAAATTTAAAGAAACGTTTTACGCCTCCTAAAATTCCTAATAACGACTCTTTTATCGGTGTTTTTTCCATCACTTTTTGATTTTGTAACAAATTTGGTGTTTGGCTAAAACGATGGAACATATTGATCGCAGAGTTAATAAAGAATGCAACTTGCCCAGGCTTAGATGGCATCACCACATAACGATATAATTTTGCTTCATTGATCAATGTAATAATATCTTCATAGTCGGCATGACGCACAAGCCCAATGCTCAACAACTCAGGCAGCTCTCGTTTCAAATATTTTAAAAGTTCAATATCATCTTCATTGGAAAAAGGAGAATATGTCACGATCAGTTTCACAGGATATTCTGTTAATAGCTGCAAAACTTCCGCACTCGATCTTGCGATTAGCACCTTAACGCTATCTGGCGTTTCTGTTGCAATATCAAATTCACTGCTGGAAACGGTACTTTTATAAATGATGTAAGAATCATCCCAATCCTTGCCCACTTCCGCATTCAAAATTTTGTCTTGGAAAAGATTTTGTTCAGGCTCTGGCGCAATAATAGCATTCGTATCTTTCAATACTTTAGATACCTCAACAGCATCTCGAACAATATTCACAACTTCGTTATTGCTCCAAGGCTTAGTGAGAAAACGATAAACTTCACTATCATTCACTGTACTAATAATCGCGCCAAGATCAGAGAAACCTGTGAGCAAAATACGTGTAGTGTGTGGAGAAACTTTTTTCGCAATTTTCAGAAAGTCTGTGCCTAACATTTCAGGCATGCGCTGATCACTGATCACAACCGCAACATCGGTTGCTTTCAAAATCTCAATCGCCTCTCGTGCATTGGTTGTGGTAATCACGTTATAACGCAATCGCAATAATGCTGTTAATGCATTTAAGATGAGCTGTTCATCATCTACACACAAAATATTAATTTTCTTCTTAATCATGCCAAACCCATCCCTTGTTCTTTGGTTAATGTAAGTGGCAACTTGATTAAAAACTCAGTTCCCTTCCCTACTATAGATTTCACTTGAATTTCCCCATTGTGTTCTTTAATAATTTTGTGACTAATGGACAACCCTAATCCTGTACCTTCTCCAATTTTCTTAGTCGTAAAAAATGGATTAAATATATCTTTTAGCTTTTCAGGCTCGATGCCAGAACCATTATCTTGAATAAAAATGCCTGCATGCCCTGCATCAATTTGATCTAAAGTAATTTTGATTTCACCACCTTCTGATGTCGCATGATTCGCATTACCAATAATATTCAACAACACTTGGTTAATCTGCGATGGCATACATTCAATGGTGCAATCCTCTACAATTTCTGTTGTCACTTGTTTATTTTTCAATTCATATTTCAACAAAGTTAATGTGCTTTGGATGGATTCACGCAAAGAATGTCGAGATAAATGCCCACGATCTAAACGGCTGAAGTTTCTTAAATTCACAACCAAATCACTGATCTGTTCAACGCCCGTCATTCCATCAGCAATCAAAGCTTCAACTTCATCCACCATATCGGCATAGCGGAAACCTTCTAAACCCATCTCAACTAAATGGGCTTTAATTTCTTCAATCTCTTTGAGGATTGTAGTTTTTTGTGCTCGCACATCATCAGCCGTCGGATTGCTCACAAGATCAACCAATAGGTCTGCTAAATTCACAAATTTTCTAAATTGTAATTGCTCTAAATTTGATTGAGTTAACTCCAAAGCATTCTTGGTATAAGCCAATGGTGTATTTACTTCATGCGCAACACCAGCAACCATTTGCCCCAAAGCAGACATTTTTTCTGTTTGCACTAAAATCATCTCTGAATTTTTTAAGTTTTCTAATGCGGTCTGCAAGTCTTCCGTACGCTCTTCAACCATTTTTTCTAATCTAAAATAGTTAATGAATAAACGTACTGCCATGACCATCAAAATAATTAACAATGCTGCTGCATAATAGATTAAATAGGTTTTATTGCGCTCTTGCTCGATCAGTTCAGTTGCAACATGTGCGCGTATTTTATCTTTAATCGCATTCGTTTTAGCCACTACTGGCAATGCATCAATTTGCGCCAAAAGATTATTAATGTCTGGACGCGTCACCGTCACAACACCCACTTGGCTCAAGAACTCATAGATAACATCTTGTAAACGAAAGCTCAAATCCGTTTCTAATAATGCCACTTCTACCGCACTCATTTGTGTTTGTATTTCATCGAATGCTTCTGGCGTTGTGTTGATATTATAATTTGCCACCACTGTGAAGAGCTTTAACAATAGCTCATCAAACTCTGAACTTTGAATTTCCGGATACCTTAAAATTTGCTCATAAATTTTAATCAATGAATCTAAAGCACCATGCAATACTTTGATTTCTAAAGTAAATTGACCAACCAAGTTAGTTTTTTCTGCAAACGTTTCTTCTAAGCTATTCACTTCTGCCGCAATGCTTGACTCTTGCTTTAGCTTTGCCAAAATTGCTTTAATTTCTCTTTCATCTTTACTAAAAGAATCAGGATTAGAAACCACACCTGCATTCACTCGTAAAATTTCCACATTCCATTCAGCTGATTCATTCACCAATTGATTGGTATCATCGATCACTTTATTACTTGATTGTAAGTCAACATTTTCAGTATTTAAGTAGAAATAGACCAAGCCCACGACAGCAACAATAATAAAAGCCAGTGTCATCAAAATTCTCATGATAATTTTCATGCACACTCACTTTTTTTCATCAACCACAACATTTGTGACATTTTACAAGCCCATTCAATAGTATTAATTCAGGATTTCGGGGCACATTGTAGGTTTAAATTATGACAGTAATAAGACAGAAACATGGCAATGAAAAATATGTGTTGTGCAGAAAAAATAGATTTTAAATACAGTCAATTAGATAAAATTCATAGGCATAAAAAAAGCTGAGTGTAAACACTCAGCCTTTTCTTTCACAGTCTAGTGGAGGAATTACATCATTCCCATGCCACCCATACCGCCCATGCCGCCCATATCAGGCATTGCAGGTTCAGCTTTTGGTAATTCAGCAACCATACATTCAGTTGTAATGATCAATGAAGATACTGATGCAGCGTGTTGTAATGCTGAACGAGTTACTTTAGTTGGATCTAAAATACCCATTTC
>CANRJJ010000025.1 GCA_947630895.1 uncultured Wohlfahrtiimonas sp. | reverse complement strand
GGTCCAGGCCCAGGTCGTGAATCTGCGGTACGTGCATTAAATGCTTTAGGGTACAAAATCACATCTATCGTTGACGTAACACCAATTCCTCATAATGGTTGTCGTCCACCTAAGAAACGTAGAGTATAATTGGAGTATTTAAATGGCACGTTATATTGGTCCTAAATGTAAATTAGAAAGAAGAGAAGGTACAGATCTTTTCTTGAAATCTGCTGCACGTCCTTTTGAATCAAAAACAAAACTTCATGATAAAGCACCTGGCCAACATGGTGCACGTCCTAAGAAGTTATCTGTTTATGGTACGCAGCTTCGTGAAAAACAAAAATTACGCCGTATTTATGGTGTATTAGAAAAGCAATTTAGATCTTACTATGCTGAAGCGGCTCGTCGTAAAGGCTCAACTGGTGAGAACTTATTGCAAATTTTAGAATGCCGTTTAGATAACGTTGTTTATCGTATGGGCTTTGCAGTAACTCGCGCAGAAGCAAGACAACTAGTTTCTCATAGAGCAGTATTGGTAAATGGTAAAATTGTAAATATCCCATCTTATCAATTGAAAGCAGGCGATGTAATCTCTGTTACTGAAAAAGCAAAACAACAAACACGTATTAAGTACGCGATGCAATTAGCTGAAAGTAACGGTTTTGTTGACTGGTTAGCTATTGAATCTTCAAAATTGGAAGGTACATATAAGCGCGTTCCTGAGCGTAGCGACTTACCAGCAGACATTAATGAATCACTAGTAGTTGAATTGTATTCTAAGTAATATTATTGATTAACGTTAATATCTAGGTGAATATTTATTATGGCTGTACATGAATTATTAACGCCAAAGATTGTTGATATAAAAACAATTAGTCCTACACGTTCAGAGGTTTCACTTGAGCCTCTAGAGCGTGGCTTTGGCCATACACTAGGTAATGCATTACGTCGTATTCTTTTATCTTCAATGCCAGGTTCAGCAATTACTGAATGTGAGATTGAAGGTGTTCAAAAAGAATACACTGCAGTAACTGGTATGTATGAAGACGTAATAGATCTTCTTTTGAATCTTAAAGGAGTTTCTTTATCGCTTCACGATGCTGACGAAGCATATTTAACACTAGAGAAATCTGGTGAAGGTCCTGTAACAGCTAAAGATTTAGTTGTTCCACACAACGTGGAAATTTTCAATCCTGATTTTGTGATTGCTAATTTAACTGCACAAGGATCTTTAAAACTTCGTTTAAAAGTTGAAAATGGTCGTGGTTATCAACCAGTAGGTGCTCGCGAATTGATTTCTGATTCTACGCAGAAGATTGGTAACTTCAAAATTGATGCTTCTTTTAGCCCAGTAAGAACTGTTAGCTATAAAGTTGATACAGCACGTGTTGAGCAAAGAACTGACTTAGATCGCTTGGTTATTAATATTGAGACCAATGGTAGTTTAGATCCAGAGAAAGCAATTCGCGCAGCTGCAACAATTTTGCATGAGCAATTAGCAGTATTTGTTGATTTAAAATCAAAACCAGATGTAGTTGAAGAGAAAGAAGAGCCAGTGTGCGAGATCGATCCGATTTTACTACGTTCAGTAGATGATCTTGAGTTAACAGTTCGTTCAGCGAATTGTTTAAAAGCTGAAAGCTTGTACTATATTGGTGAGTTGATCCAAAAAACTGAAGTTGAATTGTTGAAGACACCTAACTTAGGTAAAAAATCGTTAACAGAAATTAAAGACGTACTTGCTCAGCATGGTTTGTCTTTAGGAACTAAGTTGGATAATTGGCCACCAGCACACTTAGATGTGAGCAAGCCGCCAGCATAATTAAGTAACAAATTTTTAAGGAATTATTCTAATGCGTCATCGTAAATCAGGTCGTGCCTTTAGCCGCACATCAGCGCATAGAAAAGCAATGTTTAAAAACATGGCTGTTTCTATGATTGAGCATGAATTAATTAAAACAACATTACCAAAAGCTAAAGAATTAAGATCAGTAGTTGAACCTTTAATTACTTTAGCAAAAGTAGACTCAGTTGCTAATCGTCGTTTAGCGTTTGCTCGCTTACGTTCTGATTCAGCAGTTGCAAAACTTTTCACTGAAATTGCACCACGTTTGAAAGAGCGTCCAGGTGGCTACTTAAGAATTCTTAAGTGTGGCAACCGTGCAGGTGATAACGCGCCAATGGCTTATGTAGAGTTAGTTGATCGCGTAGTAACACCTTCAGCAGATAAAGCTGAGTAATTGTTTTAAAATTGATAGAATAGGCCGGTTCATCCGGCCTTTTTATTATTTGGTGAAATATGTATTTTACACATTTAAATCTTTCGTCACTCCCTTCTCATTATGATGGCCGTGCAATCACAATAGGATCATTTGATGGTATTCACATTGGGCATCAGAAAATTTTGTCTGAGCTTAATGAGTATGCTAAAAAAAATAATCTTCAACGTACATTAGTAACGTTTAGTCCATTACCTCCAGAGTATTTTAAAAAAGGTATTTCTCATCGTTTGATGTCACTTCGAGATAAATTAGAATTCTTGAAGCGACATGATTTAGTGGATGAAGTTATTCTAATTCCTTTCTCAAGTGCTATGGCAACAATTACAGCTGAAAGCTTTTTGAATGATATTTTATTCGAGAGCTTGAAAATGAAAGCTCTATTTGTGGGTAAAGACTTTAGATTTGGTCATAAAGCTCAAGGCAATATTGAGTATTTGCGCGAATCATTGCAAGGCAAGTGTAAATTTGAGGCAGTTGAAGATTTGACTCGTGATGGCATAAGAGTTTCATCGACAAAAATTAGAGAATATCTATCTAAAGGTGACCTTGAATCTGCTAAGTTATTCTTGGGTAGGGACTATAGCTTGATTGGTAAAGTAGTTCCTGGTAATCAGCTTGCGCGCACTTGGGGAATGCCAACGATTAATGTGCATTTACAGCACGATTTCCCATTAATGGGCATTTATAATGCTGTTGCTGAAAACTTATGTACAGGAAAAATATACTACGGTGCAGCCAGTATTGGCATTCGTCCGACCATCGGTGGACAAACTGTAGTATTAGAAGTACATCTTCATGATACTAATGAATATTTATATGATCAGCGCTTCAAAATTTCATTTGTGAATAAAATGCGCGATGAAATTAAGTTCGATACTCTCGAGGATTTGCGAAAGCAAATTGAGCGTGATATAACGATCTCTTATTCGTTTTTTAAAGACTATTCAGTATAGGAACAGACTGTGGGTAAAGATAAATCTCAAGACAATGGTAATCATACGTATAAAGATTCATTGAATCTTCCAACTACAAACTTTGATATGCGTGCAAACTTGCCGACAAAAGAACCAAAGTTTGTTGAATTTTGGGAGTCGATAGATTTATATGCAAAACAAAGAAAACAATTTGAAGGTAAGCCTAAATTTGTTTTACATGATGGTCCTCCATATGCAAATGGCGCGCTACATTTAGGTCATTTTGTTAATAAAACCTTAAAAGATATTATTACTAAATCACACAGTCAGCTAGGTTTTGATACACCATATGTTCCAGGCTGGGACTGTCATGGTTTGCCGATTGAATTAGTTGTAGAACGTAAATATGGCAAAGTTGGTCCAAATATGACGGCTGAAGAGTTTCGTCAAAAATGTGCTGAATTTGCAACAACACAAATAAACTTACAAAAATCAGAATTTAAACGTTTTGGTATTTTAGGTGACTTCGATAATCCATATCTTACATATGATAAAAAAGTTGAGGCGAATACTGTTCGTGCTTTAGCTGAAATTTATAAAAATGGTCATATGGAGCGTGGTTCACGTCCTGTTAACTGGTGTTTGGATTGCGGATCATCTTTGGCTGAAGCTGAAGTTGAATATGCTGATAAGCAATCAACGAGTATTGATGTTAAGTTCCCTATTGTAGATGTTGCAGCATTCAATGTGGCAACAGGTAATAATATCTCTGCGCCTTTATCTGTCGTTATTTGGACAACAACGCCTTGGACATTACCTGCGAATGAGGCTGTGTCTGTTCACCCTGAATTTGATTATTCAGTGGTTGATTTTGAAGGTGAGCAATTTATTATCGCAACTGATTTAGTTGATGGTTTGGCTAAACGTTGGAAAAAAGAATTCGAAATTAAAAGTACATTTAAAGGTAAAACTTTAGAAAAATTATTGTTAAATCATCCGTTCTACGATAAACAAGTCCCTGTGATTTTGGGCGAACATGTTACGTTGGAAGGTGGTACAGGCTGTGTGCATACGGCACCATCTCATGGTGATGATGACTATAAAGTAGGTCTGCAATATCATTTGCCAATGACTAACTATGTGTTGGGCAATGGTGATTACTCAGCGGAAGTTCCTTTATTTGCAGGTGAGAATATTACTAAAGTTGAAGGTAATATTTTAACAACATTAAGCGAACATAATAACTTAGTGTTCTCTAATAAAATTACTCATAGCTATCCGCATTGTTGGCGTCATAAAACACCTACGATTTACCGTGCAACAGCACAATGGTTTATCAGCATGGATAAAAAGAACCTTCGTCAAGACATTCTAAAAGAAATTGACGGTGTTAAGTTCACGCCAAGCTGGGGACAAGCTCGCTTATACGGAATGATCGAAGGTCGCGGAGATTGGTGTATTTCTCGTCAGCGCTATTGGGGTGTTCCAATTCCTTTGTTCTTGCATAAAGAAACAGGTGAATTGCATCCTGATACAACAGCTTTGATGGAAAAAGTTGCTGAAAGAATTGAAGAGAAAGGCTTAACAGGCTGGTTTGAAGCTGATATCTCTGAATTTTTAAACACAGAAGATGCAGCTAATTACGAAAAAAATAAAGATATTTTAGACGTATGGTTTGATTCAGGCACAACGCATTACACAGTTTTACGTCAGCGCCCTGAATTAACGTACCCTGCAGACTTATATTTAGAAGGTTCTGATCAACATCGTGGCTGGTTTAACTCATCAATCTGTACATCTGTAGCGATGGATGGAATTGCACCTTACAAACAGCTTTTAACGCATGGTTTTACGGTGGATTCACAAGGCCGTAAGATGTCTAAGTCATTAGGCAATGGTGTAGAGCCACAAGATGTTATGGATAAAATGGGTGCTGATGTATTGCGCTTATGGGTATCTTCAACGGATTATCGTGGTGAAATTCCTGTATCTGATGAAATTTTAAAACGTACATCTGAGACATATCGTCGTATCCGTAACACAATTCGTTTCTTGTTGGCAAATACAGGCGAGTTTGATTACGTGAAAGATGCTGTTCCTATGGATAAGCTTTTACCATTGGATCGCTGGGTAATTGATCGTGCACATCAATTGCAAGAAGAAATTGGTGAGCATTATGTAGATTTCTCTTTCCATAATATCTATCAAAAATTACAAAGTTTCTGTTCAATTGACTTGGGTAGTTTCTACTTAGACATTACGAAAGATCGTCAATATACATGTGCTAAGGATTCTCATGCACGTCGTTCATGTCAAACTGCCTTGTATCATGTATTAGAAGCATTGGTTCGTTGGATGGCGCCTATTTTGTCATTCACAGCAGAAGAAACATGGCAGAATATGCGTGAAAAAGAAGGCGATCGTTTAGAATCTATCTTCTTAGAAGAGTTCTACAAAGGCTTACAGCCATTGGGTGATACAAAATTTGATCGTAATTTCTGGAACATGGTTTTACATGTTCGCTCAGAAGTTTCTAAAGAGATTGAAAAATATCGTGCTAATGGTGAAATCGGTTCATCTTTACAAGCGAATGCGACAATTTATTGTTCTCCAAAAATGTTCGAGCAATTGAATTTATTGGAAGATGAATTACGTTTTGTATTGTTAACATCATATGCAACTGTGAAACCTTTAATCGATAATACTCAGGAATTAGAAATTTTCGAATATGAAGATGACAAATTCTCAGTTGAAATTGAAGTGAATCACAATAAGAAATGTGTGCGTTGTTGGCATTATCGTGAAGATGTAGGTACACATGCTGATCATCCTGAATTATGTGATCGTTGTATTACAAACTTGACGCCAGAAGGTGAAAATCGTCAATATGCCTAATTCATCATTGAAAACAAAGAAGATTGCAATCTTCTTTGTTTTGGCTTTTATCGGTGTTGTCATTGATCAAGTTACTAAATTATGGTTTAACGCTAATTTAGTGCCTTATGGTGAGTCGATTACCGTTATTCCTGATTTTTTATCATGGCGTTTAGCGTATAACACAGGCGCGGCATTTAGCTTTTTGGCTGACCATTCAGGTTGGCAGCAATACTTTTTCATTGGTGTTGCTATTGTTGCTGCGATTGTGATTGCTGTATTGATCATTCGACGTAAGCCTTATGAGCGTATTTTGCCATATGGTTTAGCTTTGATTATGTCAGGTGCAATTGGTAATGTGATTGATCGAATCAGAATTGAGAAAGTTATTGATTTTATCAGCGTAAATTTTGGGAGCTATTATTTCCCAATTTTTAATGTGGCTGATATATGTGTATCAGTAGGGGCGGGCCTAGTTATTTTGTCTTCTTTTATTGAGCGTTCACCGAAATGAGTAAAAAAATCTATTTAGCAAATCCTCGTGGTTTTTGTGCGGGTGTTGATCGTGCGATTGGTATTGTTGAAAGGGCTTTAGAGCAATTTGGCGCACCAATTTATGTTCGTCATGAAGTTGTGCATAACAAATTTGTTGTCGATGGTTTGCGAGATCGTGGTGCGATCTTTGTTCAAGAGTTGGATGAAGTGCCAGATGATAAAATTGTCATCTTTTCCGCGCATGGTGTATCTAAAGCTGTTCAAGATGAAGCTAAAAAGCGTGGATTAAAAGTATTTGATGCTACGTGCCCATTAGTGACAAAAGTGCACATGGAAGTCACTAGAGATGCTAAAAATGCTCGAGATACAATTTTGATTGGTCATGCAGGGCATCCAGAAGTTGAAGGAACGATGGGGCAGTTTGATGAATCTTTGGGTGGTAAAATTTACTTAGTCGAAGATTTGAAAGATGCTGAAAATATCACCATCAACAATCCTGATAACATCAGCTATGTGACACAAACAACTTTATCGATAGATGATACGAAAGAGATTATCGGTAAATTGCGTGATCGCTTTCCTGTGATTGCTGCGCCAAAGAAAGATGATATTTGCTATGCGACGCAAAATCGTCAAGATGCTGTACGAGAATTGTCGGCTAAATGTTCATTGATTTTTGTTGTGGGTTCTAAGAATAGTTCTAACTCAAATCGTTTACGTGAATTGGCTGAAAAAGAAGGTGCTACTGCATATTTGATCGATAGAGCTTCCGATATTGATTTATCAGTTTTGAAAGATCATAACGATATTGGTGTGACCGCTGGCGCTTCAGCCCCTGAAATTCTAGTAAAAGAAGTGATCGAGCTTTTGGAAAAAGAAGGTGCGGTTTTGCAGGAAAATCTTTCAGAAAATCCTGAAACAATCGTGTTTCCTTTGCCAAAAGAGTTGAGAGATTAAAACTAAAAAGCATCCATAGGATGCTTTTTTATTATCGACTTTTAAACTATCCAAATACCTTAGCGAGCAGTTTTGCTAATCCCAACTGATTATTTAAAAAAGCTTTAATCACTAGTTTATTGCCAAAGCTTAATTCATTTATATTGATGGTCTTTTCATCCATGAGCTTTCTGAAATTTCTTTGAGCAATTGGAATCAGTTGAGCACGTAATTCTTTACCTTTTGTTTTGCGGATAATTTTACTCACAATCATACGGTAAGCATCATTTGCCATTTGTTGCTTAAATAAGCCATCAACATTTTTAGGAATGTTATTACCAACAATAAAGTAATCATATGTATGTTTTAAGCGTGTTGTGGCATCGTTGAGATAACGTTCTGCACGTAAACCTGATGTCACACTTGCTTCGTGCCTTCTGTAGAAATAGAGCGGTAAATTTATTCTGCCAAATGCATTTGTTTTAGCGAAAATTTGGAGTGCATACATATAATCGTCTTCATAAAAGATATCTTCGTAAAATCTAAAATCTTTATAGTGCTCGTAGCGATATATTTTATTCCAAGCTGGAGAATCTGGAGATGCTTTATCTCTTTTTAAAAATAGTTCTAAAGCATTGCTGTATTCAGTAATTTCAATATTGTTAGCATCATATTGTTGAGATGAAATTTCAGCTAAGTGACTAAAAATAAATTTATCAAACGCAACAAAATCTAACTCTTTTTTCTGATCTAAAGCATTGACACAAATTTCTACGGCTTGAGGGTGAAAGAGATCATCGCCATCCATCAACATGAAATATTCACAATCACTGACATGATCAATGCCGACATTGCGGGAATGACAAGGTGAACCGTAATTCTTTTCATTTTGTAAGGCGGAGAATCTAGAATCTTCTGCACAAAATTGCTGAAGTTTTTCAAAAGTATCATCGGTAGAGCGATCATCAATGCAGATGCATTTAAAATCTGTGAATGTTTGATTTTTAATTGAATTTAAGCACTCTTCCACATAGTGACTCAAATTGTAAAATACAACGATGATGCCTACTTTTTTCATGAATACTGTCCAAAGGATAAATATGAGGATTGATTATATCAAGGTAATAAAAAACCACATCAAGATGATTGATGTGGTCTTGTATTTCTACTGCATGAATTAGATTTTTTTAGCTAATTCAACTGCTTTACCAATGTAGTTATGTGGTGTTAATTTTTTCAATTCCACTTTTACATCTTCAGGCATTTCTAAAGTATCAATGAATAAAGCCAATTTTTCAGCACTAATTTTTTGGCCACGCGTTAATGCTTTCAATTTCTCATAAGGAGAATCAATGTTATAACGACGCATTACTGTTTGGATTGGTTCAGCCAATACTTCCCAGTTCAAATCTAAGTCTTTGCTGATCACTGCTTCGTTTACTTCAAGTTTGCCTAAGCCTTTTTGTAAGCTCTTATAAGCGATTAAAGTATAACCAAATGCAGAACCTAAGCTACGTAATACCGTTGAGTCACTTAAGTCACGTTGCCATCTTGAGATTGGTAATTTTTCTGCAAAATGCGTGAATAATGCATTTGCGATACCAAAGTTACCTTCAGCATTTTCAAAGTCAATTGGATTAACTTTATGTGGCATTGTAGACGAACCAACTTCACCTTCAATAACTTTTTGTTTGAAGTAACCAAAGCTAATGTAACCCCAAATATCACGAGCCAAATCGATCATGATTGTATTTGAACGGCTCATGATGTGAGACAATTCAGCCACGTAATCATGTGGTTCGATTTGTGTTGAATATGGCATAAAGTTTAGTTTTAAATGATTTTCAACTAAGTTTTGTGCATGAGCTTCCCAATCAACAGTAGGGTAAGCCACCATATGAGCATTATAGTTACCTACAGCACCATTGATTTTACCGAAGTATTCAAAGTTTTCTAAAGATTTATATTGACGTTCTAAACGGTAAACAACGTTTGCCATTTCTTTACCCAATGTTGAAGGTGTCGCAGATTGACCATGTGTACGAGACAGTAATGGAATTTCAGCAAATTCATGCGCCATAGAACGTAATGTTGCAATGATTGTTGCCAATTCTGGCATAACAACTGTATTCACACTTTCTTTCAACATTAATGCATAAGACAAGTTATTGATGTCTTCTGATGTACATGCGAAATGTAAAAATTCAGAATACTGAGTCACTTCTGACACTGATTTAAATGCATCTTTTAACCAATATTCAACAGCTTTTACATCATGATTCGTTGTTTTTTCGATATTTTTAACCGCATTTGCATCGCTTGGTGCAAAATTTAAATAGATATCACGTAATTTTTGAACTGTTTCTTTAGAGAATTCAGGAACTTCAGGGATGCCTGCATTTTCTGATAAAGCAATAAACCATTCGATTTCAACAGTAATACGCGCTTTGATTAGACCGTATTCACTCATTAAATTTTGCAATGGCGATGTTTGTCTTGAATAACGACCATCAAGTGGAGAAAGTGCAGTAATTGCATCTAACATAATTTAAGCCCCTTTAGGAATAACAATATTTGAAGAAAATTTGAAACAACCAATCAAAAACAGTAGCCAAGCGATCATAAATGAAAACCCACCAATTGGGGCGATCATGCCAAACATTTTGATGTTTGTAAGTGCGATCGTGTATAAGCTGCCTGAAAAACAAAAAATGCCAATCATAAATAAACAATTGGCAATTAAAAATAAACGTTTGGTTTGGAAGAAATAAGCAGCGAGTGTACTAATGATAATCGCGATACCATGAGTCATTTGGTAATACGTGCCTTTTTCCCAGAGATCTAAGCCATAAACACCCAATTGTGCTTTTAACGCATGTGCGCCAAATGCACCGAGCATCACTGCGAATAAACAGAAAAGTCCACCAATTAAAAAGAAATAGCGCATTATGCTTCCTTCAATAATTCTAAAAGAACAGTGTGATCAGGACGGCCAATTTTTGCAGTTTGATCATTGACAATAATAGGGCGCTCTAGCAAATGAATATTTTGAGATAAAAATTCTAATTTTTGATCCAAATCCCAAGTATTCCAAGATGCTTCGAAAGGTGCAAAATCTGCTTCTTTTTTGCGAATCATCGATTCAATGTCATGATCTAATTTAGTGCAAATTTCTTTGAGTTCAGCTATTTCTGGAGGATTTTCAAGATAATTAACTGTTGTGAAGTTAATCCCTTTTTCAGTTAATAAATCAAAAGCTGCACGAGATTTAGAGCAGTTTTCATTGTGATAAATAACCCACATTATGACCTCCCAAGATTATAAAATTCTTGCAAATAATTAACACGCACCTTCGGGCTCATAATTCTAATATGAGGCAGCTGAGGGAAATCCTTCGGTAACATGATTTCAGAGATGTAAATAGTATGCTTTGCGCGCGTAATTGCAACATACAATAGATTAATTTCTTCGATAATTTTTAGATTCTGCAATTCATCTGAATTTTTTGCTAGGCGTTTTACTTCATCTTCAGTGATAAAATCTTCAATCAAATAGACTTCATCATATTCCAAACCTTTGCTGCGATGAACGGTTGAAAATAGCAAATCAGCAGTATCTTTTTCTTCTTTAGAAACTAAACGATCTTTTAGCTTTTTCATGACACCAAAAATTTTAGCACCATATAAACGCACCAATTCAATAAGCATTTTGAGTTGAGTATCGTTGGTTTCTTCAGCATATTCTTCCAGCATTTCTAAGCTTGTGAAAGACTTAATCATTGGGTTATGAATTTTGTCGAACTTACCCAAATGAAGATTCACAACATCATATAAAGAAGTGCCTTCTTCAGTATGAGTGTAAGCATTAATACTGCCTTCAAAGTAGATTGAACCTGTTAATGAGGGATCGTGAATATAACGAATCGCTTCTCTTAATAAGCCCAAATTTGTTCTGCCTAACACAATTTTTTGATGTTTATTTTCAGTCTTGCCGACGCCTTCAATCAATAAATCATCTTTAATGTGTAGATAACTTTTCCATTCCAAAATAGATTCGGCCAATAGTGCGATATCAGCATGAAAACGAAAGCTCTTTGTGAGTGGGAACGTTGTAAAATCAGCTTCTTCCAATGCATTCACTGCATGGCGCCAGCTATAAATTTGTTGATGCAAATCTCCCACTATCATTTTCTTGGCAGGTTGCTGCATAAAAATATCCAGCATGACTGAAGAGGCATCTTGGCCTTCATCAAAGAAAATATAATCGTAGGGTAAATTTGGGCAAACTAATTGGAATTTTTTTAGATAAAAATCATGAGTGATTTCTATCTCAGCTTGATTCATTTTTCGGATAAATACACGAGTATAATCAACAATTTCATTGTAGTTAGCATCAACAAAAGCCTTGGCTTTATCATCGCTTAACAATGCTCTGTAATCGAGTTCATCGGCACTTTTGACTGAGCTATTGCAATATAATCGCAGAAGTTTATCGATGTGATGCGCAAAAAGATAAGCGCGCTGTATGGGCATTGAAGACTGTAATTCTAAAATATTGACCATTTCAGGAATGGAATAGCCATTATTTTTGATTTGATAACCACAGCGACGAACGATATAACGAAAAGCCAATGAATGAGCCGTTTCAACGGTTACATTGTGTAAACCTTCTCGATGAAAACGAGCAATGGCTTCTTGTTTAACGGTTTGATTAAAAGCTAAGTAGAGAATTCTAGAATCAACTGGGCGAGATTTTGCGTATGCAATGATGGTTGTCGTTTTACCTGATCCGGCAACGGCATTTACTTTTAAATTGGCATCAATTGCAAGAATGGCATCTTGCTCAGGAGTTAGCTTCATTGCGGTAGAAAAAGCATAATAGAACGCGAAATCAAAAATAGGTATTCTATCAAAGATATCAAAAACATGTGTAATACTTCTAGCGCACTTCAGTTATGACAAGGCAAAGAAAAAGCCGAAGGTATTTGAAATACTTCGGCTTTTATAAGCTTAGATAGATTTTATTTTACTAAAATCATCAACATTCTACGTACAGGTTCAGCAGCACCCCAAAGTAATTGGTCACCCACTGTGAAAGCAGATAAATATTCATTGCCCATTTTCATTTTGCGTAAACGGCCAACTGGAACTTCTAAAGTGCCTGAAACTGCGGCAGGTGTTAGCAAGTTCATCGTATCTACTTTATGGTTAGGGATAACTTTAACCCAATCATTGGATTCAGCAATCAATGATTCAATGTCATTCAATGGGATATCTTTAGTTAACTTCAAGGTTAATGCTTGTGAGTGACAACGCATTGCACCAACGCGAACACAAATACCATCCACAGGAACGTTGTAGCCAGCCCCTAAAATTTTATTAGTTTCTACCATTCCTTTCCATTCTTCACGGCTTTGGCCATCTTCTAATTCGCTATCAATCCAAGGAATTAAGTTACCCGCCAAAGGTACAGAGAAGTTTGCTTTAGGGAAGTGATCTACTTTTAATAAATCAGAAACACGGCGATCAATTTCTAAAATAGCTTTTGCAGGTGAAGCAATATCATCAGCCATTTCTGTACCGATGAAATGCATTTGTTGCAATAATTCACGCATATTTTGTGCACCAGCACCAGAGGCTGATTGATATGTCATTGAAGAAGTCCATTCAACTAAACCTTCTTTGAATAAGCTTCCTAATGCCATTAACATTAAGCTAACTGTACAGTTACCACCCACAAAAGTTTTGATGCCACTATTCAAGCCTTGATCAATATGATCACGGTTGATTGGATCTAAAACGATGATGCTATCCTCTTCCATTCTTAATGTAGAAGCGGCATCAATCCAGTAACCTTGCCAATTTGCTGCTTTTAATTTGTCATACACAGCTTTTGTATAATCGCCACCTTGGCAGCTTAGAATAATATCTTGCGCTGCTAAAGCATCTAAATTATAAGCATCTTCTAATGTTGCTTCTTGTGAGCCACCCATAGCTGGAGCAGCGCCACCTGAGTTAGAAGTTGAGAAGAATGTTGCGTGAATGTGTTTGAAATCACCTTCTTCGACCATTCTTTCCATCAGAACAGAACCAACCATTCCACGCCAACCGATTAAACCTACTTTTTTCATAATTGAATCCTTAACTCTTATGCTTGTAACTCAGCAATAACTGCATCACCCATTTCTTTACAACCTACAATTGTGCTGTCTTTTTCAGCAATGTCGCCTGTGCGAATGCCTTTACTTAATACAGCTTCGATTGCATCATCGATTTCTTTAGCAATTTCAGGGCGATTCAATGTGTATTTAAACAACATGCTCACAGACATGATCGTTGCTAATGGATTCGCTTTATTTTGTCCTGCGATATCTGGTGCTGAACCATGGCTTGGTTCATATAAACCTTTGTTGTTTTCATCTAAAGATGCAGAAGGTAACATGCCGATTGAACCTGTTAACATTGAAGCTTCATCTGACAAAATATCACCAAAGATATTACCCGTTAACATTACGTCAAATTGTTTTGGTGCACGCACTAATTGCATCGCAGCATTATCAACCAACATATGAGACAACTTAACATCAGGGTATTCTTTTGCAACTTCAGTCACAACATCGCGCCATAACTGAGTTGTTTCCAATACGTTCATTTTATCGATTGAACATACTTGCTTATTACGAGCTTGTGCTGCTTTAAATGCAACGTGAGCAATGCGACGAATTTCTGATTCAGAATAAACCATCGTATTGAAACCAACTTTTTCACCATTACGGATTTCTATACCGCGAGGTTGTCCAAAGTAGATATCGCCTGTTAATTCACGCACGATCAAAATATCTAAGCCTGAAACTAACTCTTCTTTTAAAGATGAAGCATGCGCTAATTCTTTAAATACGTGGGCAGGGCGAAGGTTCGCAAATAAGTTTAATGCTTTACGAATGGCTAATAAGCCTTGTTCAGGACGAACTTCACGAGGAAGGTTATCGTACTTAGTATCACCAACAGCACCCAAAATAACAGCATCCGCTGCTATTGCTTTTTCAAGTGTTTCATCTGGTAGAGGTTTGCCCGTTTTATCGTACGCAATACCGCCAATTAGAGCGGTTTCTGTTTCAATGCCAAGATTATATTTGTCATTAATAACATTTAATACACGAACTGCTTGTTCTGTGATTTCTGGACCAATACCATCACCTGGTAATACTAATACTTTCATTCCTTTTCCTTAATGTCTAATTACGGCCTGTATGACCAAAGCCACCAGCGCCGCGTTCTGATGCTTCAAACTCTTCTACCTCTTGGAAACTTGCTTGGATAACAGGCACGATAATCATCTGTGCTAAACGTTCTCCAACTTCAATTGTGAAAGCTTTATCGCTGCGATTCCAAGCTGAAACCATTAATTCACCTTGATAATCTGCATCGATTAAGCCTACGAGATTGCCAAGTACAATCCCGTGTTTTGTGCCTAAGCCTGAGCGAGGCAATACCATTGCTGCATAGTTAGGATCTTTAATGTAGATCGCCATACCTGTTTTAACAAAAGCACTTTCGCCAGGTTGCAATGTGATTGGCTCATCCAACATTGCACGTAAATCTAAACCAGCTGAGCCAGCTGTTGCATAACTAGGTAATGGAAACTCATTGCCTAAGCGTTTATCTAAAATTTTGTAATCAACTAATAACACAGTATTTCCTTTAAACAATATTTCTACCAGCAGTCATTCGGTCATTTTCATAGCGATCTTGTAGACCATGTTTGTACTCAAAGCTCATGACGGATTGGAATGATTGAGGCTCAATATTTAATTGCGGTAGGCTATTGTTATCTGAAACGCTATCAACTTTCAAGCAGTTATATTGATTCATTGTAAAAGGTGCTTTAATAATCCAACCTGTGGTTAAAGCAACAAGATGTGCAATGAAGTTAGGCATTGCTATCACTTTGTTTTTACATAGATTTGAGTAGCGCATAACGTCACGAATCATTTCAATAAATGTCATCGTTTCTGGGCCAGTCAATTCATAAGTTTTCATAGAGTCTGTTTGAGTCGCTAAAATTGTTGCAATGGCTTTAGTGACATCTTCTATATAAATAGGCTGGAATTTGGTGAAAGCACCAGGCAACATAAATAATGGACATTTATTAATTAAACGTACTAAACCATCAATGCTTGGCGCTATTTTACCAAATATGAAAGAAGGGCGAATGATAGAAATTTTGATATCACTGCCTTTTAATGTTTCTTGTAGGATTTGCTCACCTTGATATTTAGTTTCAAAGTAAACGCTACCGCCTTTTTCTGAAACACCTAATGCACTCATTTGTACAAAATGTTTAATCGTTGTTTGCTTTGCAAGCTCAGCATAATGTTTGACTAAATCTACGTGTGCCTTAGTTGCGCGCTTACGATTGCCATCCATTGTGCCAATTAAATTGATGATGACGTCTGCATCATGGATGTGGTACAAAATTTCAGCATCAGTTTTTGGATAATTTTTAAACTTAACGAATTGGCACTGTCTTGTGTCAATTTGAGGGTTTTTATCACGTGAAAAAACGATGATTGAATTATTTTTATCTCTAGCCAAACGAGCAATAATGTGGCTACCAACGTAGCCGCTGCCACCTAAAATTATAATTTTAGACATACATAAATCCTTCGTGGGAATAATAGTTGAACCATTCTAACTAAAGGGAGAAGGGTCGTAAACTGCACAGCAAGATATTTTCGAGACCGCTGAAGAATATCAATTTATATAAAAACAAGATAAAATCCGATCGATAGAATATATGAGTCATAAAAACAAGGAGTATTCATGCGTCGCTATTTTGGTACAGATGGTATCCGCGGGTTAACAGGCAAAGCACCAATGACCCCAGATTTTATTTTAAAATTAGGTTACGCAGCAGGTAAGACATTAGCTCGTGAAGGTGCGAGAGTGATTATCGGGAAAGATACTCGAATTTCAGGTTATATGTTTGAATCAGCATTAGAAGCAGGGTTAACTTACGCAGGTGTTGATGTAGCGTTAACAGGCCCAATGCCAACACCAGCCATTGCTTATTTAACGAGAACATTGGATACATCTGCAGGATGCATGGTTTCTGCATCGCATAATCCATTTTATGATAATGGTGTGAAGTTTTTTGGTGAAGATGGTCAAAAGCTTGATGACAGCATTGAAATGGAAATTGAAAGTCAGCTAGATGGCGAATTAATTTCTGTTGATCCGTCTAATTATGGTCGTGTGCGTCGAATTACAGATGCAGCAGGGCGCTATATTGAATTTTGTAAAAGCTCCGCACGTGATTTGAATCTTCGTGGTTTAAAAATAGTTTTAGATTGTGCTAATGGTGCAACTTATCACATTGCTCCGCACGTATTTACCGAATTAGGTGCTAAAGTTATGGTGATTGGTAATGAACCCAATGGTTTTAATATCAATGATCAAGTGGGTTCAACACAACCTGAAGCACTGCAAAAGAAAGTATTAGAAGAAAAAGCAGATTGTGGTATCGGTTTTGATGGCGATGGTGATCGTTTAGTGATCGTGGACTCAAAAGGTGTGGTTTATGATGGTGATGCAATTTTGTACTTGATCGCAACTCATCGTAAAGAGAAGGCTATTGTTGCAACCATTATGAGTAACTTGGGTTTTGAACACGCTTTAAAACAAGATGGCATTGAATTAATTCGTGCAAAGGTGGGTGATCGTTACGTATTAGAACAACTCAAAAATAATAACTTATTGTTGGGTGGTGAGAATTCGGGTCACATCATCTGTATGGATAAACATACAACGGGTGATGGAATCATCGCAGCGCTTCAAGCTTTGGAAGCGATTTTAGCGAAGAATATGACGATTCAAGAAGCTTTACAGCATATACCTAAATCAACACAAACAATGATCAATGTAAAAATTGCAGATCGTGATGGTTGGGAAACGGAAGAAGTTTCTGATGCAATCAGTAAAGTTGAAAAAGAGTTAGGTGATAAAGGCCGAGTATTGATTCGTCCTTCAGGTACTGAGCCTGTTGTGCGTGTGATGGTAGAGAGCTTTGATGTTCAAGCATCTAAAAAACATGCAGAGGCACTTGCGAATTTAATACAAAATCAGAAATAATAAGTTTTGCCCTGGTAGCTCAGCAGGATAGAGCATTCCCCTCCTAAGGGAAAGGTCACACGTTCGAATCGTGTTCAGGGCGCATATATTTATAAAATAATTAACAAAAATACATAACGTACACATTTGATTCATAAGAGAGTAAAATGACTTTCTTTTTCTTGTAGGAAATTATCCATGGATAAACAGCTTGCCATTATTTTTAAAATAATGGGAATGTTGATGGTGGGTTTTAGTTTTACCTTTTTAATCCCAGCAGGGATTTCGCTGATCTATTCGGATCACCAAGTGCATTATTTTCTCAGCACATGCATTGGCACATTAATTTTAGGCATACTGCTTTGGTTTCCATTTCGGAATGTGACTCATGAACTCAAAACACGGCATGGCTTTATTATTGTCGCGTTGTTCTGGAGTGTTCTCAGTCTTATTTGTGCAATTCCTTTTTATCTATCAGAAGAATTGAATATCTCATTTATTCATGCATTTTTTGAATCAACCTCAGGCTTTACCACGACAGGTGCTACTGTTTTAAATCATTTAGAAACACTGCCAAAATCTATTTTATGGTATCGCACACAACTTCATTTTTTTGGAGGGATGGGGATTATCATTTTGGCTGTAGCGATTATGCCAATCTTAGGAATGGGTGGCATGGCATTGTTTAAAGCTGAAATTCCAGGGCCGATGAAAGAAGAAAAATTGACACCTAGAATCGCTCAAACTGCGCGTAATTTATGGTTTGTTTATATCGCGTTAATGGCAGCGTGTATTTTGAGTTATTACGTTGCAGGTATGGATTTATTTGATGCCATTACTCATGGATTCTCGACTGTAGCCACAGCAGGTTTTGCGAATTACGATGAAAGCATTGGTCATTTCAATAGCGAAATCATCAATTGGATTGCAGTGTTTTTTATGTTTATGGGCGGAATTAACTTTACGCTACATTTTTTAGTATTTAGAGAAAAAAATATCAAAAAATACTTTCAGAATTTTGAATTAAGAACATTCTTTTTTGTATCAGTCGGCGCTGCAATTATTGTTGCGATCACTTTGCATTATTTTTCTGTCTTTGAAAGTTGGTATGAATCAGTCATCAATGCAATTTTTACTGTTGTCGCGATGATCACAACCACAGGATTTTTAATTAATTCATTCAGTGATTGGCCAACATTTTTACCTTTATTATTAATCTTCTTATCATTCATGGGTGCTTGTGCAGGCTCTACAACAGGTGGTTTGAAGATGATTCGCGTCATTTTAGTGACGAAGCAGGCTTACAGTGAGATTAAGCATTTAATTCATCCAAGAGCTGAGTTGCCAGTGCGAGTCGATGGCAAAGTGATTCCTTTATCTATTTTAGCTAGCGTATGGGCATTTATAGTTCTATATGGCTTTTCGACAGGCGTTTTAACATTAATTATGATTGCTTGTGGATTATCTCCACTGGATGCCTTTTCTGCAGTTGCAGGATGTTTAAACATTACAGGACCAGCATTGGGTTCGATTGCCAATAACTATTCATCCATCAGTGAAACAGGCTTATCTGTCTTAAGCTTTACGATGTTATTAGGGCGATTAGAGATCTTTACAATATTTGTCTTATTAACACCGAGTTTTTGGAGAAGTTAAGATTATTCACAGAGTTATCCACAGATAAATATTTATTATTGTGGATAACGTGTTTAAAAATCGTAAAGGATTGATCTGTGGGTAAGTGATTGAAATGCATTAAAAATAAAAATTCGCATAAACTTTACGCTAATATTTGACTACAAATAAAAATTCAGAAAATGAGAGTATTCCCTCAGTTGTTCACAAAATTATCCACAGGAAGTGTGGATAATCATTATTTCTTGTTAATAGTTTGCCCAAATACTTTGTCATGGATTTCTTTAGCTAATTGCATTGATTCGACTAATTCAGGTGGTTTCTGCAATGTCTCTTGATCTGATAAGCGTGCATAATGCTGTATTTTTCGAATGGATCGATAAGTATCGCGCAAAATCATTGATTCCCAAGAGCTTAAACGTCCCAAAGCTTCTAGTGCTGCGAGCTGACGAATGTTATCGGTAAAACGAATCAATAACGGCTCATGATGGGCATGTGAGAGCACTAAATATTGCACTAAAAACTCAATATCGATCATGCCGCCATCACCATATTTGAGCTTGCGAGATAAGTCGGATTGTTTCGCTTTGAATTGCTTATCCATTTTTTGTCGCATTTTGATAATTTCTTGCTTCAAATGTGGAATACTTCTTTGGCGCGTTAAAATTTCTTTTCTAAATTGATTGAATGCATTGGTTAAAGTTTGGCTACCTGTCACAGGGCGAGCTCTGATTAAGGCTTGATGCTCCCAGATCCAAGCATCATTGGCTTGGTAATCTTTAAAGCGTTCAAAGCTTGCAACCAATAAGCCTGAGTCACCACTTGGACGAAGACGCATATCCACTTCATATAATCTGCCTGAAGCCGTTTGCGCCGTTAAATATTGGATAATTTTCTTAGCTAGTTTTACAAAGAAATCACTGTTGTATATCGGCTGGCTGCCATCTGTCATTTGGTCTTCAATGGCATCATGTAAAAATATAATGTCGAGATCAGATTGATAACCCAATTCAAGCCCACCCAATTTTCCATAAGCCACAATGATGAAATCAGGACGACCATTTTTATGGGTCTGAGAAGTAGGCTGACCATATTTTTGTGCCAATTCATGCCAAGCTAAGCGCAAAATTCTATTCAGCAAAGTATCAGCCAATTCTGATAAATAATCACTGACGATCATTAACGGAACTTTGCCTGAGAAGTCAGCCATCGCGATTTTTAAAACATTTCTGTGTAAGAAATCACGCAAAATATTTAAGCGTTGTTCTTCTGTGGTTTTCGATTGCTCAAGCAAAGCACTGAGAGATTTATTTAACGTTTTATGATTAAAAGGTTTTGAAGCTTCTAAACTTTCCATCAACTCTTCAAACAAAATAGGATAGCGTGCAAGATAACGGCTCAGCCATGTTGTATGACAGCATAAATCTAAAATGCGAATGAGTGCGTTATTGTATTCATAGAGCCAATGAATAAAGCGCTTTTCATACGCGATGCTAGATAAAATATTTAAAAATAAATTTAACGTATGAGCATCTTGTTTCTGCTTGGTTTCTAAATAGTGAAAGGCATGGAGCAGAATAAATGTAATTTCTTTTTGTTCAGCATCTTCTAATTGTAAAAATGTCTCTTTTTGAAATGCCCACAAAAGATAAGATTTTTGCTCACTTTCAGGAATATTTTGCTGATCACACCATTTTTTAAAATCAATCGCTTCTTGAGGTTCTCTAAGGAGCTTTAATAAGGAGGAGAAATGATTTTCACTCTCTTTAATCGTCACAGCGCCAAAAATATTCTCGAATTGTTCGTGAACAATGCCTTGATGCAACATCAATGTTTTTTCAAATTGCTCCCAAGAAGGAATATCCATCATTTCGATCAAGCGCTGTTGATCTTTATGAGTTGTGGGTAAATTATGTGTCTGTTCATCCAAAACCATTTGCAGACGATTTTCGATTAAGCGATAAAAGATATAAGCATTTTTAAGCGATGTCACGATTTCAGGCGGCAAATAACGAATGGCGATAATGTCTAATGCTTTCATGATTTCTGTGGTTTGTAGATCAGAATGTTTTCCACCATGAATGAGTTGAAATACTTGCGCGATAAATTCAATCTCGCGAATGCCACCATCGCCTAATTTAATATTGTGAAAATTCTCTTTTTGAATGACCTCTTTTTGGATCATATCTTTAATGTTTTTAAGAGCATCCACCAATTCATAATCGATCGATTTACGATATATAAAAGGATGAATTTCATCTAAAAACTTTTGCCCTTCTGTTAAATTGCCTGCCACAACTCGGGCTTTAATCAGCGCATAACGTTCCCAATCTCTGCCGTATTGATAATAGTAGCTCACCATTGCTTGCGTGGATAATGCAATTGGGCCGCTGCTACCAAACGGGCGCAAACGCAAATCAACGCGATAAACAAAGCCTTCCTCTGTATTATTGTGCAAAAGATGAATAAAGCGGCGGGCAACTTTATGAAAGAAGTGTGCATCATTGCCTGTGTAACCAAAGATCAAATCGATGTCAGAAGAGAAATTTAATTCAAAACCGCCCATTTTCCCCATGCCAATAATATAAGGGTAAATTGGCTGACTCTGTTCATCCAGTGGGACTTCACGACTTCGGCTAGTAATGTCGTACGCAATTTTGAGGGCTTGCTCACAAAAGAAATCAGCGATTAATGTGAGATCACGATTAATATCTAAAATATTATCTCGATGATTAATGTCTCGATATCCCATTTTTAGCATTAATTGATTGCGTATTTGGCGCAGTGAAATGGATGCTTGGTCTTCATTTTCGGCATCAATTGTGTAAATAGATAGATCAAGAGGGTCATCCCAAATATTTTCTAAAAATTGCGAAAGATAGAGATTGGGGCGATTCATTAATAAGCGACCAGCCCAAGGAGATGCTGTAATAAATTTATTTAACGCTAGAAAATGAGGATGGCTCTTTAATGTTTGGTAAATTTCAAAGTGATTTTCTTCAAATTGTAGCCAATAGTTCAGCATAGTCATTTCCTAGAGATATAAATTGAGTCAAACATTATCATTAATTAATGTTAATGATAAATGAATAGAACATAAAATTGATCATTCAATATATCTAAGATTATTGAAAATATTTAGTTATTACTTAAAAGCCTTTTTATTGACTGTCATTTCATATCGTGAGATAAGTGGTGTCATAGGTTGTATAGATGTTGACCGCTTGAGTAATATTAATAAAATACGAGCATAGAGTCACATCAGACATAAAGATATATAAGAATTAATGACATATGAAAAATTGATAATTAGGAAATAGAACAATGAATAAAGTATATAAAGTAAAAAAGAATAAATTTGGAAATTCTGTTGTTACATCTGAATTAGCCAATAACCATAGTGCAATATCATCGAGATCAGTCGCGCTAGCAGGTATGCTTGCCTTTAGCCTTATGAATACTTCATTCGCTCAAGGTGAACTGAATCTTTATAATTTTAATAACGGTTGGAACCAAGTTACAGTCCAGCCAAATACAATTTATACTGGGAATCTAACCATAACTAATTTTAGGACAACGGGCGGTGCTCTTAATGCTACCAATGGATATGATGTATTGACGAATGCGGGGGCTAATATATCGATGAGTTCTAGCCTTAATAGTCAGAATGCTTTTAGTGATCGAATAACGGCAATATATGCTGTACAAGGTGTTAGTGCTCCACCCGAAGCGAATCAAATAGTGAATTTGAAAGGTAATGTGACAGCAACAGCGACTGGAAATCTCACTGTAGCGACAGCAATCTTTCAGAGGAGGCATAATAGGATAGATGGTGGAGCAGGTACCATATTTACTTATGATGATTCAAATGGTTCTGTGATTGCATCTAGTTCTAAAGATGGTGCTGAAGGAATTTTTATTGAGTCAATGAATAATACCTTTAGTGCTGAAATTTTGGCTGCCAAAGAAATTTCAGCATTTGCAGGAGGAACGGGCAGATCGGTTGGGTTGTTATTTACACAGTCAAATAATTCTCAAACAGCCGGATCAATGATAGATATTACAGTAAATAATGTCGAAAAAATTAGTGCATTGAATTCAGGAACTGGATATTCGGCAGGGCTATTGTTAGCTGGTTTTAATAACAAGTTATCTATGGAGAATATTGGTTTAATCGAAGTTTCTTCTAAATCCACTTCTACAACTGATGTATCAGCAGGAATAAGAACCAGAGGATATTATTCTAATGTAAATGCTCAATTTGGGACTATTAATGCTAGTGGAGCTGCACATGGTGTTTATATCAATAGTGAGACAGCTGTACCTGCATGGTATACAGGCCCGGTAGGTGCAGATTTAAATATTTCTGGAAATATAAATACTACAGGTGCAAACGCCTCAGGGATTCTTGTCAAAGCAGCTACTGGTACTGTTAATGTCGATATTGCAAAAGGTTCTGAAATCAGTTCAGTTGGCAATGCTATTAACATAGAAACTACAACAGGAGCTATTAATTTAACTAACAATGGGAAGATAACAGGAAATGTATTACTAGCTAGGACTGGCACTAATAAAGGTGGCAGTGAAATTAATTTAAATACAGGTTCTGAAATTAATGGCAATTTAACGATTAATCCAGGAGCTGGCGCTATTAATTTAAATATTGAAGGTAAAGTCGGTAGCATTACAAGTACTGGTACAGGTGAACAAAATATAAAAATTGAAGGTAATGGAGCATCTTTTGGTTCATTGAGCGTTGCTTCGAAGAGTGTGACTACATTGAGTTTGGATAATGCAACTCATACAGTAACTACAAATGCAGGCACAATTACTAATCTAAACAGCATTAATTTATCTAATGGCTCTATTCTAACTTTAGAGGGAAAAGACGTTTCTTTACAAGTAAGTAATGAAATATCCGTAAATGATACATCTAGCTTGGTCGTTAAAGGGTTAGATGGTTTGAATCATCATTTACTAGGTGCAGGCCAAATTTCAGTGATAGGCAAAGGTGCTAGCGCATCATTTAATTTTGATAATTCTACAGGTAGGGATTTTTCTGGTACGCTCAATTTGCAAAATGTTGAATATTCATTAGCTAATGGCAATAACGATATAATTTCAAATACAAAACTAGTTGAGCTTGGTAAAGATGCAACTTTAAAATTTATCAATAATGGTGGGACAAGTCTTAAAAATTTGACGCTAACAGACGGCAGTGCATTAGCGTTTGACACTTCAAATGTAATTAGTATTACTAATTTAGAATTTAGCGGCAAAAATACGATTAAACTTAATCCGAATAAGTTAGGTGGTAATACAGAATCTGCTGGGAACTTGCTAGATCAGCAACAAGGTGCGGAGATTCAAATCATTAATGCAACGAATATGACAGGATTTGCTGAAGGGAATATTTCTCTGACTGATTTATCTGGTGATGCTTTAAACGATGAAGAAGGCGTTGATATTTTTGAAGGTGATGATGGTGTTGCCAAAGGGATATTTAACTATAGCGTAGGGCAGAATACAACGGGTATCGCAGTAACTGCAGGGCTTTCTGAATTAATTCTAGAAAAGGATCAAACTTTACATTTAGATTCAACCACAGCAACTAATAAAACCTTAACTGCTAAGGTTTCAGGTCCAGGTAATTTAAGCCTAAAAAGTGATGATATAAATGGATTAACTTTAGATAATGTTGATAACTCATATACAGGTACAACAACAGTTACAGCTGGTACAGTGACAGCGGGAAGTGACAAGGCATTTGGACAAACATCTGCATTAAATATTAATGACGGTGCAACTGTTAATTTAAATGGTAAAACACAAACAATAGGCACATTGAATAATAGCGGAGTTTTTGATTTTTCAGATGGCACTTTGACCGTTACTAATGGTGGATTTGCTAATAAAGCGTTGGGATTAGTTGGTGATGGTACTTTGAATGTCACAGGTGGAGATTTAAAATTAAGCCTTGATAATACTCAGGAGTTATATGCCGATATAATAATTGGAGAAGAAGGGACAATTAGTCTAATTAACGGTGGTAATGCAGGTAATGGTAAGATTACCGTTGCAGGTAATTTGAATGTTAGTGCAGGTGACAG
>CANRJJ010000024.1 GCA_947630895.1 uncultured Wohlfahrtiimonas sp. | reverse complement strand
TTCATTGTCATAATTGTTCCTTGGTTTTTTAGGTAATATTACCAAGTTTTAGTGTCTAAGTTCTTCAGCATAGCTCAGTTAAAGATCAATATGATCCATTAGTCGCGATGAGAATTGCAAGAGGAGAGCATTTATCTGCGGCCGATTATTTAAGCATCTTACGAAGTCGCCAAGCAATCATTGATATTGCAACTGACAAGTTGAAATATATTGATGCATGGTTAATGCCAACAGTTGCCATCAAACCACCAAAATTATCTGATTTAAAAAATGAGGATGAATTTTTTAAATTTAATAATTTAGTCTTAAGAAATACAACAGTGATCAATTTTTTAGATGGTTGTGCTATTTCATTACCTTTAGGAAATGGAATAGGGCTAAGCATCTCTGGGTTAAATAAAGAAGATACAAAAATCTTAAACATTGCGAAAAGTATAGAAAAAATATTGCAAGTATAAAAATATGAATCTCATGGAGGAGAGGAAATATGTCAATGAATATACAAAATAATAAAGAGTTAATTAAAGATCAGGCGTATAAGAAAATCACACGAAAGTTAATACCATTTTTGGTGTTGCTATTTTTATTAGCTTGGCTAAATAGAGTAAATGTTGGCTTTGCTAAGATCAGTATGTTGGATGATTTACAATTCAGTGAGGCAGTATATGGATTAGGTGCAGGGATATTTTTTATAGGATATTTTCTATTTGAATTACCCAGTAATATGTTTCTAGAAAAAATTGGTGCTCGTAAAACTCTGGCGCGAATCACTATCTTATGGGGCATTACTTCTGCTGCAATGATGTTTGTGACAACACCTACGATGTTTTATGTTTTAAGATTTTTGTTGGGTGTATTTGAAGCAGGATTTTTCCCAGGTGTTGTTTTATATCTTACCTATTGGTTTCCACTGACACGCCGAGCAAAAATTAATGGTTTATTTATGACATCATTTGCCATTGCGGGTGTAGTTGGTAATCCATTAGCGGGTTTTATTATGAATATCATGGATGGTGTTGGCAGTTTAGCAAACTGGCAGTGGCTATTTATTATTGAAGGTATTCCTTCAGTGATTGCAGGTATATTTGTAATTTTTTATCTTCCAGATAGACCACGTGATGCAAAGTGGTTAACGAAAGAAGAGCAGGATATTATTATTGAAGACGTTGCTCTAGATAACCAAAGTCAAAATAAAGAGTCAAAAATTGGTGCGATTTTTAAAGAGCCAGTGTTATGGTTATGTTGCGCAATTTATTTTTGTATTGTGGCAGGAAATGCAACCATTGCATTCTGGTCGCCAAGCATTGTGAAATCTTTAGGCGTAGATAATAATTTAACCATTGGTTTAATCTCAGCCATTCCATTTATTTTTGGAACAATAGCAATGATCTGGTGGGGCGCACATTCAGATAAAACAGGCGAGAGAAAATACCATACATCATTAGCAACATTATTGGCATGTATTGGATTGGTTGTGACAGGATTATTCTTAGATAATTCACTGATTGCTATGGTTGGATTGGTTATTGCTTCCATTGGAATTTTATCAGCCTTCCCAGTGTTTTGGGCATTACCATCTTTTTATTTTATGGGAGCGGCGGCAGCAGGTGCAATCGCTGTAATCAACTCAGTGGGGAATCTTGCTGGATTTGTAGCGCCCTATATGATTGGTTTTTTGAAAACAAAAACAGACAGTTTGGCAGCAGGGCTATACTTTGTTGCAATGTTAGAATTGTTAGCAGTCGTTTTAGTATTAATTTTTATAAAATTACCAAGCCATAGTTATAAAGTTGCGTCAGCAAAATAATTGACTATGATATAAATCCTCATGGCGATATAGTCATGAGGATTTTTTATGGATAGGATTATTTTGACCAATAATGATTAAACAAGATCAAATACATTATTTTTATGTTTTACAATGCCAAGATGATAGCTTCTATGCGGGTTATACGATAGATATCGATCGGCGCTTAAAAGAGCATAATGATGGCATTGGGGCAAAATACACAAGACCTAAAAGTAGAAGGCCCGTAACTTTGCTGCATTCAGAAACCTTTTTATCCAAAAGTGAAGCCATGCAACAGGAATATGCCTTTAAACAATTACAGCGAAAAGAAAAAGAAAGCTATTTGGCATTTATGAAAACAATTGTAAATGACGTAGAATAATCTTCTATTTTTCACTTAGAATGTTACGCTTTTGATGCACCGTGATTATTCACGATAATAAAATTAAGAAGGAAGATTGTAATGTCGTTAAACTTTTCATCTCGCCGTCAATTTTTGAAAGCCAGTTCTTTACTGGCAATTGCTACATTATTAGCGCCTGCAATGGCTGTTTTACCTGTTAAATCTGTATCGAATGCTCAAGATAATCTTCAGCCACAAAATCATTTAAATGGCCGTTCAGATATTCGATCGGTGGATTTTGATTCTCATAATGTTGTTTTGAGTGCGTGGCAAAAATATTAGTTGTGTAAATTAATGGCTAAGACTTCACCATAATTGAATTTATGATCAAAAGTGGTTTTAAAAGTATCTATTCCTTGCTGAATTCTAGCGCAATGCAAAATCCCGCTGTGGGTAAATACAATCACAGTTTGATCATTATTTTCTGCAGTTAATGTCGAGATAAAATCACAATAACGCGCATATTGCATTTGAAAAGATTCGCCGTTTGTTGTGGATGTATCGATCCAATCTTCATACCATAATGCCAAATTAGGATCATCGATTTCATCCCACTTTTGATTTTCCCAATCCCCAAAGTTAAGTTCTAATAAGCGCTGATCTCGAATCGCCTTTGGGAAGCCACAAAAATCTGCCAATTTTGTACAACGTTGTGAAGGGCTTGTATAAATAGTATTTGCTTGGAACTGCTGTAGTTTCTCTTTAACAATCGTTGCTTCTTCAATGAAAGATGCGCTCACATCAATATCTGATTGGCCATAGCAAATACCTGGCTGAATATCTAAGGACGTATGGCGCACGAGAATTAATTGGATAGGCATGTGTATATGGCTAGGAAAGAGAGCATCAATGAGAGCTCTAATATTAAAAAGAGCGCACCAGCGCAGTCACCTGTATAGCCTTGGATTTTATGTTTCATCCATTGAGTGAGGATAAAAAAGGCCAAAATCGGCACGCACAATGCTAAAGCATAGAGATAATTGGGCAAGAAAAAAATTAAAATGAAGAATGGTAACAAGCCAAAAAACATTGAGATAAATATTTCTTTGGATGTGGGTAGATTATAAATTGCCTGAATTTTACTAGCTTCCATAGTGCGAGCATATGGTAAGCGCATTGTGATAAAACTGCTGACCATTTTGCAAAAAGAGTCGGCAATTAAAATGAATATTGCTAATGTTGAAAGCTCGATGTTCAACATAATGTTGTATGACAATAAAAAATAGAGAATTAAGCCAAGAATTGCATAAGTTCCTGCATGACTATCTTTCATGATGGCGAGTATTTTTTCTTTGGTGTTGCCACCACCAAAACCGTCCATAAAATCAGCCAAGCCATCTTCATGCAGTGCACCTGTTAATGCAACGCGACTAATGATCGTGAATACAATCGCGACAGAAGGAGGAAAAATCATGCTTGTGAGCCATAGTGTTAATACCATGAAACCAGAAGTAATCCAGCCTGCAAATGACCAGTAATAGATGACTCGTTTGAAATTATCACTAGGAACATTGACCCATCGCCAAATGGGTAAACGAGTGAAGAAAATTAACGCAGTAATGAGCATTAACATGTTTTAATTTGAGAGATTTGGCTCTCATCAAAACTTTTCATTTGATTAATCATGCGAACGCCAGATTCTACAAGCGGATAAGCACATACAGCACCAGTACCTTCGCCTAAGCAGAAATTCAAGTGAACTAAAGGCTCAACGCCTAAATATTCCAATAATAAAATATGGCCTTGTTCTTCGCTTCTGTGGCTGAAAATCGCATAGTTTTCTACTTCAGGATTAATTTGAGAAGCCATTAATAATGAATTAGTCATTAAGAAGCCATCGATTAAAATGACCATTTTTAATTCAGCGGCACGCAGCATAGCGCCTGTTGCCATGATCATTTCTAATCCACCAAATTCAGCCATAATCGTCATTGGATTAAGTTCGCCAACATAGCGATCTACGGATTGTTGTAAGACTTTATATTTATGGCGAATGAATTCATTATTAAAACCTGACCCTGCTCCCACACATTGTTGCAGTGGAATTTTTGTGATCAGATGCATCCAAATGGAAGCAATTGATGTATTGCCAATGCCCAATTCGCCCATGGAAACAATGTTACAACCTTGTTCAGCGATGAGATTAACCATCTCTTCACCATATTGAAGTGCAAGATTCACTTCATCTTCCGTCAATGCCGCTTCACGTAAGAAATTACGACTGCTTTTACGAACTTTTTTATCAACGATATTGATATCTTTAGGGAAGTCGTAATCAGTCCCCGCATCAACAATGTGTAATCCAAAGTTATGTTGTTGGGTGAAAATATTAATGCCAGCGCCACCTTGAGTCATATTAATGGCTTGTTGCCATGTGATCTCTTTAGGGCTTGGGCTCACACCTTCTTCAACAATCCCATGATCCGCGACAAATAAGAGGTGATGAGGATTAGTCAATTTAGGCGTTAGGCTATTTTGAATCGTTGCTACTTTCTTAGCTACGCCTTCTAACTTACCTAAGGAACCACGAGGTTTGGCAAGATTATCTATTTTATCTTGCGCCAATTTTTTAAATGATTCATCTAGTGGTTCAATTGTGTAAGCTCTCATAATTTTCCTTTAATTTGCATCGGAATACCTGAAACCATAAAGGTTACGTTGTCAGCATGTTGGGCAATAAATTGGTTGATCCAACCTAAAAGGTCCGTAAATCTTCGTTGAATTGGATCAATGGCAATTCCACCTAAGCCAACTTCATTGGTGACGAAAATAAAATGTGCATTTTGTTGTGTAAATTTTAAAAATTCTTTGGTGATTTCTTGGTAAACATCATCGATGGAATCTTCAGAACGATCAAAAAAGAAATTGGTTGTCCATAATGTCACGCAATCAATCACGATCACTTGTTTTTCAACAGAGAGATTGCTCAAATATTTCTCTTCTTCGAAGGTTTGCCATTTATCGCCTCTATCTTTTTGGTGGCGTTGAATGCGTTTTGCATAATCTTCGTCCCAAATACGAGAAGTTGCGATATAAATTGGAGAAGCTGATAGAGAAAGCGCGTGGCGTTCTGCAAAGCTACTTTTACCTGATCTTTGTCCGCCTGTGATTAATGTTATTTGTCGTTGCATAATGGTCAATTCACGCGTGGTAATACAAGGATTCTAGCATTTAGGGCTAATCTTGTTTAAATATTTAAACTGCTGAATAAGCCTGAATAAACTAACCAAATGCCAAAGAACGCAAAACAGATACCCGCTGTACCATCAACATATTGTGTGTATTGCTGATATTTGGCTTTAATGCTCGGCAATGAAAAAACATATGACACGAATAAGAACCAAAGGAATGTTTCCAATGTGATCAAGCCAAGAATCATGGCTTTAGTTTGCAAGTTAACGGATCCTGTCACAATCGCTGAAAACACACTCACAAAATAGATCAAAGCCTTAGTGTTGGATAAATTAGTGAATAATCCTTTGAGAAAGAACTTGCTGTGAATTGTGGGTGCTTTAGGTTCTGTAGTGCTTTTTTTAGCATTGTATGCAGTCAAGGCGGATTTCGTCAGTAAATAAGCTAAATATAAAAGATAGCCACCACCCAACGTCATAATGCCACGATGCAGCCAAGGCAATTGTTTTAGTAAGATGTTTAAACCCAATACAGCTAATAAAGCCCAGATGAAAACGCCTAACGTAATGCCACAAACGGCGCGAAAGCTCTGTTTTCTTGTTGAGCTTGCTGCCACTTGAGAGATGAAAAAGAAATCAGGGCCAGGAGAAGCTAACGCAACTAACTGAGTAGTTGCGATAGAGATAAGCAGTAAAAACATGGTTATGTATACTTTAAAATGGATTGAATGGTTTTCATGCGTGTTTTGAGTAGGCGAATATTGCCTTTTTGAATCTGCTTCGTTTCTGAAATAAAACTTGTGCCACAAGCGATCACATTTTTGAAAGCAAAGTATTGATCAATATTTGCATCATCAATGCCTCCCGTTGGGATGTAAGACATATCAGGATAAACAGTATTTAAGGCTTTGATTAATTTTGCACCGCCAGAAGCTTCAGCAGGGAAGAACTTAACCAATGAAATATTATTTAACATCGCCATTTCCAATGATAAAGGCGTATTCACACCTGGAATGATTGGAAAATCTTTATTTTTAGCAAGTTGTAATATCTCAGGATTGATACTTGGTGTGATTAATACATCCGCGCCAGATTCCATGGCAGCAATTGCTTGCTCATTATAAATAATTGCACCAGCTAAAAATAGAACTTCGGGGAACTCTTTCTTTAATGCCGTCAAAATTTCGACTGAATTGGGCTGATTAAACACAATTTCAGCCACCAAAATATTTGCTTCCATTAAAGCTTGTATCATTTGCCTTGCATGATCTAATTCATTCACTGAGATCAGTGGAATGACTTTAGTTTTTTTGAGTGTCGTTAACCAATTACTCATTCGTTTTACCTGATGACTGCAATGTTTCGTGATACAACAATAAAGTGCCCATGCGAACAAATTCTAAAATTTCTTCGAAATCTTGTTCTGTTTCTTCTAAATCAGTTTCTTCATCTTCAGATTCTGCTTCAGACTCAAATGTTGTGTGTGAAAATTCAATCAAATCATTCATGAATTCGAAAGCATCGCCTTCTAATTTCAAATGATTGATACCAATGCCGTAAATCAAACCTTCTGCAAATTGCTGAAGCGTATCAATTTTTTGATAAACATCACCTTCAGGTAAAATAGGAGAAAATGTGAAATTTAAGTCGTTTAATGCTTGAACGGTATCTTTGTATAAAGTTACCAGTAGATCGCCTTCTTTAATCGCATCGTTTGTTAAACGAGAAAGCTCTTTGATCCATAAAAGAATCGCTTCATTAGGATGAGCACAAATATATGCGACTAACATTCCTTGAGCTTCAGAAGGATTCACACCCATTAAAACATCTTGATATTCACTATATAAAACTTCATCGCTCATTGTATTTTCCTAACTGATTAAAAACGATTGTCGATTATCCCAAGAATAAAATCTTTAATCCATCACGATTTTGTATTTTTTGCTACTATACTTTGTTGTAATTTAGAGAATATGTATCATTCACACAACAGACGCGGATATTTTCATGATGAATCAATTGAAATCAATAGGGTTATGGGGGTTGCTCATTATGAGTACTTTGGGGACTGTGTCGTTCTCAGAAGAAGGTAGTGTGGCGCTCAATAGCATTATTGAGTTGTCTGAATCTCCTGAACAACGATTGAGAAATACCGTATTGATTGGTGATTGGTTTGTTGAACAGAATGATAGTTTCACAGCAAGAGAATATTACGATAGAGCAGTTGCAGAATATACGGGCGCAAGAAATAATCCTGAATATTTAGAATTATTATTAAAAATTGCAGGGCTAGAAAAGAATAAAAAAGCTGCTCGCACGATTTTGACAGAAGCAAAACTCTTGACTGAAAATGATCCTAAAAATGAGCTGTTATATGCTGAAGTTTTAGAAGCCTTGATTTGGACTTATGACATTGAAGATAAAGATGTGCAAACTGTGACAACTTTATTGGAAAAAGCGGTCGAAATACGTAAGAGAAATCCTTATACGCCAGATTATAGTACGACATTAAGAATCTTGGGTTGGACTTATGAAACACGTAATTTATTGAGCCAAGCGGAATATTATTATAATTTCGCACTGAATAATGATATGAAATATTTAGGATTTGGTGACATTCGCACAGTGCTTGCGATGGAGAATTTAGCAGCTTTCTACATTGATTTTAATCAGTTGGAAAAAGCGAAAAGAATTTTAGATCAAAAATATGAAAATCATCTATCGAGCCAAACGATCGATTATTACAATTTGGCGCGTACTGAATCTATGCTGGGTTGGGTTTTATTGCAAACAGAAGATGCAGAGCAAGCGGAAGCAATATATTTGAGTGCATTGGAACATGTGAATCAAAGCTTAACGAAATCGACGGAGCAATTGCACTATTTTTCATTGTCTGCGCTGTTTGACTTGATCTATTTTTATGTCGCGCAAAATAACTTTGAAAAAGCATTGGAATATTATGAACAAGCTCAAGCAGTTGTAGCGCAAACAGATGGCTTAGGATTAAAAGAATATGTGGGTGCGCTTGGGCAAAGTGGCATGGAAGAGTTAGCATCGAGTTATGCTTGGGCAATTCATGCGCAATACAATAGCATTCAACGTTTACAAGAATATTTGAATAACAGGAACGCACAATAAATTATGGCGATTTATGCTATTGGTGATTTACATGGTTGCTATCATGAGTTTAAAAAACTATTAGAAAAAATAGAATTTGATCACGATAAGGATCAAATGTATTTGGTGGGCGATTTAATTAATCGAGGGCCAAAATCTGCCAAAGTGCTCAGCTATTTGATGAAACATCGAGATTCAATGTTGCCTGTATTGGGTAATCATGATTTGGCTTTTTTAGTGTTTCAAGCAGGTTTGATTCGCTTAAAGCGCCATGATACTTATGGGGAGTTGCTAGAAAGTGAACACATTGATGAATATGTAAAATACATACGAGAACAGCCTTTGATGCGTTATATCCCAGAATTGGATATTGCGATTTGTCATGCAGGTATTTGCCCTGATTGGACAATTGATCAAGCCCTGAAACTAGCAGAAGAAGCACATCAAGTATTAATGGGTGATGAGCAATATGCTGAGTTTTTACCTAAAATGTTTGGCAATCAGCCAGATCATTGGAATGATCAATTAGAAGGTATTGATCGCATTAGAACGATTGTGAATTACTTCACAAGAATGAGGTATTTGCATAAAGATGGGCGATTGGACTTCGATGCTAAAGAGCCGATTGATGAAGTTAAAGATCTCATTCCTTGGTTTCGTGTCGAGAATCAATTTAAAGAAACTCAAGTGGTATTTGGACATTGGGCCTCTTTGGGTTTGCATGATGAAAATAACATTATCTGCATTGATACAGGCTGTGCTTGGGGTGAAAAACTGACTGCGATTCGTTTGGATGAAACACCACAACAGCTTTATCAGAAGAAAAGAAAAGTTTAGATATTATAAGTGCTTCGCTATGATATGAAGCCAAATTAGCCTATAATTGTGCCGCTGATCATTACGACAATATTATCAGCGGCAAGTTATAGTTCAATTAGCGTTAAATTTATTCTTGGCAGCAGCGTCAATAAAGGAGAAAGTGTGATTACAGGATTTATCCTTAAAAATGGACGTTTACAACAAATTAAAATCGAAGATAAGCAAGACATCATCAAAGAAATGATTTGGATTGATTTAATTGATCCAACAGAAGAAGAACGTTTGTTAGTAGAAAACCATTATCAATTCGAATTACCTGAAAAAGCAGAAATTAAAGACATCGAAGCTTCTGCTCGATTTTATGAAGATGATGACGGGATTCATATTCATAGTTTCTTTTTGAATGATTTTGAAGAAAATGCAACGAACGTTACAGTGGCATTCTCTATTTTTGCTGGTTGCTTATTCACCATTCGTGATGAAGATTTAAGTTCATTTAGATTATATCGTTTGCGCGCGCGTCATCCTAACGTGAACGACATGGATAATTTAGTGAATGCTATGGATATTTTAGTGGGTCTTCATGAAACTGCTGTAGAGCATGTAGCGGATGTGTTAGAAGGTATCTATTCTCGTTTAGAACATGTTAGCCGTGATGTTTTGGATTATACAAAACAGAGCAGTGAAGGGCCTGTTCATAATGAAATGAAAAAATTGAAAAATGAGTTGAAAAACGAAGAACAAGAACCTAAAGCGAAGATGGATGACATTTTAGTCTGCATCGCGCAAGAGGAAGACGTTAACGGAAAAGCTCGATTATCATTGATGGATACGCGTCGTTCATTATCATTTTTAGTGCGCGGTCGATTATTGAATGATGCACAAAATGAAGATGTGCGTGAAATTTTACGAGATTTAGAGTCGCTCACAAGCCATACATCGTTCTTGTTCGATAAGATTAACTTCTTATTGGAAGCGGCGATGGGGCAAATCTCATTGGAACAAAGCAGAATTATTAAAATCTTCTCCATTGCATCGGTAGTATTTTTACCGCCAACATTGATTGCGAGTATTTATGGGATGAACTTTGCGCATATGCCAGAGTTGGATTTCCCATTCTCTTATCCGTTATCGATTGGTGCAATGTTCTTGTCAGGCATCGCACCTTATCTGTTATTTAAGAAAAAAGGCTGGTTATAATTATTCTTTGATTGGGAATAAGATAGCCAATGCATTACGCATTTCGCCTGCTATCACGCTATAAGTGCGGCAGGCGGAATCAGTTCTCATTGTTTCCACACCAACACCTTTAGTATAAAAATAAGCCATTTGCTCAGGCGTTAAAAATAAGTGTTGATCACCTGTGCCAATTAGAATCATCTCTGGTTTTAAAGATAGCCATTTTCTAAAGTGAGATTCTGAAAGATCAGCAAAACTTTCAGGGATTAAATTGGTATAAACATTGTCTTTATAAAGTGCGATCGCACTTTCATATTGTTCATTGTTGATTAACGTAAATTCATTCGTTGTATATTTTTTAATGGCCAAATAGCCAACATCTTCTTTACGAAGATTAGACATGCCAACGTGTGGGGAATCATCATTGTTTGACATCATTAATCCTTTTTATCCAATGTTGCTTGAATCAAATTTAAAAACTCATCTGCACTTGTAATGTTTAAAGTATCTTCGGCAGATAATGTAATACCATGTTTTTCAGCAATCGCATCATATCGACCAATTCTATGTTTGACTAAATGTGGGAATACCCAAACAGCAAAATGGTTAGGATCAATTTCTTGCCATGATGTAAGGTTTTGTTCAGTGCAATAATTTTCAATCGCAGAATGTAAAAAATTCGCTTGATAATAAAGTGGTTTCGGATATTTTTGTGCGCGGTCAATTAAAGTGGACATCATATTGTCTGTTGCTTTTAAATAGATGATTAAACATTCATCAGCAACGCTTTGGATGGCTTCAGGCGCATCGATTTCGCAAACGCTCCCACTAAAATCACAAATAAAATGATTAAAGCCATAGATATTGGTCGCACGATCAATGAAGGTTTTTGTATCTTCCATTGATTTAATTTCAGCGATTCTATGCGCTTGTAAACGTGCCAAAAACTCATCTAAAGGTAAGCCACCTTTTTCTAAATTACCCACCATGCCGATAAACATAGAGATCGCATTTAGATTGTCTAAAGTGACATTCGGTGAAATGAACATTGAATTACTTTTAAGTAATTTAGCCAAAGCAGGGCTTTTCATTGCCTCAATTTTTAATAAATCACCAATTTCTTCATGAAGATATCGAGTGCCAATTCGGTAATCAATTGAGTAATGAAACCAATCATTTTTAGGCAATAAATTGGATAAAGTTGTTTTACCAACGCCGCTCATTCCCATAAGCGCGATGCGTTGATTGCTTTGATTTAGAAAATTATACGATGGCATGTGGAGTATCTTTAAAGTAGTTAATTTAGTGAAGTTGAGTAGTATAACTGTTTTGTACCAGAGTTGGTATGTGATGAGATATACATCTGTAGTTGTATAGCTATTTTTATTTTCGATAGAAAAATTTTAAAACTTGAATTTTTTTTGATTTTGGGGGCATATAGCATAGATAAAATAAGTATATAGTGTCATCTGCTCAGTCACGACGGGTTCACAGGAAAATTATAATGAAAAAACTATATTTGGCTTTATCTATTGTTTTAGGAAGCTATGCACAAGGTGAGCATGCTATTGATATCGAACCATTAGATCCAATCGTCTTTGAGAATAATTTTTATATTGGGCAGGTGGGATTTTATTTGCCACAAGATAATTTTTTAGAAATTACTAAAGACTATTTTATAACGAATGATCAATTGGGTTTGAAGCATTTAGAATCAGATGCTTTGAAAAATGTTTTTCAAAATACTGAAGATAGTTCTGTAATACAGATAGTGAACTTTATTCCTGACAAGCAAAAGAGACTTGAATTTACTTTAAGGCCTGTGGATGGCAGAGATTCAAGAAGGGCAGAGACGTATTTTGCTTGTTTGCAATATTTAAATGAAAGCTGCGTTGATGACGTGATCAGCTTTGAAAAGGTTGTGCGTCAAAATATTTCAGACAATCGCGTATTGTTAGATCGATTACAGTTTTTAGTTGAAAATTCTAATCACATTAAGCCAATTTTTGCTGCAAACATGAGCATTGCGGGTAATAATTTCCCATTAGGCTCATTGTATCGAGCATTTGTTTTGAGTTTATCTGAAGCGATCTTGATGATCCATGATGGACAAATTGATAAAGGTTTAGCGCAGCTCGTTAATGCTAGAAAAAGGATCGACATAGCTTATGAGCCAGAATCTAGACCACTTCTTTTTGATATCACGGGCATTATTTCGGAAACTCAGGCACTTGATCAAGTGATGAATAGCTTGTTGAATAGTGGCTTATTAGAGAAAGAGTTGAATAATCCTCATTTGGAAAAAATTATTGCACCATATACCGAAAATGCGCAGTTAACCATTCAAAAAAGTTTATTATTTGAAATTCAAGATGCACTTTGGGCTCAATATCGAGCATACTTGATGCATCCTGAGAACACTCATGATGAGTCAATTCAACTGACTGATGAGGATGAATATATCTTGTTATCTTATTGGCAGAATGATGGAGTTGTTTTATCGCCAGCGTTTGAAATGAGATTAAAAGAATTGTCAGCATTATCCAGTCAAAATAATTGGCAAACCATTAATGAATTGAACAGACTAAATGCGCAATTAGAAAAAATAATGGCGGATAAAGCAAAGTTAAGCATTAATAATATTGATATAGTTGCGCTAAGTGGTTCATCTAGTGATTATAGTGAGTTAGTTGCTGTGCAAAATGAATATGTGAAAGCCGTGCAAGCCAAAGACTCATTATTCAAAAATCATATCGATGCTTTAAAGCAAGATAACAATATGCTTTTTATTTATTTAAATAATAAATATCCATCGGATCAACGAATCAATTCAATGATTGAGGCTTTAAAGGCCATGAATGAAATAACCCAAGAGGGCGTGATTATTGATAAAAACTTATATCATCGCATGCTAAAAGAACATAATGTTTGGCTAGATGATTTTATTCAATATGAAGAGTTAATGAATCGTTTTAAAGTTAGATTTGTAGAGCAGCAAAACTATCACAATTTGGTTTATATCAAATATTTGATCATGAAAAATAAGATTAGTGCAGATAAAATACCTGAGTTTTTATCATCGCTCGGCGATTTAGCTAAAAATACAGTCACTCATCAGCCATATTATTTTGATCTACAAACTCATACACTTTCGACACCTTTGCCAGATAACAAATATCTAACTGGTTTGATTCGATCTGCTCGATGGCAAAATAAAGAGATTCAAAATTACGAAGTGTATATCCCTAATTTATAATCACGTTGATTCTTCAATATAAAACCTTAAATTTAATTCATTAGATTTAAGGTTTTATTGGTTGTGAAAAGCTATTTATATATTTGGGGCGAAGAATGGTATAATCCCAAAATTTGTGATATTTCAATGATAGGCACTTTAGGCGAAAGATGATTGAGTTAAAGAATATTGAATATGGTTACGGTGATCATATTGTTTTAAAAAATATTAATCTTGTGGCAAAAAAAGGCAGCGTTTTAGTCCTTTTAGGGCCGAGTGGTGCTGGGAAAAGCTCTTTGGTTCGCATTATGAATCTACTAGAACAGCCTAAAGTTGGTCAATTATCTATTGCGGATTTTGATTTTGATTTTTCTGGGAAAATTGCGTTAGAAGATATTCGTGCACTGCGCCAAAAAGTTGGCATGGTGTTTCAGCAGTATCATTTGTGGCCACATAAATCTGTGATGGACAATTTGATTTATGCGCCAACTCAGTTAAAGAAAATGACAAAGGCAGAAGCAGTAGAGCTTGCCAATCAAATGTTAGACAGATTAAAGCTATCAGGCTTAGGGGATCGCTATCCACTTAAATTATCAGGTGGTCAACAGCAACGTGTTGCGATTGCTAGAGCATTGATGATGTCGCCAGAAGTATTGCTATTTGATGAACCTACAGCGGCACTAGATCCGGAAATTACCTCTCAAGTCGCTGAAATTATTAATGAATTATCAACAACTGGCATTAGCCAAGTTGTGGTAACCCACGATGTAGAATTTGCGAAAAAAATCGCGACAGACATCGTTTATTTAGAGAATGGAAACATTGTAGAAATGGGCAGCAGCGATCATTTCAATCATCCAGTTACTCAACAATTTAAAGATTATTTATCTCATTAAACTTATTGAAGGATAGAGTTATGAAAAAGTTAAAAGTTTTATTAGCACTCGCAGCTCTTTGCGTTGGTGGCATGGCTGTTGCTCAAGAAGGTACAATTCGTTTTGGTACAAATCCTGAATATCCTCCTTTTGAGTTTAAAACAGAATCAGGTGAAGTGACTGGTTTTGATATTGATATCGCTAATGCAATTTGTGCAGAATTACAGAAAAAATGTGTATACGTTTCACAAAGCTTTGATTCATTGATCCCTAACTTACGCTTGAAGCGTTTTGATGCGATTATTTCTTCAATGGACATTACAGAAGAACGTAAAAAACACGTTGCATTCTCTGATCCTTATTATTTAAATCCTTCAGTATTTGTTGCAATGGCTGGTCAGTTTAAAACCGTTGATGATTTTAAAACTAAAGACATCGGCGTTTTAAATGGTTCAACACATCAGCAATACATCAAAAGCAAATTTACGGATGCAAACATCAAAAATTATCCTCAATATCCTAATGCAATGAGCGATTTAGAAATTGGTCGTGTGAATGTTGTATTTGGTGATGAAGTTGTTGTGAGCGAGTTTATTAAGCGTAATGATCAGTTTGAAATTGTGGGCGAGCAAGTGAATGATCCTGAATATTTTGGTAATGGTTTAGCGATTGCAGTATTGCCAAAAAATACTGAATTATTAACAGAAATTAATGGTGCACTATCTAAAATTAAAGAAGATGGTCGTTATCAAGCAATTTATGACAAATGGTTTAAGTAATTTTTAATTTATAGTTTAGGCGTTTTATGCTCGAGTCGTTGTTCTCACAATTTAATGGTTTTTTCGTAAGCTTACTGAAAGGAGCGGTTATCACCCTAGAGCTTTCATTATTATCTCTAGGAATTGGTTTGGTTTTAGCAATTGTTTTGGCATTGTTGGAATTGAGTCGGTGGAAGTTGATCCGCTATCCAGTTGCAATTGTTGTGAATATCATTCGAGCATTGCCTGAGTTGTTAGTGATTGTCTTTGTTGCATTGGGCGTGCCTTATGCAATGTTGCTATTGTTAGATGATGTGCCTGAAATCTCTGTGTTTGCATTGGGTGTCGGAGCGTTATCATTAATTTTTGCATCGTATGCATCACAAACATTGCGTGGTGCATTGCAAGCTGTACCTAAATCACAATGGGAATCTTGCGCTGTTTTGGGCGTATCTAAATCTAAAACATTTTTTAACATCATCATGCCTCAAATGTGGCGACATGCATTACCTGGCTTGGGTAATCAATGGTTGGTTTTATTGAAAGATACCGCATTGGTTTACACAATTGGCGTGACTGATTTGATGTCAGCAGGGCAGACAGCTGCAAATGCTACAGGTGATTTCTTCACTTGGTTGATCATTGCGTCATTGATCTATTTATCGATTAGTTTATTAAGTCAGCAGATTCAAAAAGGGGTTCAGCTCTTTTTAACTCGTCACGAAAGAGCATAGGGAAATAACATGAAAGAAGATATTTTATTCATCATGGGTGGAATCCCTGTCAGTTTGGGTGTGACATTTGCTTCGTTGATTATTGGATTTATGTTGGCAATAGTGATGGTGGTTGGTTTGGTCTATCACGAGAAAAAAAATCCATTGGCATATTTAATCAAAGCACTGGTGATTTTCTTAACAGGAACACCATTATTTATCCAAATTTTCTTAGTCTATTATGCGCCGAAGCAATTTGAGTTATTGCGTGGTACATGGTTTGATCATGCTTGGTTCTGTGCTGTTTTTGCATTAGCACTTAATTCAGCAGCTTATACAGTTCAATTATTCCATGGGGCGATTGTTAATATTGCGCCAGGTTTGTGGCAAGCATCTGCGGCATTGGGTTTAAAGCGTTTTCAAGTTGTCAAAATGATGTTTTCATTAGCATTGAGAAGGGCTTTGCCAAGTTACTCTAACGAAGTGGTTTTATTGTCAAAAGGCTCGGCTTTAGTATCCACCATCACAATTATGGATATCATGGGGCGCACGATGGAAGTGACAGGTAGAACCTATGATTATCTTTCATATTATGCGATTGCAGGCGCTATATATTTAGTGATTAATGGCATTTTAATATTGGGTTCTAAAATCGTAGAACGTAAATTGATGGCTTTTGAAGCAGTATGAGTTTACTGAATGCTTTTGAAGAGATGCTTTATTATCAAGAAGGACTGCAGCCTTTAACGCTACAATCTTATCTCTCTGATCTTCAAAAGCTAGAAGAGTATTTAGCAACCAAAAATACTAAGCTAGAGGATGCAACGCAGGAAACCTTGCAGAATTATGTTCAGCATAAGCTAGATGAAAAAATCAGTCCTCGTAGCATTTCTAGATTTGTTTCCACATTTAAGCATTTTTATGACTTTTTGATTATTTCAAAACTTCGTGAAGATAATCCTGCTCGTAAATTAATTGTGCCGAAGTTTACTGCGACATTGCCTGTTTCGCTGAGTGAAGAAGATGTGGAAGCGTTGCTCAATAGTCATGATGTGGGTACGCCGTTAGGCTTGCGAGATCGCGCAATGATGGAGTTATTGTATTCCTGTGGCTTACGTGTTTCAGAATTGGTCTCTCTCACCATGTCGCAGATTAATCTGCAAGCAGGTGTTGTTCGTTTAATTGGGAAAGGCAATAAAGAGCGCTTGGTGCCAATTGGTGAAGTTGGCATTGAATGGATGGAGCAATATCTGTCTAGTGCAAGACCAGAATTATCGAAAGGTAATAGCACGGAATGGGTGTTTTTATCCAATCGTGGCGATGGAATGACAAGGCAAGCTTTTTGGTATGTCATTAAAAAAACAGCACAAAAGATCGGAATATCATCTACAATATCTCCCCATACATTGCGCCATGCTTTTGCAACACATTTAGTGAATCATGGGGCAGATTTGCGTGTAGTACAATTATTATTAGGGCATTCAAGTTTATCCACCACGCAAATATACACACATATCGCAAAAGAACGTTTGAAATCTATACATCAAGAGCATCATCCACGAGGATGATCGAAAGAGGTCAGTATGAAAAAAACAGCAGTTGTATTGAGTTTAATGATGGCAGCTACGCCAATTGCTTTTTCACAAACAGATTTGAGCCATATTGAATCAGTTTTGGGTGGAATGAAAATTGAAAAAGTATCACCAAGCGGTGTGAAAGGCATTAATGAACTTTACATTGAAGGTGTTAACTTACCTTTATATTTATCTGAAGATGGTCGATTTTTATTTGAAGGTGAAATCACAGATTTAGTTAAAAGAGTGAATTTAACTGAAAATCGTCAAAATAAAATTAGAGTGATGGCATTAGAGAAAGTTTCTCCTGAAAATATGATCGTCTATTCACCAGAAGGCAAAAAGAAATCATTCATTACAGTGTTCACGGATGTGAATTGCCCATACTGCAAAAAATTGCATGATGATATTCCAAAATACTTGAAAGAAGGTGTTGAGGTTCGTTATTTGGCGTTCCCAGCTATTGCAACGAAAGAGAGAATGGAAGGTGTTTGGTGTGCATCTGACCCTAAGGCTGCGATTGATCTAGCAATGACTAAACGCAAAGTAGATGACAAGGTTATCTGTGAAGGCGTGAGCCCTGTAGAAGAGCAATATCAATTAGGGATTTCATTTGGTATCACAGGCACGCCAAATATTGTTTTAGAAAATGGACAAATGATCGGTGGATATGTTCCTGCAGAAGAGTTATTAAGATTAATCAATACTAAATAACTCAGCGATTATATGAATTTGAAGCTAGGCAAAATAATTGTCTAGCTTTTTTAATGCTTATGAATAATGATGCAGTTTGTGATGTAATATTGTGAACTTTTACTGAGGCGATAGTCTATGAATCTTTATTATGCTTTGATCGATACACCGATAGGACAAATGGTTGCATGTGAAGCTTTTGAGAAGCTATGCGCATTAGAATTTATCGATGATAATTTAGAGGGTGCATTGGCCTCAATAGAAAAAGCTGCAAAGCTGGTTGCCAAAGAAAAAAACACAGAATTATTGAGCCAAACAGCAAAAGAATTAGCAGAGTATTTTAATAAAGAGCGCCAAGATTTTACAGTACCGCTATTGATGATTGGAACGCCTTTTCAACAGTCAGTCTGGAATGTTTTATTAACTATTCCTTATGGTAGAACCATTAGCTATAAAGAAGAATCAATACAATTGGGCAATGAGAAAGCGATTAGAGCGGCTTCAAGTGCCAATGGTAAGAATAGAATTGGAATTATCGTGCCATGCCATAGAGTGATTGGTAGCGATGGCTCATTAACAGGATATGCTGGCGGTTTGCACCGCAAGCAATATCTGTTGAATTTGGAAAGTAATCAAGATTTATTGATTTGAACGAACGGTTTCAAAAGCTTGGTTAATGGTTTTTACATTGCACTCTAAAATACCAATGTAAGAATCACACTCTTTACCAAATTCCATAATCGTGTCTGAAATTAATTGTCCGCCATCCACGATTTGATAATCATTGACGACAGTATTAACGAAGCGATTTTGCTCCATCGACTCTGAAAATATCACAGGGATTTGGTTAGCATTGATTAAGTTCTTAATGCCAGCAAATGTTTTTACCGAAGGTTCGCTGATGCTGTGTGCATCCAAAATAGGGAAGAACTGCATCGGGTATCTTTCTGCAAAATAACGAAAACTATCATGTAGCACAATGCCTTTCAAAGGTTGGCTTGGATTGTTTTCTAGTGTATTTAGAATTTTTTGATCCAATGCTTTGAGTTGTTCGCTGTATGTTTGAAGGTTTTGTTCGTAAAATTCTTTATTTTCAGGATCTTTCTCGATAAATGCTTTGGCAATATTTTCAGCCATAATGATGCCATTGATTGGATTTTGCCAAACATGTGGATCGGTATCGCCATGATCATGATCGTGGTGATGTTCATGTTCGTGATTGCCTTCCTCGTGAACATGGTCATGCGCATCGTGATGTTCATGAGATTCATCTAAATGAATCACAGGAACGCCATTACTCGCGACAACAATCTCTCCGTTGAAATTGGCTTGTTGTGTTGCGCGATTGAGCCAGTTTTCAAAGTTTAAACCATTAATGATTAGCACATCTGCTTTATATAAGCTTTGAATATCAGAGAGTGAAGGATCATAACCATGTGGATTTTGATTGCGTTTAATCATCGAGGTTAAGCTGATTTTATCTTTGCCGATATTATGTGCAATATCTTCTAAGATCGAAAATGATGTGACAACTTTTAGTTCAGCAAAAGCTGAGGCAGTTAATGCGGATGCAATGAGTAAGGAGGATAAAAGTTTTTTCATGAATATTCCTTTGGTGAATGATTAATTATCGTGATGATTTTGAAGAAAATATTGCCCAGATTGACGCACAATAAAGCCTTCTATTTCCATCATGGAAATAGATTGCATGACAAGATTGGTTTCTAGGTTGGTTAGAGTCACTATCTCATCGATGGTCAATGGTTTGGCCAATAGTTCAAATATTTGTTTTTCAATAGGGTCTTCAGGCGAAGTAATGATAGAAGTTACCATTGATTGTGTGGTTGATTGACTCGGTGCATGATGGCTTTCATTCGGTAACCATTGCTTTAATTCTGAGAAAATATCAAATGTTGATTCGACTAATTTAGCGCCTTCTCTAATGAGCTTGTGGCAACCTTTAGACTGAGGATTGTGTATTGAGCTTGGAATGGCAAATACTTCTCGGCTAGCTTCATTCGCCAAGCGGGCAGTAATTAAAGAGCCTGATCTTTCAGCGGCTTCTACGACTAAAACACCTAATGAAAGCCCTGCAATAATTCTATTTCTTCTTGGGAAGTTACTTGGAATAGCAGGAGTGTGTAATGGGAACTCGCTGACTAAACAGCCGCCTTTCTCAATAATTTTATTGGCTAATGGTATATGGTTTTTGGGGTAAATTTCATTTAAGCCAGTGCCAAGTACAGCAATGGTCGGAGATTGGCTGATTAAAGTACCTTCATGGGCAAGGCGATCAATCCCCATGGCTAAACCGCTTGTAATGACAAAGCCATAATCCCCCAGCTCTTTTGCAAAGTGATAAGCATTTTGCTCGCCTTCTTTGGTTGGATGACGTGTGCCCACAATGCCCAATTGTGGCTGAGATAATATATTTGGATTGCCTTTGATGAATAATAGCGCAGGTGGATCATCGGATATTCTGAGGAGTTCAGGGTATAAATCATCAGTCACAACAATAATATGATGGTCGGGAGAACTTTCTTTCCAATTCAAGGCGGCTTCTGCTTTTTTGATTGAAGCGTCATCGCGTGAGGCGATAATATTTTCAGTCATGCCTGCTTTTTTCCATTCCGCATTCGATGCATTCACAGCATTGGTGGCAGAATCAAAATGAGCGACCAATTGCATCAGTCTTTTGGGTCCAATATTTTTTGTATAGTACAGAGTCAACCAATCAACTAGCATTATTGAGCACCACTTTGAGATTTATGAGTCGTTTTTCGATTATAACAAAGCTGTCAATAGGGAAGATTGAAATTACGGATTGATTAATCCCAGTAATGGCAAAATAAATGTCCAAGCAACGATGGTGATGAATGAAATAGGGATGCCGATACTGGTTAGAAACCCTGCTAATTCGGGATTGATATTTTTATCAGCAGCGATAATTACAGCCATTACCATAGGTGCCATACCAACTTGTAAAATTGATACTGTTGCTGTTAATGGTGAAATATTCGTAAAAACAAATATGGCAAATACAGCAATAATGAGCGGCATGATAATCAGTTTAATGCCTAAGCCAATAGAAATTAGTTTGATCATGCTTTTATCTCTAGGGATCGTTAAGCCACAACCAATGGATATCATTGTTAATGGTGTGAGCAGGGAGCCAAAGGTAGAAAGCGCATATTGTATGGGCTCTGGATATGGGAAAGGGCGCAGAAGTAAGGCTAAGATTAGGGCGACAATCGCAGGGTACATTAAGATGCGTATGATCATTTGCTTGAAATCAATCTCTTTACCTGAATATAGATTGGCAGCCAAGATGCCTAACGTAAATAAGATGATTAAGTTGGATTGATCTACCACAACTGCAATATTAAGGGCTTCTTCGCCTAAAAGAGCGTTGATTAAAGGAAAGCCTACAAAAGATGTATTGCTAGTGCCACATAAAACAATTAAGCAACCAATGGTGGTTTTGCTCATAGGGACAAAGAGTTTTATGGCATAAATCGCAGCGATGGCAACGATAAACCCAATCCACGGTGCAAAAATGGGGAAGAATGCATCGCCAGTTAAATTAATGCTATGGATTTTATCTAGAACAAGCGCAGGTAATGCAACTCTAACAACCAATAAATTCAAAGAGCGAATCAGCTCTTGTGGGTTAGTCAAATGGGAAAGAATTTTACCAATAGCTAGGCAGATAAATATAAAAATTAAACCATTCATTATAATTAGGAACCGTGATGGATTTATAGAATAGGCTTAATCATACCACCATTTATCCAATTAATATTAGCTTTGGCACCATTTGTTAATGAGCCGATATTTGGATATAAATTAAGTGCCTTAGCAGGATTTTTGGTAACCATTTGCAAGGCTGATTCAAATGAATAGCCAAGATTGATCGTATTATTGATACTGGTAAATAGATCAATATGAGCGCCAGCCAATTTATTCTCATGATTCACTAGTCGATTATTGTCTTTATAAATAGTGTGACCATTGAATTCAAAGCTATTGATGTTGCTGCCTAATGTTGCCATCGCATCTGTAACTAAAATCATATTATCAATATGTTTGGCTTCAATGGCGATTTTTACCATGATTGGATCAACGTGGATGCCATCATGAATAATGGTTCCCCAACTATTTCTATCGGCCAGTGCAACACCTAAGATAGAAGGCTCTCTAGACAGCATAGCTGGCATCGCATTAAATAGATGGGTAAATCCACTAATGCCTGCATCTAGTCCAATTTGAGCTTCTGTGGTATTTGCATTGCTGTGTCCAGCAAAAACAGTAATACCTGCATCTTTCAATTCAGTGATGATTGAAGGGGCAACCATTTCTGGAGCTAAAGTGATTAGAATCGAGCCTAGATTGCGAGATTGAATGGCGTATAATAATCGATCGCTTAAAATATGAATGTCTTTTTCAAAATGAATTCCACGTTTTAAGCTATTGATCATAGGGCCTTCTAAGTGAAGACCTAATAAGCCTGATAATTGAGTTGAGAGAGCTTCTTCTATGGCATCTAAAGCACGGTAAATCGTATCATCATCACTTGTAATTAACGTGGCTAACAGTTCATGAGTTCCTAATGAACGATGTGCATTAATGATCGTTTTTAAACCATGAATGGATGGATCATTATTAAATAAAATGCCACCGCCACCATTGACTTGTAGATCTATAAATCCTGGTATTAAAGTGCCTTCTGAATAAACGATTTGTTCATCGTATTCAGGGGAATTAGAGATATGGGTAATGGCATAATTTAGGATGTTTAACCAAGCATTATGATGGTATTGTTCTCCATCATAAATACTTGGTGCATAAATTGAGATCATGATTTTTAAACAGTTTTAGTGATTTTGTTTAAAAATGGTGGCTCATCTGGATTGAATCCCTTTCTGACAGAGAGCTGCTCAATAATGCCGTACATTGCTGATGTTTGAATCAGTGGCTGAATGATCGGTGCTGAAGAAGGGATGATTAATGTTTTGTCATCGAAAGCTTTGCTATCAACTGTGAAAACATTAGCACCTAAATCAATCAATTTCTGATTCGTTTCTAGAGAAACTTTATAGCTTTCATCATTCATTAAGAAATGAAGAATAGGAATGCCTTTTTCAATTAAAGCCAATGGGCCATGGAAAAACTCAGATGAAGAATAATCTTTTGCAAAAATTTGGCAGGTTTCATTGAACTTAAGTGCGACCTCTTTTGCCGTGCTTAAGTTATAGCTGCGACCTAAGCAGAATAGATTCTCTGTTGCCATCATTGTGTCTGTGAATAAATCCCAGTTGGAATGAACCACTTGATCCATTACTTCAGGTAAATGGTATAGCTCATCAGCAAGATCATTTTTACCACAAAACATCGCATAGATTGATGCAAATGCATAAAGATTAGCAATATAAGATTTAGTCGCAGCAACGCTGTTTTCTTTACCAGCTTTTAAACCGAATAAGAAATCAGATAATTTAGCGATGGGCGAAGATTCATCGTTCACTAATCCGACAACTGTTGCACCACCAGCTTTTGCATTTTCAACATATTTGACTAAATCAGGACTAGCGCCTGATTGAGAGCAAACAAATAATAGCTGGCCTTTAAAATTTAAAGTGCGGTCATAAATTGATGCGATGGATGGAGAGGCTAATGAAACAGGAATGTTTAAAGCATTTTCAAAAATATATTTGGCATAATAACAAGCATTTCTAGAGCTACCACGGCCCAATAAAGTTACGCCTGTAATGGTTTCTTTACGTATAAATTCCGCCAGTTTTATCAACATAGGAGCATTGCTTTCCCCTTGTTTAGCAATGACATCTGGTATTTCACGAATTTCCCTAGCCATATAAGTTGACATAATTTATTCCTTGTTTAAAAGTTTGAGTTGATGAGCACCGACATAGCTTTTTGCAAATTGAATGGCGACTCGTCCACTGCGAGAGCCACGTAAAAGTGCAAATTGAAGCGCTTCTCGTTCGGTTTCATCGGTATATTTAATTGTATTGTCTAGTGTTGTAAGCCAACTGCGAATAATATTCAAGTATTCATCTTGTGAAAAGCTATAGAAAGTTAACCAAATACCGAAGCGTTCAGATAATGAGATTTTTTCTTCAATGGCTTCACCCAAGTGTATTTCATTATTTTCATCCATTTTTGATGCTTGGTTATCTTTCATGTATTCAGGTAAAAGATGACGACGATTGGACGTTGCATAAAAAAGGATATTATCAGGAGGATTCATTAAGGATCCATCCAATAAAGCTTTTAAAGATTTATACGATGAATCTTCAGATTCAAATGATAAATCATCACAAAAAATAATAAATTTGTGTGCTGAGTGACTCAGTAGAGTAATGACTTGATTGAGCTCTGATAAAGCATCTCGATCAATTTCAATCATTTTTAATCCATCTTTTGCATACTTTGTTAATGTTGCTTTAATTAAAGAGGATTTTCCTGTGCCGCGAGAACCTGTTAGTAAAATATTATTAGCAGGTAGCTTGTGTAAAAATTGCTCGGTATTTTGTTGGATTATTTCAACTTTTTCATCTACGCCAATTAATGATGAAAATTCTACTTTGGCAAAATTTTCAATGGGTGTGAGATGAGCAGGGTGCCATTTTTGGCTAGGTATCCAACGAAATGCTGAGTAATTATCAAAATCAACAGAGGCTGTTGTTTTGGGAATGAGTGGCTCAATACGCTCAATGAGCGACAAAAGTCGCTCATTGAGTAGGGATGAATTAGTCATAGGATTAACCTTTAAAACGACCAAATTTCATAATGCGATCATAACGTTTTTCTAAACGCTCATCGGGTGTTAATGCATTCAATTCATCTAAGTATTTAACGATTTGAGCTTTAACTGATAATGCAACAGCTTCATGATCTCTATGAGCACCGCCTTCTGGTTCAGGGATAACTTTATCGATCAAATCTAATTCAGATAAACGATCAGCGGTAATACCCATTGCGTTAGCTGCTTCTGTTGATTTTTCAGCGCTTTTCCAAAGAATTGACGCACAACCTTCTGGTGAAATTACAGAGTAAGTTGAATATTGAAGCATCATTACGCGGTCACCAACAGCGATGGCTAATGCACCACCAGATCCACCTTGTCCGATAATCGTACAAATGGTTGGTACTTTTAATTTGCTCATTTCTAATAAGTTACGAGCAATCGCTTCACTTTGTCCGCGTTCTTCAGCGCCGATACCAGGATAGGCACCTGGAGTATCAACGAAAGTAACGATAGGTACATTAAAACGTTCTGCTAATTTCATTAAACGCAATGCTTTACGATACCCTTCAGGGCGAGGCATACCGAAGTTGCGTTGAATTTTTTCTTTAGTGTCACGACCTTGTTGATGGCCAATGATCATTACAGAGTGACCATCAATGCGAGCTAATCCACCTACGATAGATTTATCATCAGCATAAGCACGATCACCATGTAATTCTTGGAAATCTGTTGCTAGATATTTGATGTAATCAAAAGTGTAAGGACGCAGCGGATGACGAGCAACTTGAGAAATTTGTGAAGGAGTCAATTTAGAGAAAATAGACTTAATTTCACTTTTTCTTTGGCTTTGTAGGCCAGATAGTGCTTCTGTTACATCTGCACCAGCTTGAGTTGCTGCGCTTTCTAATGCTTCAATTTTAGCATCTAGCTCTAAAATTGGTGCTTCAAAACTTAAAAAATTTGGATTCAAAACTCGGCTCCTAGAGTCAAAGAAATGGGCATATTCTAACATGCCCATTCAAAAACTAAAAAGATAAAAAA
>CANRJJ010000023.1 GCA_947630895.1 uncultured Wohlfahrtiimonas sp. | reverse complement strand
TAGACGCAGCAGACTTAAAATCTGCCGACCCTTAACGGTCGTGCCGGTTCGATTCCGGCCCTAGGCACCATTATATATGAAAAGCCCACTTTATAGTGGGCTTTTTGTTGTTCATGTTTTTATATGGTTAATGCGTGACCTGTATTATTTCGTTAATTAGTTTAATGATGGCAGTAGGAGTAGAGAAATTTTCGTTGAATCAATGGTTGTTATCATGGGGAACAGCATGGATTGTTGCATTTCCGATTGTGTTATTACTGTTACCCATTGTTAGAAAACTCGCATTTTTGATGGTTGAGTTGCCTGATAAACAGAATTAAATATGCCACATACTTTGTCTAGCTGCTGCAATAGATTCTATGGCTATGATTCTTTCTTCAAAAGTGCTGCCTGGAAACTCGAGCATAAATTCTTGAATGCCATACTTATGGTGAAGTGCCAATAAATCTTGATGTACAGAACTTGCTGTACCCGCAATCACATGAGTCTTATGCTTTTCTATCTCGTAATCAGGTTTGCCTGATTGGCGGCCAAATTCATCTGCAGCTTCATAAGTTGGTAAAGAGAAAGATGATTTATCAGGAAAGTGAACTTTATAAATCACAATATTTTCTGCGCGTTCTTTGGCTTCTTGTTCCGTTTTCGCCACTACGACAGCTAAGGCAAATAAAGGAACTTTGCCATGTGTTGCTTTGTTATAAGCTGCAAAAGTATCAATTAGATTTTGATCATTGCCATTTAAATGGCCTGCATAGCTTAGATTCCAACCTAATTTAGCTGCAAGTTCTGCGCTACCAACGCTAGCGCCTAATAAATAGCCTTGCGCTTTTTGCTCGGCTTTAGGCGTTGCAGCAATGCCTTGAAAGCGACCTGATGTTAATTCATCGCCACCTAATAATTGGCTTAGTAATTCTACTTTTTCTAGGAATGATAAGCGTGATTCTTTGGATAACTCCGCTTGCAGAGCTGCGGTAGCAGCAGGTAATCCACCAGGTGTTTTACCAATGCCTATATCAACACGACCAGGTGCTAATGAAGCTAAAACATTAAACACTTCTGCAACTTTATAAGGGCTGTAGTGTTGTAGCATCACACCGCCAGAGCCAATACGAATTGTTTTGGTGGCTGCCAATAAATAAGCCACCAATACTTCAGGTGCACTTGAGGCAAAATTTGAAGTGTGGTGATGCTCAGCCACCCAAAAGCGAGTAAAACCAGAAAGCTCAGCAGCTTGAGCAGTTGCAACTGTATTTTGCAATGCTTGATGCGCTGATAAACCTTCTTCGATAGGGCTTTTATCTAATAAACTTAATTGATAAACCATTGGTAACTCCATTGATGCTACATAAACAAGGCTTTAAATTTAATGATTAACCTGTTGCTTGTTGTTTTAAAAGATTTGAAATATCTTTGATGAAAGGCAGTTTTTTGATTGCTTCTAGATCACCATCTAAATCAAATTGATTGATGTAACCATTTTTTAAATACAAAGCGACTGCTTCAGGTTGGCGGCAACCTGTGGTGAGATATAAGCGTGTATAACCTTGTCTAGCGGCTTGTAATTCTAGTTCACGTAAAACCTTTGCAGCTAAACCTTGGCGACGATGGTTTTCACTCGTCCAAATACGTTTTAATTCAGCAGTATTCTCATCATAGAATTTAAATGCGCCACCGCCGATGGTTTCTTCATCTCTGATGAGTAAAACGAAGTTACCTGTTGGCGCAGCAAAGTCGGAAGCAGGGTAGCGCTGCATTTCAACGATTGCGCCACCTGGATCAAAGAAAGTGCCATAACGGCTATCGTATTCATGCAATAAAGAATCATTGAGCACTTTTGCTCTTGGATCATGGATGTTTGTATAAAGAAAATATTCTTTCATGATTTTACCTATTTCCTTCGCTGAGATAAGTTTCTGTCAAACCTGCCCAATATCTAGCCGCAGGTACAATAATGTTGTCATTAAAGTCGTAATGAGGATTGTGTAACGAAGCGCTATCACCATTGCCCACAAATAAAAATGAGCCTTTCTTTTGCTCAAGCAAGAATGAAAAATCTTCGCTGGCCGTGCGGGGAGGGAAGTTAGGATCAATATTATTTTCACCTAAAATTGTTAAACCCGTTTCTAAAGCGAATTGGGTTTCGTCGGAGGAGTTGTAGACCGCCGCAAAGCCAGACTTTGAGGAAATGATCCCAGTTGCACCAAAACCAGATGTAACTGTATGGATCAAAGTTTCTAAACGTTCTTTCATTGTTTGACGCACATCTGCTTGGTATGCACGTACAGTTAATTTGATTTCTACTTCATCAGGAATCACATTGGAGGCATTGCCACCATGAATTGAGCCGACAGTGATCACTGCCATTTCTCTAGGATTCACATTGCGCGATACAATCGATTGCAGTGAAGTGATGAGATATGAAGCGATTGTTACAGGATCAATACCATTTTGTGGCTCTGCGCCATGGCTGCCTTTGCCACGAATGATGACCGTATAAGAATCGACAGAAGCCATTGCAACACCATCAACAAAGGCAAAATGTCCACTCGGTAAACCTGGCCAATTATGTAATCCATAGATTGCATCAACAGGGAAGCGAGAGAATAAGCCATCATCAATCATCGCTTTTGCACCACGACCAATTTCTTCAGCAGGCTGAAAAATAAAGCGAATTGTGCCATCAAAGTTGCCTTCTTCAGCCAATGCTTTAGCAGAAGCGAGTGCAATTGTAGTGTGTCCATCATGACCGCAAGCATGCATGATGCCACGATTTTGGCTGGCATATGACAAGCCTGTTTCTTCTTGCATTGGTAAAGCATCCATATCGGCACGAATACCGATAGCTTTATCGCCATTGCCACGTTTTAAAGTGGCGACAACGCCTGTTTTAGCGATGCCTTTTTCAACTTGGAATCCATACGAGCTCATAAAATCAGCGACAAGTTCGCTTGTACGATGTTCTTTGAACGCCAATTCAGGATGCTGATGGATGTCTCTACGAATGGTCGAAAACTCATCAAAATGATCGTTTAAAAATAGTGATAAACGATCATTGGAGTTTTCGAGATGCTGCTTACTCATTAACTGACCTCTTGAATCTTTGTTTGGAATTCTTGCTGTTCTAAAGGATTAAAATAATCTTTCAAAATATTTGGCCCTCTTCTGCCAATGAATGGAGAGAATTCACCCACAGCTTGATCAATGCGACCCAATAATTCCGTAGAAATAATCGCACTGTCTTCTGAGTAATCTTGAGAGGAAGCATAAATTGCTGTTGGTAAGCTATGTGCCATGAAGAAACCAAATAAAGGTCTTAATTGATGCTCAACCACTAAAGCATGGCGCTGTCCGCCACCAGAAGCAGCCAACAAGATTGGTTTGCCATACAAAATTGAAGGATCCAACAGGTCGATAAAATGCTTAAATAACCCAGGATAGCTACCTTTATAAACAGGTGAACCAATGATTAAAGCATCCGCATTTGTAAATGCATCTACGATTAATTTCGCTTGATCATCCAAGTCGCTAACACGTTGAGCAACCCCTAATGATAAGCCTAAATCACTCATATCATAATGCTGAAGCTCTGCACCATGACGCTCAGCAGCATTCTTTGCAATGTTTTCTACCAATGAAAATGTTTTAGATGGTTTACTGTAGCTGCCAGAAAAAGCAACGATTTTACTCATGACAAACTCCTATTTAGCATAACGATTGGTTGGGATTTTAAGGCCAAGGTTTTCGCGCAATGTTGTGGCTTTTAATTTTGAATCGTAATAACCACGCGCTTCTAAGCGAGGTAAGATTTCATTTTTAAAATCTTCAAAGCCTTCGCCCACAACTAAAAATGACAAAATATATCCATCGGCTGCATCATTATCGAAATATTCGATTAACTTATCTGTCACTTGATCTGGCGTACCGATCATTGGTGTACGAGGGGTTGTTTCATTCAATGCAACTTCGCGCAATGTTAGGCCTTTCGCTTTGGCATCACGTTTAATGCGATCACACGTTGAGCTGAAACTGTTTTTACCAATGTCACCCAACTCTGGGAATGGTGCATCCAGCTCGTATTGTGTGAAATCATGGTGATCAAAGAAGCGACCTAAATATGCCAAAGCATCTTCAATGGCAACAAGGTTACGAATTTTTAGATATTTTTCTTCAGCTTCGGCTTCTGTTTTACCAATGATTGGAGAAATGCCAGGTAATACTTTTAAATCATCTCTTGAGCGGCCGTTTTTTTCAGCGCCATCTTTCAATTTTTTATAATACGCTTGTGAATCTTCTAATTTGTAAAGGTATGAGAATACGCCTTCTGCATATTTTGATGCGAAATCAATCCCCGTATCAGAAGCACCGGCTTGGAAAATTACAGGCTCACCTTGTGGAGAACGTTGAATATTTAAAGGACCCTCTACAGAGATGTGCTCACCTTTGTAATTCACGCGATGCATTTTGTTTTTATCAAAATATTGTCTAGTTTCACGGTTACGAACGAACGCATCTTCTTCCCATGATGACCAAAGCCCTTGCACCACTTCGATGTATTCAGAAGCGATTTTATAACGCATGCTGTGTTCTGGATGTGGACGATTATAGTTTTTAGATGAACCTTCCAATGCTGTTGTCACGATGTTCCAACCCGCGCGACCGCCACTTAAAATATCTAAAGAGGCAAATTGACGCGCCACTGTGAAAGGATCACTGTATGAACTAGAAACTGTACCTGCTAAACCAATGCGAGAAGTGTGAGAAGAGATGGCAGAGAGTAGAGTTAATGGCTCAAAACGATTTAAGAAGTTAGGCATTGAAATTTCATTGATGTATAAACCATCCGCAACGAATACGAATGCGATGCCTGCTTCTTCTGCTTCTTTAGCCAAATTAACGTTGTAGTTAACATTGATGCTTGCATCTAAAGTTGAAGAAGGATGCAACCAGCCAACAATGTGTGAGCCTGTGCCATGCAACATCAAACCAAAATTAATTTTTCTACTGCTCATAATTACTCTCCGTATAACGATATCTTTTAATAAATTGTGTAGTTATTGAATAGGAAGACCTTTTGGATTGGTTTCAGAAACTTCTAAAGCTTCTTCACCCAAATGCCAGCGATCTAAAATTTTTTGATAGTCACCTGATTGGATCAGGCCATTTAAAATAAGAGTGATGGGTTCTGCTAAGCCGCTATCTTTACGAGTTGCAACTGAAACATCAGAGCGATCAGGCCAGCCAGCACTCAATGTGCCGACAGAGCGAATATTGCCATCGCGTGCTGCGATGTAAACTAATTTGGCATTTGGCTCAATCGTGACATCAGCACGACCTGCTTGCAGTGCTAAAAGACCAACAGCACCATCATCGTAATATTGCAGGTCTACAGGCTCTAAACCTTGCTCGACAATTTCATCATTCCAGCGAAGCAAAATTCTTTCTTGATTAGTGCCAGCACCCACAATGATTTTTAAGCCTGATATATCTTTCGGTTGTTTGATGGATTGAATAGGGCTGTCATTTTTTACATAGAAACCATGCAAGCCTTGGCGATAAGTAGAGAAGTCGAATTTCTTTTTGCGTTCTTCTGTTACACCTACGTTTGCTAATACTGCATCATATTTGCCACTTGAAAGTCCAAGTGACCAATCGATCCATGCAATTGGTTTTAAATCCAACTCTAAACCTAGGCTTTCAGCAAGTGCTGAAGCTAAATCAGGATCAAAGCCAATTGGCGTATATGCATCAGAAGCATAGAATGATAAAGGAGGATCACCAGGAGATGCTGCTACAGTAAATTTACCAGGATTAACAAAGCGGAAATCTTTGGGAATGGCAGCAATTGCAGCTTCATTTTTTTGAACATGGATACGATTGGGTTGTTCAGGTGAAATGTCATAGATTTCTTTTGCATTAGCGATAGATAAGCTCAATGGCACAGCGACTAAAAGTGATAACAATGTTTTTTTAATGTTTTTCATAGTATTCAGACCTTATTTTAAATTCGTCGGGCGATTGATTAAGGCAAACCAGGAGGATTGATTAATGATTTTTCAATGGCTTCTGATTCCAATGCCCAGCTACTTAAAAGTTGTGTGTAAAGGCCTGATTCGATGTAGTCATTGATAAGGTTTGCAACAGGCTCAGTTAAATCAGAGCCTTTAGGAAAGGCAACTGCGATCTCAGCAGTTAACGGCCAGCCACCATTTACGGTACCTACGTGTTTAGTTTTTCCACTCACAGCGGCTAAATAAGCTTGAAGTGCATTCACGCTGAAAATGACATCAGCACGACCACTTTCGATGGCCAATGTTTGTAAAACCTTATCGTCATAATATTGAACTTGAATAGGTGCTAAGCCAGCTTCTCTATTTTGGTGATCCCATTCTAAAAGGATAGTTTCTTGGTTAGTGCCTGAGTCTGTAATAACGCGTAAACCCGCAATATCTTTAGGTTCTGTGATGGATTCAATCGGGCTGTTAGCGCCTACGTAAATACCTAAGTCATCTTTACGATAGGTTGCGAAATCAAATTTCTTTTTACGCTCTTCAGTCACAGTTACGTTAGAGATTACAGCATCAAATTTTCCGCTTGCTAAGCCTAAAGGCCAATCAGCCCAAGCAACGCTCACTAATTCTAATTTTTTACCTAATGAATCTGCCAAAGCCAATGCTAAATCCACATCAAAGCCGATGATGGTTTGAGCATCTGATGCATAGTCGTGCAATGGAAGAGTTGAAGATGTACTAACGCCAACAGTGAAATAACCATCTTTGACAAATTTTGCATTTTTAACTTCATCGGCTCTCGCTTGATCAAACTGAGATCTTGGGCGATTAGGTTGTTCAGGGCTGTGATCAATAGTGCTAACGTTTGCAAAGCTTGTTGAAGAGAAAGCTAAAATAGCACCGAGTAAACCTGTAATAATTTTTTTAGAGTATTTCATGGAGCGGTTATCCTTAATGATTAAATTTTTAATTACAAAACTTTAGAGAGAAAATCACGTGTTCTTGGGTGTTGTGGATCATTGAAAATCACGTCAGGCGTACCTTTTTCTATGATTTTTCCAGCTTCCATAAACACAACGGTGTCTGATACTTCACGGGCAAAGCCAATTTCATGCGTCACTACCACCAATGTTGAGCCTGAACGCGCCAATTCTTTAATGACATCCAAAACTTCGCCCACTAATTCAGGATCAAGAGCTGATGTTGGCTCATCGAATAAAATTACTTTTGGTTTGAGTGCTAAAGCTCTAGCAATTGCAACGCGTTGTTGTTGACCACCTGATAATTGGCGAGGGAAGCTTTGTGCCTTATCTGATAATCCAACACGAGCCAACAATTCCAAAGCATCATTCACTGCATCTTCGTATTTCACGCCTTTTACATGGATTGGTGCTTCAATGATGTTTTCTAAAACTGTCATGTGAGGGAATAGGTTGAAGTTTTGGAAAACCATCGCAATGTCAGCGCGTTGTTTTAGAATATTTTTCTCTTTTAATTCGTATAAAGTCGTGCCTTTTTTGTGGTAGCCAATTAAGTGCTGATCAACCGTAATGAATCCACCATCCACTCTTTCCAAATGGTTAATGGTGCGAAGCAGTGTAGATTTACCAGAGCCAGAAGGACCTAAGATTGTCGTCACACTGCCCGCAGGAATATGAAGACTGATGTTATCTAAAACTTTATTGGTGCCGAAGTATTTAGAAATGCTATCGATGTGAATATCTGCGCCAATATTCTTTAATACATTGCCAGTTTCGTTCGTGTGAATGAGCTTATTCACTTGGAATTGTTGTTGTAATTCCTCGATCGAAGGCTTGTTTGAAAAGCGTTGGAAAAACTCATTGATTTGTTTTTGGAAAGGCAATGGCGTTGGGTTACGAACAGCGCCACGAGCATAGTAACGTTCAATATAGTATTGAGCGATTGATAATACTGTCATGATTACGAGATACCATGCTGTGGCAACCATTAGTAAAGGAATCACTTCTAAGTTTCGACGATAGATGACTTGCACGGTGTAGAAAAGCTCAGGCAATGCCAATACATAAACCATCGATGTTCCTTTTGCTAATCCAATGATTTCATTAAAACCTGTTGGCAAAATTGATCTCATGGCTTGTGGCAAAACAATGCGGAATGATTGACGTTTTTTAGGTAAACCTAAAGCTGCAGCTGCTTCATGCTGTCCGTGATCGACTGATAAAATACCACCACGCACAATTTCAGCAAAGAAAGCAGACTGATTCAGTGTTAGGCCAATGATTGCAGCGGCAAAAGGTGTGATTAAAGTCACCATTGGGTAATCAATGATAGGATTGCCCGTTAATGGATTTGTGACGGTGATGCTCTCGTATAAATAACCAATGTTATTCAAAATGAGTAACAAAACGATGAGAGGAATGGATCTTAGTAGCCAAATATATGACCATGAAAAACCTGATAATAATGGTGATTTTGAGACTCTTGCTAAGGCTAATAATGTACCGAGGATAGAGCCAAAAATTGTACCTAAAATGGTTAACAAAATGGTGCGACCTAAGCCTGCTAGAACAGGCGCAGAGAAAAACCATTCACCAAAAACATCCCAGCCCCATTTAGGGTTTGTAAATACTGAATAACCTACTAATGCGATTAGGATTGCCGCAAAAACAGTGCCCATCGTGCGCATAGGATAACGAGCAGGTACGATTTTATAATGATCGTAATTTTCTATTTTTGGGTTTGTTGTATCTAGATCGTTTATTTCCAATTCTCTTAAGATAGACATACATTTTCCTTATCGCTTAGCGGTTTTTAGAGTATTCGCTCTTAGTGTGCTTCTTTAATTCATACCAAACATATATGAAATATAAGTTATGTTTTATATTAAAGCACACCTTTTGGAAAAATAAAATCTAATAAGATAATTTTATTTAAAATGAATTTTTTAATGGGATAAAAATCGGATTAAATAATTTTTAATATATTGATATATAAGTTATATTGACGTTTTGTAATGCTCAGATAGATATTCACAATTCATAGGAATCTGATTATTGATGGCATTATTTATAAAATATATAGAAGATGATTGAATAAAAATGACATTGAAAATACATATCGAGCCTATAGGCTTAGAAGAAGTGATGTTACGAGTTTTATACATTTGGTTAGAAGCTTCAATAAAAGCCCATGATTTTGTCTCACCAATATTTTGGGAATCACAAATCGCAAATATGAAGAATATATATTTGCCTGCATCTGATGTTTATGTGGCAAAAATAGACGGTGAAGTTGTTGGATTTTATGCACAATATGAAGATCAGTTAGCTGCAATTTTTGTTGCGCTGAATTGGTAGAATAATGGAATTGGATCAAAATTATTACAGCATGCACAATCTAAAACTAAGAATTTAAAATTAACAGTTTATAAGAAGAATATCGCTAGTTTTAATTTTTATAAAAAGCATGGAGTTAATAAAATAAGTGAACAAATTTATAGCCATACAGGCGAAATAGAAATTTTAATGAAGTGATGGTTATCATAAATTGACATTTCTTTTCTATTTATTTACTATCGCCGAGTTTTATAGAAAATAATTAATTATTAAAAGGAAATTTATGAAACTGCTATCAACTTTAGCCTTATGTACAGCGGTATTTGGTATCGCAAATGCTCAAGAGTCAATATTAAGTAGCCATATTTTGGATATTTCTCAAGGATTGCCAGCAGAAAATGTCGTTATTGTTTTGGAAAAAAAGAATGGCGATGATTGGGCTGAGCTAGAAAAAGCGACGACGAATAAAGATGGCCGAGTGAACTTTAATACTATTAAAACGAATAATACAGATAGTTTAGGTATTTACCGCTTAAATTTTTATACAAACGATTATTTCAAAAATCAAAAATTGAACACTTTTTATCCCGAGGTAAATGTGACATTTGAAATTAATGATGAAACGACTCATTATCATGTGCCAATTACTTTATCTCCTTATGGATACTCAACTTATAGAGGGAGTTAATACTTGGTTTCAATTTAAAAATGCTGGTGATAAACCAGCATTTTTTTATGTTAGATTATGTGATAATTATGATTAGTCAATTTTCATAAAAATTACAATAATATATTTAAGAATTAAGTATTGATAAGGGATAGATATGAGATTGGATCCATCACATAAAAAAGCATTAATCATACTAGGATTGTTTCTAGCAATTTATGCTGGGCAACGTATTTATCTACATATTGATGCTAAGCAAGAAGAAAAACGATTTGCAGAGCAGTTAGATCGTGTTTATGCCGCTAATCCTGAGTTGAAAAAAGAAATTGATGAGCAGAAAGAGCTCGTAAGAATATATGGACCTCAGGCATTAGAGCGCGGTTTCTCTGTGGAAAATATCAATCCAGAATTGGTACGATTGAGAGATGTGATTCAGTTAGAAGATGGTCGTGAAAAAATACGTGTCACTTATAACGATAATCAACCGCGCGAAGAATATGAAATGAAAGATGGTGAGTTGGATGGTGTATTTAAGCTTTGGGATACGAATGGTGTCTTAATAGAAGAATCTGAATATAAAAATAATGTATTGAATGGTCTTCAAAAGAGATTTTATACCAATGGAAGTTTGAAGACTGAAATATCATATGTTGATGGAATACGTTCTGGGCCAATGAAGAATTGGTATCAAGATGGTAAACAGTATTCGGAGATTATTTACAAAGACAACGCAGTCATTCGCTCAATTTCATTTTATCCAGATGGTTCAACTCGCTTGGATGAAAAACTCAATGAAGAGACAGGATTATCGAGTACACGCGCTTTTTATAATAATGGCAAGATAAGCCATACATTTGATGCGAAAAATAATAAAAAAGAAGGTACTTTGGTGAAATATACGCCATCAGGTTTTAGAATCGCAGAAGTTGATTATAAAAATGGTGAATTGAATGGTTGGTGTAGACTTTGGAATGATCAGGGTAAATTAAGTACAGAATTGTTCTATCAAAATGGGCGAATAGATCATCAAAAAAGTATTTCAGGATCAACCTGTGATGTTGATTTATGGCGTTTTGGCTTCAGATAAGTCAAAAGAGTTAAATAAATTTTAGGCCATATTTGTTTTCTTTTATTTAATGATTTGTGAAATTATCATAAAATTAACGCATAATTGTCACATTTCAGGTTTGAGAAAGTTTTGATGAAGAAAACAGTTTTATTGGTTGAAGATGATGCTGCACTGAGAAGTATGTTGAAATTACTCCTAGATTCTAGCGGTTTTGAAGTATTGGAAGCACACGATTATCACTCAGCATTATCATTGATTGCAGAACAAAAGTTTCATATCGCATTGCTAGATTGGATGATTCCAGGCGGTTCAGGTGTTCAAATTGTTAAGCGATTAAGAAAAGATGAGCTACTGAAAACAATTCCTATCATCATGCTTACAGCGAAAACTGCTGAAGATGACCAAATTGAGGGATTTGATGCAGGTGCCGATGATTACATCACTAAACCTTTTTCTAATAAAGAACTTTTGGTACGAATCAAAGCGCTGATTCGCCGAGTTTATCCTGAAGATAAGCCAAAATTACAAGTGAATAACTTGTCTGTTGATTTAGAAGCTCATCGTGTGTTTATCGATGAGGAAAGAATCGAGTTAGGTCCAACAGAATATAAATTGCTATGTTTTTTAATGCAGAGAGTCGAGCGCGTTTTTAGTCGTGATCAGCTCATTGATCATATCTGGGGCAATGATGTCTACATTGATGATCGAACCATCGATGTGCATATCGGACGCTTGCGTAAACAGTTGGAAAGTAAAGGTGCACACCGCATGATCCAAACTGTTCGTGGGGCAGGTTATCGGTTATCGTCACAACCTAAAGATTAAGGTTTGAATATGTTAAAAGAGACTTTTCTAAGACGATTTTTGGTAGAGGTAATCGCAGCACTAATCATTTCGGTGATATTCGGTTTATTGATTCAGCATGTCATTTTATGCCTATTTCTAGGTGCGGCCATTTTAGTAGGATGGCATTTATATAATTTATTCAAATTGTCTCGTTGGATTTGGCAACAAAATGTCTTATATCCACCGAATAGTTTCGGCAGTTGGGAAATTATTTATTACGGTTTGCATAAGCACCAACAACGCTTGCGCCAAAGACAAAATGAATTGGCCACAATTATTCGCTTATTTAGGCATGGTGTTGAATCATCACCAGATGCCTTGGTTATCGTGGATGACGTCGGGAATATTCAATGGTGTAATCAGCAAGTAAAACATCAGCTAGGCATTCGTTGGCCAGATGATAAAGGGCAAAACATCATTAACTTAGTGAGAAATCCTGAGTTCGCTACATATCTTCAAAAAGCTAATTTCAAAGACCCATTGATCGTTAAAATTCATCAGCGTTATTACATGGAGTTTCGCGTATTGCCGTATGAGCAAAATCGACACATTGTTGTGGCGCGAAATGTTGATGAAATTTATTTAGCAGAACAACAAAGAAAAGACTTTTTTACACATGCTAGCCATGAGCTTCGCACGCCTTTAACTGTTGTGAAAGGTTATGTAGAAATGTTCCAAGATGAAATTATCCCGATGGATAATTGTCAAGATGCTTTGTGTAAAGTGGAATCTCAAATCAATCGCATGGAAGCTTTAATCAGCCAAATACTTCTTTTGAGCAAGATTGAAAATATGTCATCTCATTCACCAATGGTTGAGATTGATATTTCATCTTTATTGGAAGTATTGATTAATGATCTACAACAAGTACATTCTGATTATACAATTGAAGCAAATATTGAAAAATCATTGAAAATTAGAGGTTATCAAGATCAAGTTTACAGTGTAATGAGTAATCTGATTGATAATGCCATCAAACATAATCCTGCTGGTACAAAAATTATAGTCACATGGGAGAAAGTCGCTAGAGGCGCTTATTTCAGCGTGAGAGACAATGGGGAAGGGATTGAAGGAAGGCATTTGAATCGTTTAACAGAACGATTTTATCAAGTGGATTCGTCACATACTCACAAGAAGAATAGCTCAGGCCTAGGTTTGGCTATTGTGAAACATGCATTGAGAAATCATGGAGGTGCTCAATTACGCATTGATAGTACACCTAAATTAGGCTCAACTTTTTCATTTGTGATCCCTAACCAATTTGTTGTGAAAAAAATCTAAATTATTTTTTTACTTGTCATGTTAGTGTCACATAACTTTTTTAGAATAAGCGCAGTTAATTAAATACTACATTTTATTTTTAAGGAGTTGTCATGAGAAAATTAGGTTGGACGGTTGCTTTAACTGCTGTAGCTTCATTTGGTGTTGCTAATGCTGACGTAAATATCACAGGTGCAGGTGCTTCTTTCCCAGCGCCAGTTTATGCAAAGTGGGCTGATACTTATAATAAAGAAACAGGCGTTAAATTGAACTACCAAGCAATCGGTTCATCTGGTGGTATTAAACAAATCAATGCTAAAACTGTAGACTTCGGTGCGAGTGATGCTCCTTTAGAAGATTCACAATTAGAAAAAGATGGTTTAATTCAATTCCCTACAGTTATCGGCGGTGTAGTAATGGCTGTTAACGTTAAAGGTATTAAATCAAATGAATTAGTATTAGATGGCAAAACTTTAGGTGACATCTACTTAGGTAACATCAAAAACTGGAACGATGAAGCAATCGCTAAATTGAATCCAAACGTAACTTTACCAAATCAACAAATCAACGTTGTACGTCGTGCTGATGGTTCAGGTACTACTTTCGTATTTACAAGCTACTTGAGCAAAGTAAATTCAGAATGGGATAAAGAAGTTGGTAAAAGTACAACTGTTAAATGGCCTGTAGGTGTTGGTGGTAAAGGTAACGATGGCGTTGCTGCATTCGTACAACGTTTACCAGGTTCAATCGGTTATGTTGAATATGCTTACGCAAAACAAAATAACTTGGCTTACACAAAATTGTACACAGCAGACGGTGAAATCGTTTCTCCATCAGCTGATAACTTCAGTGCAGCAACTGTAAATGCTAAATGGAATGAAACATTTGCACAAGATTTAACAAATCAACCAGGTGCAAATGCATGGCCGATCACTTCTACAACATTTATCTTGTTACAAAAAGTACAAGAAGATGCCGCTAAAGCAAAAGAAGTGTTAAAATTCTTCGATTGGGCATATGCAAACGGTGGCGATGAAGCATTAGCGTTGGATTACTCAGTATTACCAGCTAGTGTTGTAGAGCAAATCAAAAAAGCATGGGCTTCAGAATTGAAAGATGCAAACGGAAACGCTTTATAATTTGGAATAGGAACTAGTCGCAACTTATGGCTAACATAAAAAATAGTATGAGATCCCCTTCGAAAGTTGGGGATCTAATTTTTGATAATGTCGTTCGGTTATCTGGGATTTTCGTCCTTTTATTACTGAGCGGCATTATTGTTTCATTAATCATTGCTTCATGGCCGAGCATTAAAGAGTTTGGATTGCCGTTTTTATGGGATAAAAACTGGGATCCACCAATGGATGAATACGGTGCATTGGTTCCAATCTACGGAACGATCATCACATCTGTTATCGCTTTAGTCATTGCTGTTCCAGTTAGTTTTGGAATCGCTTTCTTCTTAACAGAATTATCACCGATGTGGCTTCGTCGCCCATTAGGTATCGCAATTGAATTGTTAGCAGCCATTCCTAGTATCGTTTTCGGTATGTGGGGATTGTTTGTTTTTGCACCAATTTTTGCAGAATATTTCCAAATGCCATTGAATGATATTTTGGCAAGTGTTCCAATCGTGAATCTATTCTTCACAGGTCCTGCATTTGGTATTGGCTTATTAGCAGCTGGATTTATCTTGGCAATCATGATTATTCCTTACATCACTTCTGTAATGCGTGACGTTTTTGAACAAACGCCAACATTAATGAAAGAAGCTGCATACGGAATTGGTTGTACAACTTGGGAATGTATTCGTTACATCGTTTTGCCTTACACAAAAAATGGTGTAATCGGCGGAATCATGTTGGGCTTAGGTCGTGCATTGGGTGAAACAATGGCAGTAACGTTTATCATCGGTAATACTTATCAATTGGATAGCTTATCGTTATTTATGCCAGGTAACAGTATCACTTCAGCATTGGCAAATGAGTTTGCGGAAGCTGAGCAAGGCTTACATTCAGCAGCATTAATGGAATTAGGTTTAATTTTATTTGTGATCACATTCATTGTTTTAACAATTTCAAAAATAATGTTGTATCGCTTGAGTAGAAAAGAGGGGAATCGCTAATGAGAGATGAGGCAATGGCGACGCGTCTTCAAGCGAAAAGACGTTTTAAAAATAGATTAGCAATCGTTATTTCTATGATTGCTGTTATTTTTGGTTTGATTTGGTTGGCTTGGATTTTATATTCAACAATCACTAAAGGGATTGGCGGTTTATCTTGGGATGTGTTTACACAAATGACTCCTCCGCCAAATACACCGGGTGGTGGTTTAGCGAATGCGATGATGGGAAGTTTCTTGTTGATCGTTGTTGCGACATTCATCGGGACACCTTTGGGGATCTTATCAGGCATTTATTTGGCGGAATATGGTCGTAAAAATTGGTTAGCAAGCGCAATTCGTTTTATTAATGACGTATTGTTATCAGCGCCTTCAATTATTATCGGTCTATTCGTTTATATGATTATGATTGTGCCAATGGGGCATTTCTCAGGTTGGGCAGGTATTGTTGCTTTAGCATTGATCCAGTTGCCAATCATTGTGAGAACTACAGAAAATATGTTGGTATTAGTACCAAATAGTTTGCGTGAAGCAGCTTATGCCTTGGGTACACCAAGATGGCGCATGATTTTAAGAATCACGCTAAAAGCTTCTGTGTCAGGTATTGTGACAGGTGTTTTATTGGCAATCGCTCGTATTGCAGGTGAAACAGCACCATTATTATTCACAGCATTATCAAATCAATTCTGGAGTACAGATTTAAACGCTCCGATTGCTAACTTACCTGTAACGATCTTTAAGTTCGCGATGAGCCCATTCACAGAATGGCAGGAATTAGCATGGACAGGCGTACTCTTAATTACACTATTTGTTCTTTTCTTAAATATTTTGGCTCGTTTATTGTTCAGCCAGAAAAAAGGGTAAACCACGATGGAAACAAGCATCAAAAACAAAGTTGAAGTTAGAAATTTAAACTTTTATTATCAAAAATTTCACGCGTTGAAAGACATCTCTATTGATATTAAAGAGAATTCGGTGACTGCGTTTATCGGACCATCAGGTTGTGGTAAATCAACACTATTGCGTACATTTAATAAAATGTACTCTTTATATCCTGAGCAACGTGCTGAAGGCGAAATTTTATTGAATGGTCAAAATATATTGACTGATAAGCGTGATGTTTCTTTATTGCGTGCACAAGTTGGTATGGTTTTCCAAAAGCCAACACCATTCCCAATGTCTATTTATGACAACATTGCATTTGGTATTAAGCAATTTGAGAAATTATCTCGCGTAGAAATGGATGAGCGTGTTGAATGGGCTTTAACGAAAGCTGCATTGTGGAATGAAGTTAAAGATAAAATTCATCAAAGTGGTAACAGCTTATCTGGTGGTCAGCAACAACGCTTATGTATCGCGCGTGGTATTGCAATTAAGCCAGAAGTATTGCTATTGGATGAACCATGTTCAGCATTGGATCCTATCTCTACTGGTCGTATTGAAGAGTTAATTACTGAATTAAAAGATAGCTATACAGTTGTGATCGTAACGCACAATATGCAGCAAGCTGCACGTTGTTCTGATTACACTGCATTCATGTATTTGGGTGAGCTAATTGAATATGGCAAAACTGATGATATATTCACATCACCAGTGAAAAAACAAACTGAAGACTATATCACTGGCCGTTATGGTTAAGGGGAAGCGAGATGGATTATTTAGGTAAACACATTTCAGGACAATATGATGCGGATTTAGCATTCATCCGTAAAGAAGTCATGAAAATGGGTGGCTTGGTTGAAAAACAATTCAGCGATGCCATCAGTACAGTATTGAAGCATGACGTTGAATTGGCTGAATCTGTGATTCAGAATGATAAAGAAGTGAATCGTCTTGAAGTAGAAATTGATGAAGCATGTGTAAAAATTATTGCAAAACGTCAACCAACGGCAAGCGACTTACGTTTAATCATGGCAATCATTAAAGTGATTTCAGAATTGGAGCGCATTGGTGACTCTGCACGTTCAATTTGTCAGATCGTAAAACAAGATTTTACAGAAGAGCAACAAAGCTTATTGAGATCACTGGATTCAATGGGTAATAACGTTGTGAGAATGTTAAAAGAAGTTTTAGATGCATTCACACGTATGGACATGGACATGGCTTTAACAGTTTATCAAGAAGATAAGCGTATTGGTCAAAACTACGAAATGCTCATTCGTCAAATGATGACTTTCATGATGGAAGATCCAAGATCAATTCCAAATATTTTAATCGCGTTGAACTGCGCAAGAGCAATCATGCGCGTAAGTTCACGTTGTCAAAATATCAGTGAATTAGTTTTCTACTTTGTAAAAGGTCAAGACTTCCGTCACGTTGGTGATGATGTTATTGATAATTTATTAGTAGAAAGGAACCAAAAAGTTTGATATATATTAAATATCAGTAGAAAATAGATTATATAAAATATTAATTTAATTGATTATTGTCAGTACTGCTTTTCAACATTGGGCTTATACTAAGCCCAATGATTCCTGAATAAATACTATTAACAAGGGGGAAAAGATGGGTTGGTTCACTATGCCGGTATTATATAGCTTATTAGGTGTTGCATTCATTATTGGAATGGCAGCGTGGCTCACATGGTTTTTTATATCCAAAATGAAAGAACAAGAACAATTGGATAAACAGAAATCATAATTATTTTAAAAATTATTATTTTCTATGAATTGTAGTGCTTTTTGAGCACTTAAATTTGAGAAGATCAATCCTGTGTGGCTGATAGGAATGATAGTGTGATCTGTCATTCCTTCAATTTTTGTCTCTTTAATTGTGACTGTGCCATCAGTTGCTGATTCACTTTTAGGTGCAAAAAATAAACGAGCACCCATCTTTGACTTTCCAGCGATAGAGCCTAATGAAATCTCAGGGAATTGCCATTCATTTTTTTCTTTTGGCATTAGTATTTCTAAGCTTTTGCCCACAATGCCATCTAATCGATAACGATGCATAAAATTCAAAATTGATGCACCTTGCCATGGTGTACCGAGCGATATTACTTTTTGCACATATTGCTCAGGATGATCAATCGTAGCTAATGTTTGTTGAGTGAGTAAACCACCCAAACTGTGGCAAATAATTACATTGTGATTGCCTTGAGACAAAATAAATTTTTTAAGTTGCTCTGCATTTTTTTCAGGTAATTCACTGGTTGTATGATACGAAAAAACAGATACGGTATAAGCGTGCTTTTGAAAGAAATTACGTAATCTGATCATGGAAACACCAGGTATAAATAGCCCATGAACGAGTATTATATTTGGTTTTTCTATTATCATATTGATACTTCCCACGCTATTAAAAACATCTATTATTATAAAATATGTGACATACTACCTTAATAAATTAAAATACAGACCAAAAATTTTAAATCAAAATCATTGGGCCAAAATAAATACTATATAAGGAAGGCATTGATGGAAACGGATAAAGTTTATCGATTTGATGAGTTAAATACGTCTCAAAGAGGCGCATTAAAAAGCCAAAGATTTTTTTCACAAGGTGATTTTTATGATCCTGAACGCATCCAATTTGGCACATTAAGGCTATTGAATCATAATTATTATGTTGGCGAGGGTAAATTTACCCATCAGCATCATAAAGATCTGGAAGTTATTTTAATTCCGTTGGCTGGCTCTATTCAATATACAGACAGCAAGGCTAATAACAGTATTGTTGATAATAACGGTTTTATTACGATTAGTGCAGGTACTGGAATTGAATATGCTATCAATAGTGCATCTCCGAATGAAGAAGTTAATTATATTAAAATTTGGATTTTGCCTAAAAAACGAGGATTAACACCTCGCCATCAAGCACATTCTTTTGATATAGACATGCTGCGTAATCGCTTTCATTATATTGTTGCACCAAATAAATCTAGTGCTTTTATACATCAAGATGCTTGGATTGCTTTATCGCAGGTTGATCCAAATGCTAAGGTTATTTATCATAAAAAGCAGAAAGATAACGGCGTATTCATCAAAGTATGCCAAGGTAAAATTGCTGTGAATGGACATAGTTTGTATGAAGGTGATTGTATTGCATTTGATGATAAAAATGATTTGATGATTGAAGGAGTAACACCAAATCATTTTATATTGTTAGATATTCCTATGAATGTCACACTTTATAATTCTGATGAGACAATTACAATCCCATCTAAAATGTGATTAAGCATTGGATTTAGGTACTTTAGCAACCCATAAAGAGAATAAAATGATTGTTGAGCCAATCGTAAATTCAATTGGCATATCAATGACGCCACCGAATAATAAATTGATCACAATGCCTAAAGGAATCACTAAATTATTCATAACGGACAATGTGCCTGCAGAAACTTTTGTTGCACCTTGCAACCATAAGTACTGACCTAAACCTGTTGCTAAAAAGCCTGCATAGATGAGCGCTAATATTGTGTTTGTTTGCATCGTAAATCTGAATTCACCCAATAGCAGATAAGCAGGGAAGACGATGGCGAAAGCACCAGCAAAGAACCAAAAGAAGTTTTGATAGTTTTTCGAAGAGCGTTTTTGTGTGCGTTGATAATAAGCTTGGCCAAATGCGAAGACAAAGTTCGCAGCTTGCATTAATAGAAAGCCTGTTACGAATGATGGTGAAATCGCTTGGTAGCGAATAACAGCAGCACCAATAACCGCTAAAAATGCAGCTGCAAAAGCACGCCATTCTATTCTGCGTTCAAAAAAGCTATGCACCATAACGATGTAAATTGGCGTTGTGATGGAAAACAATAGAACTTCAATTACGCTAATGTATTGGAATGATTGATATAGGAATATATAGGTTAAGCCAAATTGGCATGCGCCAATCAGCATGAGTTGCCAGATATCTGTCGATGAAGTTTTACGCACAAATGGAATAAAAATAATTAATCCACAAATGATTCTGATTAAAACGGCTAAGTAAGGATCCACGAAAGGCGAGATGAATAGCCCGATCAATGAGAACGATAGTGACCAGATAATTGAGACGAGAGATAATTCCAACATATGTAAACTTGTATTGTATAAATAAGGTGAACATATTACTGCGGAGATAATGAAAAAGCGAATAATATTAATGTATCTTGTTATAATTTGTCGTTTGATTCATGGCAACGATAATAATGGCGAAAATCTCTACAAAACCACATAAAAAAGGGCTTTTGGGCTCATTATTTACCATCAGTGCATTTACCTTAGTTTCTCGAGTTTTAGGCTTAGTGAGAGATATTGTGTTTGCGAGTTTTTTTGGTGCAACCGCAATGATGGATGCATTCAATGTTGCTTTTAGAATTCCCAATTTATTTAGACGATTTTTTGGTGAAGGTGCATTTAATCAATCATTTGTGCCAGTTTTCAGCGAATACTATGAAAAGAAACGAGATCAATTACCACTATTCATCGCGGAAGTTTCGGGGTCTTTAGGGATTGTATTATTAGGCATTACGATTGCAGGTATCTTCTTTGCACCTGAATTGGTGATGGTATTTGCAAGTGGGTTTAAGAGCGATCCTGAAAAGTTTGCAGTGACGACAGAACTCGTTCGTATCATGATCCCTTATGTATTTTTGATCTGTATGTTGGCGATGTATTCAAGCGTTTTAAACTCATTAGATCGCTTCGCACTGCCTGCTTTGCTACCAAGCTTATTAAATATTGCAATGATTATTGGCGCATTTTTAAGTGTTCAGTTCTTGAAGGTACCGATTTATGGTTTGGGTTATGCTGTAATCATTGCAGGTGTGATTCAATGCCTGATTATTATGCACAGTGTACGCAGACAAAATCTATTAACCCATAGACCAAGAGTGGCTTTTGGTGCGCCAGGTGTCAAACAAGTGATTATTTTGATGGTGCCTGCATTGATTGGCTCTTCTAGTAGCCAAATTAATATCTTAATCAATACACAATTGGCATCTCGATTAGAAACGGGCAGTGTGACTTGGTTGTATTACTCTGATCGTTTGGTTGAATTTGCCTTGGGTACAGTTGCCGTTGCCTTGGGTACAGTTGTATTGCCGAAATTATCGCGTTTAAGTGCTTCTAACGATAGAGCAGGATTTGAGAAAACTGTTAATTGGGGCATTCGTCTAGCTTTGATTTTAGGAATTCCATCAAGCTTGGGATTAATTTTATTGGCAGAGCCATTATTAGCGTTACTATTTATGCGTGGCGCTTTTACATTGCATGATGTATTGATGTCAGCAAAAAGCTTAGTAACGTATGGCACAAGTATTGCTGCGTACTTCTTAATTAAAATCCTTGCCCCTGTTTATTATGCAAGACAAGATACTAAAACACCTTTGAAATTTGGATTGGTTTCGATTGGTGTAAATATCGTTTTACAGTTTATTTTAGTGAAATACTATGCTCATGCAGGTTTGGCATTATCAACATCCATCGCTGCTTGGATCAATGCAATGTTGTTATTAATCGGCTTGCATTATTTAGGCATTTACCATGTTAAAAACTTGCTCAAAGGGCGATTGTGGGTTGTGATTCCTGCGAATATTTTATTGGGTGCATTTTTATACTGGATCAGTCAGTACAGTAGTTTTTGGATAGAAGGGCAGTTTATGATGCGTTTATTAGGCTTAATGGGCATTATTGGTGCATCAATTATTGGATATTTTGGATGCTTATATCTTCTAGGATTTTCATTGAAACAGTTTAGAAATATTTCGTAAGTCGCAATAAAAAAGCCCCATGAATCGTTAATATTCATGGGGCTTTATAGTATTAATTATACTGGGTTACGTTCAAAAGCATCATCGCTAATGCCTTGTGATAAAACGATTTTTGACCATTCTTTTGCAGAATGTAATGAGTGATCTTTATAGTTGCCACAAGCTACGCGAGCAATGCCTTGTACTTTATCGATCGTGTAAGAATCTTTGACGATCTCTTCTAAAGTTGCTTTTAATACTTTAGCCACTTCAGTTGCACTTGGCTCGCCCCAAGCGATCAAATGGAAACCTGTACGGCAACCGAACGGAGAAATATCGATGATGCCATCTAATTGATTACGCATTAGGTCAGCGAAAATGTGTTCAAAAGTGTGCATACCACTTGTTTCGATTGCTGATTCATTTGGTTGTACTAAACGAACATCAAAGTTAGTGATGATATCGCCTTTAGGGCCAACTTCTTTAGCGATCAAGCGAACGTATGGAGCGATTACTTTATCGTGATCTAATGTGAAACTTTCTACTTCTGCCATGATAATTCCTTAAATATATGTTTAATATGTTTTGACCATGCTATTTATACATTAAAAATTCATTGCGCGAAAGGCTAGAGCTTCCGTTAAATGCGTGGCTTTAATAGTATCTGATGCTTCAAGGTCAGCTATGGTGCGTGCAACTCGCAAAATACGATGAAAACTTCGTGGAGATAAATTTAATCTTTTTTGCGCTTTATCCATCAATTCTAATTCACGAGTGCCTAATTTACAATCTTCATCAATTTCTCTGACATTCAATAAAGCATTATGTTTTCCTCGGCGTTGATATTGTATTTCTCGTGCTGAGATGACATCTTTTCTAATATCAGTGGATGATTCACCTGCTTGCATCGTTTGTAATTCCGATGTGAGTAAGCGTGGAACTTCAACGTGCAAATCGATTCTGTCTAAGAATGGACCTGAAATTTTATTGCGATAACGGGCAACAGCATCTTGGCTGCATTGGCAGGATTTTTCTTTATCTCCATAAAAGCCACAAGCACAAGGATTCATTGCGGCGATTAACTGAAATTGAGCAGGAAATTTAGCTTGTGATGTTGCTCTAGAGATATTGATAACGCCTGATTCTAACGGCTCTCTTAATGTTTCTAGAACTTTGCGATCAAATTCGGGCAATTCATCTAAAAATAAAACGCCATGATGCGCTAAAGAAATTTCACCTGGGCGAGGATTTGATCCTCTGTAATAAATAGAAATAAATGTCACAATACTGTGCTTATAGCAGAAAATTGATTCATTAAATATGGAAATTAATGACATATTTTTCTTAAATATATGTCATTTTCTTACTAAATTATAGAAATAAGTGTCTTTTATTTTTTAATGTGGGAATAGTATATGCAGCAAACTAGAAAAATTAAGCCATCATACCGGAGTGTTACAGGGTATTTATCATATAGTGAAAAAAGTATTCCATATGAATCAACTTTAGAACGAGATTTTTTGCTGTATTACACTCTTCGTGAAGATGTTCTTGATATAGTTGCTCAACCAATACAAATACCATTTATGAAGAATAATAGAACGTATTTTTATACACCTGATTTTTTTATTAGTTTTACAAAGAATTCAGGGTGTAAACCAATAATAGTAGAAGTTAAGCCCAAAACTGAATGGGTACAAAACTGGCATGATTGGAAAGAAAAGTGGAAAGCTATGCTTCATTATTGTAAAAATAATGGTTATGTTTTTCATATTTATGATGAAAGTCGTATTAGGCATGATGCATTAGCTAATATTAATTTTCTTATGCGTTATAAAAATCTTCAATATGATATTGAAGATGTAAATGCAATCATTAATCAAGTAAACCTAATGGAAAATACTACTATTGATTATTTGTTAACACGTTTTTTTCAAGGGACTTTATACAGACAACATGGCTTTAGAATTATTTGCCATTTACTATTGAACAAAAAATTATTTTGTGACTTATTTACTGAGATTAATGAACAAACCATTGTATGGAAAGAAAAACCATGTATGTAGCAGATAAAAGTAAAGAAAATAAAAAAAGTTCTATAACTTCGTCTTATACAGAGGAAAATTTTGAACATAAGGGAATGCAACGAGGTCGCTTAGTATTATGTAAAGGTAATATTTATTCTAATGTCCAAAATAATCGACAGTGTGAATTAATTGAATATATTGATGATGGAGTTCAGGTAGTTATTAAGTATATTGATGATCTATCAACAGAAATTATTAGTATTAAGCAATTAGAGAATATTAAAGATATTTATAATCAACATATTAGCGTTGATTTATCAGATATTAGTGATGAATATTGGGCGAAGGCGCAGGCTAAATACGAAGCTATACGACCTTTATTACAATCTCCATTTGATTCTCATATGATAGGTGAGAGAGCCCAGGCTGTTGGCGTTACAAAACGTACAATATATCGATGGTTACAAGCTTATAATACATTAGGCTCAATTGCAGGGTTAGTAGATAGAAAACGTGGTTGGCAAGAGGGTAATTCTCGTTTAACTATAGAACAAGATAACCTTATCAAAGAGGTAATTGAACAATTCTATTTGCAAAAGCAACGTCCAACAATGGAGCAAACTATTCGTGAGGTTTACCGTAAAAGTATAGATAAGAAAATTACAAAACCTAGTAAGGGATCTGTCAGACTACGTATATCTCAAATTTCAGAGCGAGAAAGGCTTCGCAAGCGAGGTCAAAAAGAAAAAGCTAAACAAAAATTTAGCCCAACCCCCAATCATTTTCCAAATGCAGATTATCCTTTAAGTGTCGTCCAAATTGATCATACCCCTGTTGATTTAATCTTAGTTGATAATAAATATAGAAAGCCTATTGGTCGTCCATTTTTAACTTTGGCTATTGATGTTTATAGTAGAGTGATTACAGGATACTACTTATCATTAGATGCGCCGTCTGTTACGTCTGTAGGTATGTGTATTACTCGTAGTATTTTATCTAAGGATAAGCTTTTATCAGAACATGGAATTAATGATGTAGATTGGAACGTTTATGGCTACCCAAATAAAATTCATGTTGATAATGGTGCTGATTTTCGCTCAATTAATTTCGCGAAATCTTGTGAAGCACATGGAATTACATTGGAGTTTAGGCCTGTAGCTAGACCTCAGTATGGTGGGCATATAGAGAGGCTCATTGGTACTTTTATGAAAGAGATACATGGTATAAATGGAACTACATTTTCTAATATCAAAGAAAGAGATAGTTATAATTCTGAAAATGAAGCATCTTTAACACTAGCTGAATTTGAAATCTGGTTATTAACTTTTATTACAAAGGTTTATCATAAACGAGTGCATTCAGCGCTAGGACGTAGCCCCATAGAACAATGGAAGATTGGTGTTTTTGGCAATGCTGAAATACTTGGTATAGGTATGCCTGCTATGCCTCAAGATGAAATTACCTTGTTTTTAGATTTTCTACCATGTATTCACAGAACTATTCAACATTTTGGCGTAACAATAGATGGTCTTAGATATTATGATCAATGTTTAAATCTTTTTATTAATGATAGCGACTCAAAAGGGAATAAAAAACGTTTTATATTTAGAAGAGATCCTAGGGATATTAGTCGTATTTGGTTTTACGATCCTCTATTGAAAAAATATTTTGTTGTACCTTTTGCCAATCAAAAATTACCATCTTTAAGCTTATGGGAATATGACCAAGCTCGTAAAAACTTAAAAGATAAGGGGAATGTTTTATTTAATGATGATCAAATTTACTCTGCATTAACAGAAATGAGAGAGATAATTCAGGTATCTTCTCAGAATACTAAGAAGGCACGAAGATTGGCTCAACGTAGTAAACAGCATAAAAATATACAACAAAGTATAGAACGACAGTTATTGAATCCTGGAAAGATAGATGAAACACCATGCGATGCTAAAACGATGTCTAATGATAATAGTTTATTAGTTGGTGAAATTGATTTTGGATATGTAGAGGTCGATTAATATGAAAGAAGAAAAATATTCTCATATCCATGAAAAATTTCAATATGTAATGGGGTTAAATGATGAAGAACGTATAAATTTTTTATATGAACCACGGTGGGTCGCGTACAGTATTGCTAATGACATTATGTCAAACTTAGTAGCGTTAATGAATAGACCTAAAAGGCCTCGGATGGTTAATTTATTAATTATTGGTAAACCTAATAATGGTAAAACTACTCTGATACGTCGTTTTTATGATTTATATGGGCAACCATTTGTTAACAGTACTGCTGATGGTGTGAAACCAATTATCTTGGCAGAGTCCCCTCCTTCAGCAAATGAGAAAGAGTTCTATATTTCTTTATTAGAAAGATTTTTTGTGCCTTATCGTACTAGTGATTCAATAGCTAAATTACGTTATCAAACAATACATTTATTTCGTGAGTTTAATGTCCAAATGCTCATTATCGATGAGTTACATTCTTTATTGACAGGGACAGCTCGCCAGCAAAGACAAGTAATGAATGCCATTAAAATGCTGTGTAATGAATTGCAGATTCCTGTTGTTGGTGTAGGCACAGTAGATGCCGTACGTGTCTTACATACAGATCCACAACATGCCAGTAGATTTGATGTTATCGAATTACCTGATTGGAATTTAAACCAAAATTTTCAAAAGCTACTTTACCAATTTGAAATGGTTTTACCATTAAAATATAAGTCTGAATTACATCGCCCAGAATTAGTCACATCCATTTTTAATATTAGTGGAGGTAATTTAGGAAATGTTCACCGATTGTTAATAGCTTGTGCGGAACATGCAATTAAATCAGGTAGTGAATATATTACATTAGAGATGATAAAAAGCCATTCATGGATGCAACCAACTCAAGGAATAAGGAAGATTATGAATAGCCACCAAAATCTTAGACACTCATAGCCATCTTTTGATGGATCTTTTCATACTCTACCGGAGAACGATG
>CANRJJ010000022.1 GCA_947630895.1 uncultured Wohlfahrtiimonas sp. | reverse complement strand
AAGGCGGTATGGCCGTACTTGGAATCATGAGTATGTTTGCATTGCCTGCTTATCAAGATTATACAAAACGTACTTATATTGCTGAAGGCTTGGCATTGGCTTCAGGAGTCAAAATGGCGGTAACAGAAACTTATGCTGTGACAGGCGGATGGCCGAATAACAATGTCGAAGCAGGTTTGCCTGAGACAGATGTGATTACTAGTAATGCGGTTAGTGGTATAGAAGTATTAGAAGGTGGTTTGATCGCGATTTATTTTGACAGCAAAGTTCAATATGACGGATATTTAGTGTTAAAAGGGCAGGAAACACCTCAAGGTACGATACAGTGGATTTGTTATGAAAGTGATTTAGAAGCTAAGCATTTACCTTATAATTGCCGACAAGAATTAGATTATTAATTATAAAAGCTGTAGAAAAAATCCCACATATTGTGAATATGTGGGATTTTTTTATCTAGGATGAATATAAATGTTATAAATGCAGCGTTCGATGAATTATACTCATGACTTGGTGGAAGAATGATAGAAAGAATACATTTAAATATATTGCGTGAAGTGGAAAGACAAGGCTCATTAACGGCAGCCGCAGAGAGTCTGCATTTAACACAATCCGCTTTAAGCCATACAATCAAGAAGTTAGAAACCCAATTAAATGCAGAGTTATGGGTTAAAGAAGGGCGCAAATTGCGCTTAACTGAAGCAGGTCAATATCTACAAAATGAAGCCAACCGACTGTTACCACAGTTAGAGCGTTTAGATGAAAACTTGCGCAAATACGCAGCCAATGAAAAAGGCACATTGCACATTGGTATGGAATGCCATCCTTGTTATCAATGGCTATTAAGCATTGTGAATCCATTTTTGAAAATCGCGCCAGAAGTTGATCTAGACGTGAGGCATCAATTCAAATTTGGTGGAATGACGGCATTATTAAATCATGACATTGACTTATTAATCACGCCAGATCCTTTAAATACTGAGGAGTTAGTTTTTCAGCCAGTTTTTGGTTATGAATTGGTTTTGGTGGTGGGTGAAGGGAATCCTTTGTATGGTAAAGAAGTGGTTTTACCGCCTGAATTATCCGATGAAGTTCTATTAACTTATCCTGTGGAAATGGCGCGATTAGATATCTATCAGCAGTTTTTTATTCCTAACCAATGTATCCCAAAACAGCATAAGCCATTAGAAGATACTGAGATTATTTTGCAGATGGTTGCTGCAAATCGTGGTGTAACCGCTATGCCAAAATGGTTAGTTGAGAGATACAGTGAACAATTATCGATCCATTCGGTGCGTTTAGGTGATGGAATTTTTAAACATATTCATGTGGGTTACCGTAAATCTGATCAACACAATACATATATCAAACAGTTCATAGAGCTAGCAAAAAACAGTCATTAGAGGATGTTGACTACTTTATAGCTACATCCAAAAGGTTATTGATTCATAAGTAATGGTTATAGGTGTTATATATGAAGCTATCTGATATAACAAATAAGTTATAGTTTATGCAAAATAATGCTGTATTTTAACAAAAATTAAAATTGCAAAATTCATCGAATTATCAATGAATTCATAATGAGCTTGGTTGAAAATTTTTACGAAACTAAACATGTTTAGGAAAGTATTTTATTCAATAAGTCTTTTTATGATATTTGAAAGATCAAAAGTTATTGGTAGTGAAATTGCAACATCAAAAGCCAGTCAACAGTGACCCTGTCGATGGTTGATGATTATAATTTCTTCATTATCGCTATCTATAAGATTGTAGCGATATTGCTGAAAATAAAGTTATGAATGTAAAAACATATGAAGGAATGAGTAATGAAAGTATTAAACAATCCAAAAAATGCAGTGGCATTAGCAATTGGTACTGTTTTTGCAGCGGCATTTGCATCTGCACAAGAAAAGCCAAATGTTATTTTGATCGTGGCTGATGATCTAGGTTATTCAGATTTACAAAGCTTCGGCAGTGAAATCGATACACCTAATTTGCAAAAATTGGCTGATCAGGGTATTCAATTTTCACAATATTACACATCACCAATGTCAGCCCCTGCTCGTTCAATGTTGATGACAGGTAATACGAATCATCAAGCTGGTGTGGGCGCTATGTGGTGGTTTGAAAGCACAAAAGGTCAAGATGGCTATGAGTTGCGTTTAACTGATCGTACAGTAACAATGGCAGAGCGCTTTAGAGATGCTGGCTATGAAACAATGATGGTTGGTAAATGGCACATCGGTACAACAGCAGATTCATTGCCTGGTGCGAAAGGATTTAATCAATCATTTGCATTTATGGCAGGTGGTGCAAGCCATTATGATGACATGATGCCATTAGGTGAAGTAGAAGAGTACCACACATACTATACAGCGAATGATAAGCGCATCGATAGAGGTCAATTACCAAAAGATTTCTATTCAACGAAATACTTCACAGACCAAATCAATACATGGGTGAAAGATACACCTAAAGATGTTCCTGTGTTTGCATATGTTGCTTACACAGCACCGCATGATCCTTTGCATGCACCAGATGAGTGGGTTGCAAAATATGATGGCGTTTATGACGGTGGTTACCAAGTTGTTTATGAAAACCGCTTGAAAAGATTGAAAGAAAAAGGATTGGTGACTGAAAATACACCATTGCCTGATTTGAAATTGCAAGAACGTTGGGATGCTTTAAGTAAAGAAGATCAAAAACGTGAAGCAAAAATCATGCAAGTTTATGCAGCAATGGTTGATTACATGGATGATCAAATCGGTAGCTTGATCAAAACATTGGATGAAACAGGTCGCTTGGATAATACGATTATTGTATTTGCATCAGACAATGGCGCGAATGCAACACCTGGTTTGAAATTCTACAGCATGGGTGATCCTGAAGTTTGGACGCGCTTAGGCGTAGATAACAGCTTGGAAAATATTGGTAAGAAAGGTTCATTCGTTTCAGTGGGTCCAGATTGGGCTGACATCAACAACGTGCCTTATGGTCAATATCACAAAGCAACAGCAGGCCAAGGCGGTATCAATGCTAACTTAATCATCTCTGCACCAATGTTAGATAAAGCAAAAGCAGGTACAGTGGATTCAAACATGATCGCAGCTTATGATCTTGCGCCAACATTGTATGATTTAACAGATATTGACTTGAAAGAATATCCTAATACATTGCCAATGCAAGGTGTTAGCCATAAGAGAAACTTAACTGAAGAAGGTAGCGAAACAATCCGTGATTCTTACGGTGTGGAATTGCACAATCAGTTAGCATTCATCAGAGATGACTGGAAAGTTCGTAAAATCACTAAAACAGCAGCAGAAGCTGTAGATGGCGAATGGGCATTGTTTAATTTGAAAGAAGATCCATTAGAAACTAATGATAGAAGTGCTGAATTCCCTGAGTTAAAAGCTGAGTTGATTGAAGCATACAATAAGTTTGCTGATGAAACTTATATCATTGAAGCTAAAGGTAAAAGAATCTGGGGCTCAACGAAGTAAACCATGAATAATATGCGTACGAACATTTATGATCAAAACGGGATGAATTATGCTGACTTGTTGGATAGAAGTCCCGTTCCTTTTCATTTACTGGTAAAACCTGTTGGCTCGAGTTGTAATCTAGCTTGTCAGTATTGTTATTATCCTCAACATGATAATACGACAGGCAAAATGAACGATGAAATGCTTAAGAAATTTATCCAGCTATATATTGGTGCTCAGCCAAAAACAGCCAAAGAGATTAACTTTGTTTGGCAAGGCGGAGAACCATTATTGGCAGGGCTTGAGTTTTATGAGCAGGCTTTGAAATATCAAAAGCTTTATCAGCCAGCGGGCGTACGCATTAGTAATAGCCTTCAAACCAACGGCACGATGTTGGATGAAAAATGGTGTTTATTCTTAAAGAAACATAATTTCTTTGTGGGCATCAGTACAGATGGCATTGAAACATTGCATGATCAACATCGGGTGGATAAGAAAAACCGCCCGACGTATTCAAAAGTTTTAGAAGGCATTAAGCTTTTGAAAACTTATGATGTTGAGTTTAATGTTTTAGTCGTGGTACATGATGAAACTGTGCCTTACTACAAAGAGATTTATGATTTCTTTTATGACAATGGCATTCAGTTCATTCAGTTTCAGCCATTGATGTTTGAAGGCGATGCTTTAAAACGCAGTTATACATTATCCGCGGAAAACTGGGGTGATTTCTTAACGAACACTTATCAATATTGGCGTGATAATAAGCATCAAGGCAAAATGTTTATCATGAACATTGAGCATACATATGCGCAGTATTTTACAAAAGTGAGCGCAACTTGCGTTCATGCTGAGTATTGTGGCAGCAACTTGGCGCTAGAGCCAGATGGCAACTTATATGCTTGCGATCATTTGATTGATGAGCAACACAAAGTAGGGAAGTTCTCGACGCAGTATGATTTGATCGCATCTGTGAAAAAGGCGATTGAATTACCATTTGGAAATAAAAAGAGCCAGCGTCCAGAATGCAAAAGTTGTTCAGTGAGATTTTTATGTAACGGTGGTTGTCCAACACATATTGATGAAACAGGTAAAAATCAATTATGTGCTGGCTACAAACATTTCTACTCTACATTATTGGAAGAGTTGTCACCTTATCCACGTGATATGAATGGCGTAAAAATTTGGCAACAACAGTTGGGTAAATAATCCAGTTATATCGTATGAAATTCCACATGATGGTTTTGATCATCATTTAGAGTCAATAAGGCGTAAGTTTTTTCTTTACGCCCTCTAGGATAGGCGATGCTTCCAGGATTCACGAGAAGCACGCCATCTATCGTATCTGCTTGTGCAATGTGAGTATGTCCGTACAATGCGACATCCGCACCCATTTCTTTTGCACGGCTTTGTAAATGTTCTAAAGTTCCTTTGACGCCGTACATATGGCCATGAGTGATGTATATTTTATGCTCACCAATTTCGACCGTTAATTCATTGGGCAAAGTGCGATCATAATCACAATTTCCACGCACAACATGAACATTTTTTAAAATAGGGTCAAAATTCATCAGTTCTGAATCACCGCAGTGAAAGATTGCATCAACGTCAGGGTGATTCCCCATGATCTCTTTAATGGGCAAAACAAGCCCGTGAGTATCACTAATGATAAGGATTTTTGGTGGTTTGGTCATATCGTAAACTCTTGTCTTTGGTTTATTATTAATTATCGTAGCAGAGCTATGTGTCAAATATATAAAATTATCCGTAAAAATACTATATTGTTGTCAGTGACTTTTAACCGCATAGTAATGGGATACACGGATATGTTAAATCAAACAGAAACAATTACAATTGAAAATGTAACTTTCTCTATCGTTCAAGTGAAAGATATCGTTGATCGCTTGCCAGAAAATAGTTGGTTGGCTGAAAAAAGTGATGAATTTGCTGATCATACAATCTTCTTTCATGAAGGCGATATTGAGCTATCTATTTTACGTTTAGGTGAATTGCCTGAATGGTCTTTGGGTTATTTCATTATTGGTAATGTAACGGTTGGGCGAATTATTGAAGCAAGTGATGATTCGGCGATGGGTTTAGTTGTGGATGGTGATTTAACTGTAGATCATATTCGTGCTGGCGGTAATGATATTTATGTGTCGGGCGATTTACAGGTTAATGGGCTGTTCTTTGGTAAATATAGCCATGGCTCAATTACAGTGGATGGTGAGCATCATGCCAATGCATTCATTGCAGATGATTATGCAGATTGGATTGATAATGTATGGGCATTATCGGACGATGAATGCTTTGATGATGAAGAGATCAGCGAAGAAGAGTATGAAGGAGCAACGGCTAAGATTTTAGAAGCCATTCGCCCTGAATTTATTATCGATTTAGATGATGTGGATGAGCCTTTCTTATGGTCTCATTTGCTGGATTATCATGCGCTTGAAAAAGCGATGAAATATAATGCGCCAATTTTCCAAGATGAATTCCTTGCAGAGAATAATGTCGAATTCATCAATGCGCCAGTAGTCTATAAGACTGTTGAATTACCGCAAAATTTTGTGATTGATCTTCATGCCAATATTCAATCTGCGCTCGCAACGGATGCAGTAGAAACATTAGCGGAAACAATGACGGGTTTAGCGCATAATCATGCATTTATACCACAAGTCTTGCACAATGAGGACAACGGTATTTCTGTGAGTTTTTCAGAAGCTTATCCTGATAGATTTTTCATTGAAACAATCTCGGTAAGGTCAAATCATAAAGATGAATTACCACACGGTTTACGCATTGGCATGACGAGTGCTGAGTTAAAAGCTCAATTTGGTGACAGTTATAGCGAAACAACATTTGAAGATTATCCTGATTCGTTACAAGGTAATATCGCATTAGCAGATATGGCGATTGAATTGCTGTTAGAAGATAATGTTGTGACGTACATTAACTACCAAGTTTTGGAAGATTAAATACTTCGTTATAATGTATTTTTGCAGTATTGATGAGAAAGGAAAGCATGAGTGAACTTAAAGTATTAACCGAAAAAGAGTTGGCTTTTATTTTACATTGGGGAGAAATGGGAAGTCGTTGGGGTGTTAATCGCACCGTTGCTCAAATTCATGCTTTGCTTTTTATTCGTGGGGAAAGCCTCACTGCTGAAATGATTTGTGAATTGCTTGGGATTGCAAGATCGAATGCCAGTAATAGTATTAAAGAGCTCGAGCGTTTGGGTTTAGTGAAGCGCACGCATATTTTGAATGATCGTAAAGATTATTTTGAAACGTCAGGCGATGTTTGGGAGTTATTTAGAATCATAGCCAAAGAGCGTATAGAACATGAGCTAAAGCCGACAGAAGCAATGTTAAAAGAGCTATTGGCTGATCCTGATTTTAAAAAAGAGAGTGAAGTTTTTCAAAAACGAACACAAGAAAGCGTTGATTTATTGCATTCGTTGATTACACTTGGCGATCAGGTTTTAGTCTTTTCATCGAAAGGTTTAAAAAATATTTTAAAAGCAGGCTCGGGATTAGGAAAATTTCTATTAAATTTTCAGAGTGATAAAAAATAATGTTAAAAATAATAACAATCTGTTTATTGAGCATCATCGCTTTTTCACCTGCAATGAGTGAAGAAGTTGCCTATCAAGGCATGGAAAACTCACCGAATGCAGAAGTATTGAGTAATTTAGATCCTGAATTAATCATTACTTATAAAGCAGACAATGAAAAATATTCTGTCACAGTATTTACCGATGTATTTTGTCCTTATTGCCGAAAGCTACATGAAAATATCAGTGATTATTTAGACAATGGCATTACTGTGCATTATGTGCCTTTTCCATTATCACGCTCATCTGTGCCAGTTTTAGAATCCATTTGGTGCGCGCCAGAAGATCAGCAGAAGTTTTTATTAGATGTCGCGATGTTGGAAGGTAAATTTAAAGCTAGATCGTGTGATTTTCCTGTAATGGATGAAGCAAATAAGGCTGCTCGTGCATTAAAAGTATATGGCACGCCATCAATATTTTTAAAAGATGGACGTAAAGTCAGTGGTTATATGACAGCAGAAGAAGTAAATGAGGGATTAATGGGGCGATTGAACTTTGATGAGTGGCGCCCCAAGCATATACGTCAGTAAGTTATACATTAAATGCAGAATGAAGCTCTACTTTGCCTGTAGGAATTTCTTTTGCATTTAAAGTTTTAGCTATGAAATATTCTTGTGGTGCATTCTCTAAAGATAGTGTCGATTGCTGTTGAAAGCCGAATCGAGTATAAAAATTTGGCTCAGCTAAAACAACACAGCCATTAGCATTGCGCTCTTTTAATAACTTTAGCCCTTCTTCGATTAATTGAGAGCCAACGCCTTTGTTTTGATAATCAGGCAAAACAGAAACAGGTGCCATTACAAACCAATCTTGTTGTGTGCCATTAATTGTAATTGGTGAAAAAGCAATGTGCCCGATAATGCTGTTATTTTCGACAGCGATCAAAGACAAAGTCAAAGCATTCTGTTGGCGAAGTTTATAGACAATTAAATGTTCTACAGTACCCTTTTGAAGATCTTGATGAGGATGATCTTTAAAAGCCATTAAAATCACAGCTTCAATGATGGGGGCTTCACGATTGGTTTCAGGACGTATGATCATGGCTTTTCCTTTAGTTGAAATGGAATAATGGCATTTTTGTCACCATCAAGAAAAATAGAATCATAGCACCACTGAAGCCAATATAACCTAAAAATTCCCATGCTTTTTGGTAGCGATAGTATTTCGGATTTAATGGTTCGTTATTTAACACAGCTTGATCCGTTAATTGTTTCATTTTAATTTGTAGCCACACAACCGGCAGCCAAGCTGCACCAACGATGGCGTAAAATAAATAAATATTTAAAAACCAATCTGAGAGTAAGTTCATTTTCATGACGTGAGCTAACATGATGCCTGTTATCGGTTGAATAATAACTGTAGGTGTTGTTATGATCCAATCTAAAAATACCACCATGCGATTGGTAAAATATTGTGACTGTAAATTGCCAGAGCGATTGGCAAAGAATACATATAAAGCACTGCCGAATCCTGTACCAACCATTAATATGGATGAAATGATGTGAATGTACTTTAAAACATAATATGCATTAAACATGGCGTTGACCCTCCAAAAAAAAATTAGTCCAAATAAGAATTAAAATGGGAAAATTTTTGAATAATGTGCCAAATGGTTCGCGCCAAAGATCAGGATGAATAATGGTGATGATGCTTGTGTAGCCTAAGACAACTATAAAGAGCACGAGCCACATCAATCTAGAAGGGTAAAACAATATTAAGGTCCCGCAGATAATGTCTAAAGCCACTAAGCTATAAAACATTGGTAATTGCCATGATGTTGGGAGTGCAAACGGGTCTAGTAGTTGTAAGCGGATAATCGGATCGCTTAAAAATAAAGGAATTAACCCTGAGCCAATAAAAACAATAGAAAGGGTTATTTGATTAATGCGAAAAATTTTATCTAAAGGATTCATAGAACTTTCCTCGCTTTGCGTTGCATGATTTTTTCAAAATCATCTCGTTGATTGAAGCTTCCAGCTTTTAATAATTTATAAGCATATTTGCCTGCGATAGAAGGCAATACAATGCCTAGCATATTCATGGATAATGTCATCATCCATTCTGGTAATGGCAGAATGATCAACTTTGGATTAAATAATTTAAGGTAGTTACCTAATGTAATTTTTTCAGTGCCTACTTCAAACACTTGAGAAGGTAGATTAGTATTTAAAAGCACCACAATAAAATCAACTAAGTCATCAATATGAATTGGGGAAACGCAATAACCATCTTTATTTGGAAAGGCTAAAATCGGCAATTTAGACAATTTTTTGAAAAATTGAGTGCTGACACCTTTATCTGAGTAAACCAAAGAAGGTCTAACGATGTATGTCGAATTAGTGCTATTCAGAAGATATTGATCCAATTGGCGGCGATATTTAAGATATGGGATATCATCTGGGCTGTCATATTGGCTAAGGGCTGAAAGAGAAATGATTTTTTGTACGCCTAGTTTAATACAATGATCTAAAAACTTTTTCTGCGCTAAATACACAGCTTGATGCTTAGCATCACCATAACCAGGCGCGATGCCGATTGCATTAATGATTATGGTATGTTGATTGAGGATTGGGTCAAATTTTTCAGGTTCATTGAGTTCTTTTCTGCTCGGAGCACAATAATTAATATTATTTTGTTTCAATTTTTCAATGATATGAGTGCCAATCACTCCTGAGCTGCCTAATATAATAATCATGATTCACCTCTTTATTGTCAATGATAATAGACTATTTATTTTTGTAATTTCTGTCAATACAGAAATTACAAAAATAAAAGAATAATATGAAAAATATTCAGAAATTTTGAGAATGTGATACAACTATAGGGCAAAAAAATTTGTGAACTTGGGGGAGTTTTATGAGAAGAATTGGTTTAATTGGTGGCATGAGCTGGGAATCAACAGATTTATATTACCAACAGATCAATCGTGCGATACAGCAACGTTTGGGCGGGCTTCATTCTGCAAAAATTATTTTAACGAGCGTTGATTTTGCAGAAATTGAAGAGTTGCAAAGAAAAGGTGATTGGGAAGAAGCGGGCGATTATTTAGCCTATGAAGCACAGATTTTAGAAAAAGCGGATGCTGACTGTGTTGTATTGTGCACAAATACTATGCATAAAATCGCAGATCAAATAGAAAAAGCAATTAATATTCCTTTTTTACACATTGCCGATGCAGTTGCAGCAGCGATTACAAAGCAAGGCATTAAAAAAGTTGGCTTTTTAGGTACCGCATTTACGATGGAGCAGGATTTCTATAAATCACGCTTAGAAGCAGAAGGAATCGAAGTGATTGTGCCTGAAGCGAAAGATCGTAAAGTCGTGCATGATGTGATTTTTAAAGAATTATGCTGCGGCATTATTAACCAAGAATCCAAAGAAAAATACACTGATATTGCTAATCAGCTCATTGCAGAAGGTGCCGAAGGCATTATTTTAGGCTGTACAGAGATTTGTTTATTGATTGGCGATGTTGAATTCACAGTGCCAACATTTGATACGACTGCACTTCATGTTCAATCAGCGGTTGATTTCGTTTTAGAATCATAAATATATTTTTGATCAAATAAAAAAGCCCAAGTTCATTTTGGGCTTTTTTATATTTGGCTAATGTAGATTATTCGCCAACGATTCTTGCTCTACAGCGCATTCCTTTAATGGGGGATGACCAGATTTGATCCACTGCATCTTTTGCATATTTGCGTGAAACAGCAACATATGCTTGCATTGGGAATAATGTAATTTTACCAACATCAGCACCTTTAATTTCGCCTCTAGCGGTCAATGCACCTAAAATATCACCTGCGCTAATTTTTGATTTTTTACCTTCGCTGATTTCAATCGTTACCATTGGTGCGATGAGTGAAATTGGCTGAATATTTTTTAAATCCTTCGCTGAAGATTGAGGAATGTTTTTTTCAATATAAGCTTCTATCTCTTCTAAACGATGCAATTTATTAGCTTGAACCAAGCTTGCTGCAATACCTGTTTTACCTGCACGACCTGTACGACCAATGCGATGAACATAAACTTCAGGATCAAACGGTAAGTCATAGTTGATGACCATGGATAAATCAGAAATGTCTAAACCGCGAGCAGCAACGTCAGTTGCCACTAAAACACGACAGCTTCGATTGCTGAAGCGTAATAAAACTTGGTCGCGATCACGCTGTTCTAAATCACCATGGAGCGATAAAACATCAATATCTTGCTGATAGAGGTAATCTTCCAAATCTTGGCAAGCAGCGATTGTATTACAGAAAATCACTGTAGATTCAGGCTCGTATTTATATAAAAGTTTTGCAACGATTTCATTTTTTTGCGCATGATCATCGTAAGTAACAATAGATTGCTCAATTTTTGGTGCTTCTGATTTTGTTTCTTCAATTGCAATCATCGCAGGATTTTTTTGAATGCGATGGCTAATGGATTGGATGTTTGCAGGGAACGTTGCAGAAAATAACAATGTTTGGCGTTGTTTAGGTAAATAGCCAATGATTGCATCCATTTCATCTGCAAAGCCCATATCCAACATACGATCGGCTTCATCTAACACAAACATTTTTACTTTTTTTAAGTTCAAGGTATCACGTTTTAAATGATCCAAAATACGACCTGGTGTTCCTACTGCAATGTGTGGTGGATGTTGGCTCATTGAATGAATTTGTCTTGCGATTGGCACGCCGCCACAAATGCTAGAAATTTTTAGATTTGGGATGTAGCGCGCTAAACGGCGAAGTTCTTTACTCACTTGATCTGCCAATTCACGCGTAGGGCAAAGCACCAAACTTTGTGTAGTGAATTGTGTTGCGTCGATTGTTTCTAATAAACCAATACCAAATGCAGCAGTTTTACCGCTACCTGTTTTGGCTTGGCCAACGATGTCTTTGCCCGACAAAATAGCAGGTAAAGCCGTCGCTTGAATTGGTGTCATAGAGAGATAGCCTAAATCTTTTAGGTTATCTAATTGCGCTGATGGCAATGAAAGTTCTGAGAATTTTTGAATAGACACGATGGTCCTCCAACATAAAGTTGAAAATATGAAAGAACTATACTGAAAAGAGATCAAACAATCTACTTTTGAGATAGATCACTATAGATAATGATTTTAGGACGTTTTTTAAATTGTGAGATTAATAAGCCACATAAAACCAAGGCAATTCCTAAGCTGGACATCCAGTTGAGCTTTTCGTGCAAAACGATCATGGATAAAATGACAGTCACCATCGGCACAGCATTGATGTATAGACTGGCTTTGACTGCGCCGATCGTTTTGACTGCAATATTCCATGTGACAAAACAGATGGCAGAAGCCCCTAAGCCTAAAAACAATAAATTAAGAATCACGGTTAAATCGAGATATTTGTCTAATGTCCATGCTGTTTCTTCAAATGCCAACATCGGGAGCATAAAAAGAATGCCATACATGAATGATCTGCGAGTCGTTTGAATCGTATTGTAGCCAAAAGAGCTGATTTTTTTAGAAAAAATAGAATAAAAAGACCAAATAATGGCAGCCAATAAGGCTAAGAAATCACCTTTTAAATTGACTTGTAATTCATCTGCATTGCTAAAGCTCATGAAGCCAACACCAATGAAAGATAACACCATGCCTAAATAAAACTGAGATGGAATGGTTTCTTCTTTCAGGAATATTTTAGCCAATAAAACAGTAAAGAAAGGCGCAGTAGAAGCGATCAGTGCAGCATTTGATGCGAACGTATAAACCAATGCATTATTTTCAAAAAGATAATACAGCGTAATTCCGCATAATCCTGCTGCGGCAAAATAGCTTTCTTGTTTTAACGTGGTTCCTTTTAATCGTTTAGGGAAGAGCAGCATTAAAAAACAAGTGCCCATCACAAAGCGAGTAAAGAGAATTTCTACTGGAGATAAATGATGTTGCAAGAGGATCTTGGTTGAAACAAAAGTTAAACCCCATAAAAAAATAGTTAATAGGGCAAGAGAATGTCCTCTTAGCTCATGATTCATTGTATTTTCCTAGGAATGAAAAATATCGCCATATGGATGATGGCGATATTTTATATTGAATTAGACAAGTTCGATTTTGTCTTCAAAGATTTTGATTTTTTTAGCTTTAAATAATCCACCAATTGAGCGTTTAAATGCGGATTTACTCACGCCAAACATACGATGGATTTGATCAGGTGAACTTTTATCGCTCACAGGCAAGGAGCCATTATTGATTTGTAATGCTTCTAAAATTTTAGATTCTAAGCTGTGACGATCTTCATTGGTTTTGATGACTGGCTGTAGAAGAATATCTAGCTTACCATCAGGACGAACGGTTTTAATATAACCTGTAACTTCGCTACCAATTTGAGCATCATAATTAATATCACTTTTGAACACTACGCCCCAATACGCATGATCAACAATCACTTTTAAACCTAATGGTGTTTTGCTTTCAATCAGTAGTGAAACTTCGTCGCCTTCTTTATAGCTATGAGGTTTTTGATCAATGTATTTATCATATTTCATGGTCGCTGTGATGCGTTGAGATCTTTCATCTAAATATGTATAAACAATCGCAAAATCTTCAACTTCTAATGTCCCTACTTCTTCATTGAAAGGAAGCATTAGATCTTTCGGCAGGCCCCAATCTAAAAAGATACCAAAATCAGTGATTTCTACGACTTGAAGATCAGCAAATTTGCCCACTTCAGTGAAAGGTTTTTGTGTAGTTGCAGCAAGTTTACTTTGTGCATTGAGATAAACAAACACTTCCAAAGTATCCCCAATATTTGCAGGAATACTTCTTGGAATTGCTTTAGTTGGTAGCAAGATATCGCCATCTAAGATCGCACCAGCAGAAGTTTTCTGGGTGATTTTTAAACGGTTCATGCGACCAATTTGAGGTTCGATATAAGGAGAGTAAGACATTTGACCTTTACGCAAAGAAAATAATTAGCAATGGTGCAATTATAGACGTTACTGAGAAAATCTTCAGGAAAGATCGAAAAATGTATATTTTTTACGATCCTTACTCTAAGCGCTTAGTGCGTTCCTCATTCTCTTTTTTACCAATTTGCCAGTAAGCACAAGCATAAAACTCTTTAAAGCCCCAGCCTTTTTCATTTCGAAGATAGTCACGCAACTGTTTTACTGTGGAAAATTCTGCAGTAGTGTGTAAAAAATGAGATTCAGGCATTAAATCGATCATCGTTTTCGTGAGCTCGAATAAATTGCTGCCTTTTTCAGGATGAGCATTGATTAACCAATGTAATTCAACATCAGCTTCTGATTGATAATGTTCAGGCAAAATATCATTTTCTGTCGTCACTTCTGTTACAACAGTTGCTTTTACATTGCTTGGTAATTTTTCGATTAACGCAGCAGTCGCTGGAATGCCCGTCATATCTGTTACAAAAAGATAGTAATCAGCTTCTGCCAATGTATCTTTATGTTTCATTTTCATCGTCAAGCCAACTTCATCATTTTCTACAGCATTCAATGCCCATTCGCAGGCAATAGAATCACCTTCATGAACAGCAAAATCAATGGTTAATTCTTTAGCTTCTACATCAATTGCACGATGAGTATAAGTGCGAACAGTCGGGCGAATTGCTTCATCTTGAGTTTCCCACATACGAGTTTCTTCGTTAAATTCAGGTAATTCAACTTTAGAATGACCTTTAGGTGGGATGAATAATTTGTTGTTTACACCCAGTGTGACATCTTTATAATGTACAATATCATCACATTTTAAAATAATACGAAGATAATTAGGTGTTAAAAATTCTTTGCGAGCAACGCGGACAATTGTTCTATGAGTTTGCATAATCCCTTTTCCAACTTTACATATACATTTGTGGTATATCTTGCTGTATATTGTTGCTAAATGCAAATGATAATGAATATTATTTAGAAACCATTCTTTTATAACGTTGTTAAATAATAAATATTAGGAGAAACAATGAAAAAAATATTAGCCATAGTGATCTTAGGATCAGTAATGTTGTCATCTGCTTTTGCAGACAGTATGCGTTGTGGTAATAAATTGGTCAGAACAGGTGATGCAAAAGCCTATGTGATAGAGATATGTGGCACACCAATCAGTGATGATTTAGTTGCTTGGGAAGATGATCAAGCCATTCATCATGTAGCTTATAAAAATAATGATCAAATTAAAATTTTAGTATTTAAAGCAGGGATTTTAACGGCAATTAATAATGCTAAGAGATAGTTAATTAGTTGTAATACAAAAAAGCCCACTTTTAAAGTGGGCTTTGTCATTTAATCAGTTAGTAATCTATAAGATTATTTAGCTGCTTTGCTTTTAGCGATCAAATCACGCAATACGTAATGTAAGATACCGCCAGCTTTAAAGTAATCAACTTCATTCAATGTATCGATGCGGCATAATACTGTGAATGTTGTTTCTTTACCTGTTGCTGGGTTAGTAGCTGTTACAACGATGTCTTGATGAGGTTTGATGTCATCATTGAATTCGATGTGGAAGCTTTCTGTACCATCTAAACCTAATGATTCAGCATTCTCGCCATTTTTGTATTGTAATGCCAAGATGCCCATGCCGATCAAGTTAGAACGGTGAATACGCTCATAGCTTTCAGCGATTACAGCTTTAACGCCTAATAAGTTAGGACCTTTTGCTGCCCAGTCACGGCTTGAACCTGAACCGTATTCTTTACCAGCTAAGATGATCAATGGTGTTTGATCTGCTTTATATTTCATCGCAGCATCATAAATAGCCATTACATCGCCAGTAGGTAAGTATTTAGTCAAACCACCTTCGATGCCAGGAATCATCTTGTTACGAATACGGATGTTAGCAAACGTACCACGCATCATTACTTCATGGTTACCACGACGTGAGCCGTATGAGTTGAAGTCTTCAGGAGCAACACCATTTTCGATCAAGTAACGGCCAGCAGGTGAATCTTTTTTGATTGAACCAGCAGGAGAGATATGATCTGTTGTGATTGAGTCACCAAATACTGCTAATACGCGCGCTTTATCGATTGCTTTCAATGCTGCAATTGGTTGATCGATGTGTTCGAAGTAAGGAGGATGTTGAACATAAGTAGATTTTGGATTCCACTCATATGTTTCGCTATCTGTTACTGCGATTGATTGCCATTGTTCATCGCCATCAAATACGCCATCGTAGCCTTTTTGGAACATTGCGCTTGTGATCATTGTAACTTCACGAGCGATTTCTTCGTTGCTAGGCCAGATGTCTTTCAAGAATACATCTTTACCGTTTGCATCTTGTGCAATTGGATCTTTAGTCAAATCAATGTTTGTAGAACCAGCGATTGCATAAGCAACAACTAATGGAGGAGACGCTAACCAGCTACCACGAATTTGTGGGTGGATACGGCCTTCAAAGTTACGGTTACCAGACAATACGCCTGAAACAGTCATTTGGTTATCATCAATTGCTTTAGCAACTGAAGGAATTAATGGGCCTGAGTTACCGATACAAGCTGTACAGCCATAACCAGTTAAGAAGAAACCAATTTCTTCTAAATGTTTAGTTAAACCAGCTTTTTCTAAGTATTCACTTGCAACTTTAGAGCCAGGTGCTAAAGATGTTTTAACCCATGGTTTACGTTTCAAACCAAGAGCAGCAGCTTTCTTAGCAACTAAGCCAGCAGCCATCATCACGCTTGGGTTAGATGTATTTGTACAAGATGTGATTGCAGCAAATACAACGTCACCGTGACGTAATTTTTCTGCTTTACCATCGATCTCGATATCAACTGCTAAATCAGGATTTGCTACGCTGTCAGCGATGAATTTTTTGCTTGTTGCAGGTAATTCAGCCAAGATCACGCGATCTTGCGGACGGCTTGGGCCAGCGATACTTGTTTCAACAGTGTTTAAATCTAATTCTAATACATCTGTAAATACCGGCTCTTCACCAGCTTCACGCCATAAGCCTTGTGTTTTAGCATAAGCTTCTACGCGTGCAACTGTGTCATCTGAACGACCTGTTAAACGCATATAATCTAAAGTGATGTCATCTACAGGGAAGAAACCAACTGTTGCACCGTATTCTGGTGCCATGTTTGAAATTGTTGCACGGTCTGCTAAAGGTAATTCTGCTAAGCCATCACCGAAGTATTCAACGAATTTACCCACAACGCCTTTTTTACGAAGCATTTGTGTGATTGTTAATACTAAGTCTGTTGCTGTTACGTGGCTACGTAATTTACCTGTTAACTTGAAGCCTACAACTTCAGGAATTAACATTGAGATTGGTTGACCTAAGATTGCAGCTTCAGCTTCAATACCACCAACACCCCAACCTAAAACAGATAAACCATTTACCATTGGTGTATGTGAGTCTGTACCCACACATGTATCTGGAATTACCCACTCTTTACCATCAACTTTAGAAACCCAAGCAGTTTTAGCTAAGAACTCTAAGTTAACTTGGTGACAGATACCTGTACCAGGAGGAACTACGCTAAAGTTATCAAATGCTTTTTGACCCCAACGTAAGAACTCATAACGCTCACCGTTACGTTCCATTTCTAAATCTACGTTTTCTTCAAATGCATTTTTAGTACCAAAGTGATCAATCATTACTGAGTGATCGATGACTAAGTCAACTGGTGATAATGGGTTGATGTTTTCAGGATTTTCGCCTGCTTTGATCATTGCATCACGCATTGCGGCTAAATCTACTACAGCAGGAACACCTGTAAAGTCTTGCATTAATACGCGAGCAGGGCGATATTGAATTTCACGATCAGATTTACGATCTTTTAACCAATCACGAATGGCTTCGATGTCTTGTAGATTAACAGTTTTGTTATCTTCATAACGTAGAAGGTTTTCTAAAAGTACCTTCATTGATTTAGGTAATTTTGAAACATCCCCTAATGTTTCAGCAGCTTTTGGAATTGAATGATAAAGAAATTCTTTATCACCAACTTTTAGCGTTGCTTTGGATTGTAAACTGTCGATGTTACTCATGCTCCACTCCTTGTTTCTTTGATAAATAGACTTAAAGTTATTTTCTTGGGCCAAGATTAAATACTTCAATTAACACGCTGTGCTAGTTGAGTGATTTTAGCGCGGCCAAAATAATCCCCGTTTATTATATGCAAACGTGTTATTAAGACAATCCTATTTGCGGTATTGTTGATATTTGAAGTTATTTATCGAGTCGATCAAGATTATCAATATGACATTTCGATAAAAATTATTAATAATGGTTGCACATTTTCGAATTAAGATATGTTTATTATTTTTTAAACCAATAAGGAGTTAAAGATGTCAGTTGATGCATTAAAAGCAATGTTACCGGATTATGCAAAAGATATGCGTTTAAATTTGAGCAATGTATTAAGTGAAGCAGGCTCAGAAGGTTTAACAGAAAAGCAAATCGCAGCGATTGCTGTTGCAGTAGCTTTAAGCACTAAATCAAAAGTTTTGATTGAAAATATTGAAGCTTTTGCAGCGCCTTTATTGACTGAAGAAGAATTGAACGGTGCTAAAATTGCGTTCAGCATCATGAGCATGAACAATATTTACTACCGTTTCTTGCACTTAACAAGCAATAAAGAATATGCAACAATTCCTGCACGTTTACGTATGAATAGCATGGCTAACCCAGGTATTGATAAAGTAACATTTGAATTGGCTTCTATGGCTGTATCGGCGGTTAATGGCTGTGGTATGTGCATGGACTCACATGAAAAAACATTGCGTGATCACAATGTTTCAGCACAAGCAGTTCAATCTTCAGTACGTATTGCTGCTGTATTGTTCTCAGTAGGTTGTACATTAAATTAATCGATTGAAACGTAAAATTTCAAATGAATAAAAAAGACCTTATCTAAGGTCTTTTTTATTGCATATTTTTATGACAGATAAATATTGATGATTCATTGTAGAAAGGCTGAGAATCAATGTTTATTTGATATACATCAGACTTATATATTTTCTTCAACCATCCAAATCAGTGGTTTTAGCTCTTGACCGGTAAATGGTTTGGTATTTTCACTGCTTGGAATAGATGGATCTAATCTTAGTTTAGTGAGCATGATCAATTCGCTGAATTCAGGAATCTCTTTGGGATCTTTTTCTAATTGATCTAATGAATAACCCAAAATAGCGAGTTGAGACAAAATAGATTGCTGGCGAATCATGAATTCATTGTAGTAATGAAAGTCACCATGAAACTTTTGCGGTTCTTTTTGCATTCTCGTTAGAGAGTTCGATAGCTGGATAATCAGTGCTTGTGTATCTTTGAGTTTGATATAAAACGCAGTTGAATCATCTTCTTTTTTGAGCCAAATTTTCTCTAACAAATCGAGTAAATCATACATTTGGATACGAATTTGACCTGCGAGCCTCGGTGCTTCACGTTTTTCCCAAGAAGGGAGGAAATAAACAGTGAATCCAATTGCGATTAATGCAGAGATGACTGTATCTAAAATTCTTTCGCCTGCTAATGCTAATCCCGTTACATTAACGCCAATATTCAATGTTAATAGAACATAGATCGTGATAAACATGACAGAAACTTTGTAATCAATATTGCTTAATGCATTGCTCAGAATGATAGAGATTGCAATATAAAATACGATATAGGAAATGCTAGGGTGGAATGAAACAATCACACCAACGGCCAAACAACCTAAAATTGTTCCCAAGATTCGATCTCGGCTTCGTTCTTTGGTAATGCTGAATCCTGGACGCATTAAGGTCATGATGGTAAAGGCAATCCAGAAGCTATGACCTAAAATCTGATTGGGCTCTAGCACAAGATTGATGAGCGTTAATGTACAAAGCATTGCAGCAGCTGTACGAATGGAGTAACGCATATAATCAGATGAGAAAGACAGGTTGGCTTTTAAAATATTCCAAGACCAATAGCTGTGGGAAATATTCTTTTTAAAATTGTCGCTAGATGACGGAGCATCTGTTTGTCCCATCAATAATTGACGAATCTTGTCTAATTGGCGATTCATAACCCAAGCTTTTCGATAGTGAGAAGCTAAAACATTGTATGCATCTGAAGATTGGTGATCGATGTCAGAATGTTTAATGAGCTCTAATTCATATTCCAATGCCCTTAATTCTGCTTTAAAGCCTAAACGGCGGATCATTTCACCACCACCTAAAGTATATAGGCTCATTTCTTCTAAGTTGTTTGCTGCTTTATTGTATAAATCACGGAAGAAAATCTGAATATCTGAGTTTTCATAAGATTGACGGATTGTTGTGAAGTCTTGATAAGGTGCAACCAAACGGTCATAGACATCTGTCAATAATGTGAGTTCTCCTGCCATTTTGATGATTTCTGGATCGTGGCGATTTGGCGCACGGAACAGTAAATCACGAACTTGTTGTAGATCAGAAACTAGAAATGTTTGAGATTCAATCAAGTTTGCAAATTTTTCATCTAAATCACTGTTTTGACGATAACATTCTGAAAGAGCTGTGAGATATTTGGATAATCTTGTGTAACAAGCTGATAAAGTCTGGCGAATGATGTAGTTGGCAAAGTATTTGGCGCAGACCAAAGCATAGATCACATAAAAAGTGGCACCAAAGGTAAAATCGATAACATATTCAGTGAAGTTGTAGCTGTTTCTTCCTGAAATCATCGCGATAAATATAAACGTAAAGCCTATGGTTGTGGCTTTTGGACCAAAGCAACTGATGAAATTACTGAAAAATACGACGACAGATAACGAAATAATGAAAGACAAGGAGAATCCTTGAAATTGGGCAAAGTAGAGCGTAATAAGCAGTGTGCCAATTAAGGTTAAGACTAATTCATTGCGTTTATGTTTAAAAGAACCAATTTGATCGGCGATACCAATATTTAAGGCAGCATAGCCAACTGTGATCAAGTTTTTGGTTTCACCACCTAAAAGATAAACAATTAATACAGGTATGAAAACACCTAAGCCTTTGTAAAGCCCTAATGTAAAATCGTAGGTGAAGAAAAATCGATAAATATTTGTAATGGATTTATTCATAAAAAATTAGGATGCTTCTTTAACCAAAGAGAGAAGAGCAGGCTCATCATTATAGAGGAGCCTGCTGTATCAAGCTAGGGTAAAGATCAAACTTCTCAAATCTTACTTGGTTGGATGTTTGGATAAAATATAATCTAAGTGATCCCTAAATTTATCGGCAGGTGCAAAACCCATAACACGATATTCAGGAATTTCATTGCCATTTTGGTCAAAGAAAAGTATGGCGGGTGGGCCGAAAAGACCAAAGTGTTTTTGTAGTTGTTGATCAACTTTATTGTTTTCTGTGACATCTACCATTAAAAAGTTAAGTTGCGATAAACGTTCTTTTACTTCAGCATCAGTGAAAACGTATTTTTCTAATTCTTTACAAGCAACGCACCAAGAAGCATTGAATTCTAACATAGTGATTTTGCCATTATTATTTTGCAATGCTTCGTTTAAGCCTTTTAATCCAACAATTTCATTAGTAGCATGGCGTTCTTTAGTTTGTAAGCTTTCATAGGCATAAAAACCTGAAAAACCTAAAGAAATGAGCGCAGGTAAAATGAAAATGACTGGTAGCTGTTTAGCTTTGAAGATTTTGATAACAAACCAGATAGATAATGAAAGCGTAATCGCTGCATAGAGTATTTGTTCCCAAAAGAATGGCAAAATACGACCTAAGAAGTAGGCGGCAACACCGATCATGATAAAGCCAAAAAACTCTTTGATTGCATTCATCCAAGGGCCAACTTTAGGTAACAAATAGCCTGATGAAACGCCTAAAATCAATAGAGGTACACCCATACCCATGCTCATAGAGAATAAAGCAAAGCCACCTAAAACATAATCTTGTGTTTGTGAGATAAGTGTAATGATGCCGATTAATGGAGCGGTCACACAAGGGCCAACGATCAATGCTGATAAAGCCCCCATAACGGCTGCGCCAGCATAAGTCCCACTTTTTGATTGATTGGCAAATTGGTTCAATCGATTTTGAATGAATGTTGGCATTTGAATTTGGTAAACGCCGAACATACTTAGGGATAAAACGACAAATAGAAGAGCGAATCCAATCAGTACATATTGATTTTGGAAGGCAGCAGCGAGTCCGCTGCCTAACATGGCCGCAATGACACCGATAACAGTGTAAACAATTCCCATTGCCAATACATAAGCAAGTGAAATTAAAAATCCTTTAGATTTAGTAAGGTTTTGTTGGCCTGTCAAAATACCCGATAAAATTGGCAACATTGGCAACACGCAAGGCGTAAAAGTTAACAATACGCCGAATAAAAAGAATAATGGTAATGCTAAATACTGATAGTTTTTTAAAAACTCAGTTAAACGATCATGTTCATTCAACAACATGGTTGTAGCATCTTCTTCTGAAATCAATTGATCAGAAGAAATAGAAGGGTCAATAACAATGGATTGTTCCCATGTGTATGGTGCAAAGCATAATCCTGCTTTAGCACAGCCTTGTGCTTCAATCTCTAGAAAAAGAGTATTAATGTTCGTGAATGGCTTTTCAAATTTAATGATTAATTCTATGTTTTGATCATAAATGGGTTGAACGCCAAAAAACTCGTCTTCATAAATTTTGGCTTCTGGCCAAATAATTTCTTTGATAACGACATCTTTATTGAGTGGTTGAACAAAAATTTTATTCTTATACAAATAATAATCAGAATTAACTTCCCAAATAATTGAAATTTCATCTGTGGAATTTTTGAATATTCGTGGTTTGAATACTTGATCAGGCGGTAAAAAATCTTGTTGAGCAGTAATTAATGTAGCTTCATTATTGTTTTTTAGGAGTGAATTTGAGAAGCTTTGAGCATGGCTAATATTACTAAATACAACTAATGCTATGAAAAATATAATATTTATTATAGAGGCTCTTAAGGGAAGATGTTTCAAAACAGTACCTTTCAGATTTAAGTGAATCATAAATGGGCAATTATCTCATAAAATAATGCGAAGTGGTTAAATTCTATACTTGACCGATCAAAAAAAATTGCTATAATTCTTTTCACTCAAGCGGGAATAGCTCAGTTGGTAGAGCACAACCTTGCCAAGGTTGGGGTCGCGAGTTCGAGTCTCGTTTCCCGCTCCAAAATTTAAAACCTCATCTTTCGATGAGGTTTTTTTATGTCTATCTATAAGTAGTAGTGATGTCGCATGAAAAATTATGCGACATGATAAATATTATTGTTCAGCAATTATCACAGCACGAAGTGGGGCAGGGTAGCCTTCAATGGTTTTATTATGATCATTAGGATCTAAGAAGTCTGAAAGCGATTGATAGGTCATCCAGTCTGTTTGGCGTTGTTCTTCTATCGTTGTTTGATTTAAATCGACACAACGCACATTTTTAAAACCAACGCGTTGTAAGAAAATTTCTAACATTTTAACGGATGGAATAAACCAAACATTACGCATTTGAGCGTAACGATCGTGAGGGATTAAGCATGCATTTTCATCGCCTTCGATCACCATGGTTTCTAAAACTAATGTGCCTTTTTTATTGAGCAATTTTTTTAGATCGGTTAAATGATCGATTGGTGATCTGCGGTGGTATAAAACACCCATAGAAAATACAACATCAAACCATTTAAGCTCATCTGTAATGGCTTCTAGTCCAATCGGAAGCTGCCAAATTGGTAGATCAGGAGTGTAATTTTTAAACGCTTTGAATTGTGCTAAAAATAGCCAGTTAGGATCGATGCCTAGCACTGATTTTGCGCCAGCGCCTAACATACGATAGCCATAGTAGCCATTACCGCAGCCAACGTCTAAAACATTTTTATATTTCAGATCAATATGAGGAGCAACGCGTTCCCATTTCCAATCTGAGTGCCATTCGGTATTAATGAATGTATCTGCGAATTGCCAAGGGCCTTTTCTCCAAGGCATTAATTGTCTTAAAGAAGATTCTAGAGCAGCTTCATCAGTTTGACCTTTTAAGATTGCACCGTTGATTAAGTCACTTTCTAATTCGTTAATTGGCGGTAATTGGTCAATAATTTTTTGCCATTCATTGAAGTTGCCATGCATATTTTCTTCAATGTGCTTTGGTAACCAAGTGTTTAGATTTTTTGCCCAAGTATGTAAATCTGTATTGCGATAAAAATCGCTGATAGCGGTGTAATCAATCATAATGTATTAAGGTAAAGCAACAATAGAGATGAAATTTAGACATTGAAACCATTGATAAACGCGAGTAAACCCAGCTTGATGTAATCTTTCTTTATGGATTTCAAAAGAGTCAATGCGCATAACATTTTCAATGGCCTCTCTTTTTTGTGCAATTTCTAGTTCAGAATAGCCATTCGCGCGTTTAAAGGCTAAATGCATATCATCAAGCACGGCTTGTTCTTGTGAGTCTTGAAAATAAATTTTTTCAGATAAGAAAAGCGCGCCCGTCGGTAATAAGCAATTACGAATTTTTGAGAGTAATGCTAATCGTTCAGAAGGCTCAATGAACTGTAAGGTCAAGTTGAGAACGACGATAGAAGCAGGGTCAAAATCAATTTGAGTAATGTCTGCCTTCTGTAAATGGATGGGAATTAATCCATCTTGTACTTGATCTTGTAACTTAAAAAATTGAGTCGCTTTTTCAATCATCGGCTCTGAGTTATCAATAGCGATGATTTCTACATTTTCTGCGCGTATAGAATGTCTTAAAGCATTAGAGATTGCGCCTAATGAGCAGCCTAGATCGTAAATTTTTGAATTGTCTTCAGCGAACAATGGTGCAAAGCGGCCAATTTGTTCAATGATCATTGGGTAGCCAGGAGCTGAACGCTTGATCATATCTGAAAAAACGTTAACAACCTCTTCATTAAATACAAAGTCAGTTTTTTTTCTTTTTTCAGAAAAAATAGTATCGGTTAATGACATGTGTTGAATTATCGATGATTCAAATCAACTTGTGTATCGTAATAGTTATCAATAATGTTTGATAAGCTATTGAGCTCACGAGGTTTTGAATATTTTAGGTGATAAGTGATGAATTTATCTTCTTCATTTTGAGAGAAGAGTTCAAATTGGCGCGCTTGGCATGCTAATAATAAAGACTCTGTGTCTGTATCTAGCTCTGTAAATACAGTGCTTTGAAGAGATTTAGCGTAACCTTTTGGCGGAGCTGTCATTTCGTACTGACTATCTTGATAATCATTGTAGTACTCAGCGATATCGCTAGCAGCTTCGGAATCATAATTTGAAGTATTAGCTTTTACAGCAGAGCCATCTAAATCAGATTTGATGGTGTCATCTATAGATTTTTGAGCATCTCTTATACTGTTTTCTGTAGCTTGTTTGGCTTCATAAAGCGATTTTTTGACACTGTCCAAGTTTGTAGTGCTTTTAACTTGGTTTGTGAGATCATTTTTTGTCTCCAAAAAAGATTGTTTCAAATCATCGATTTGAAATTCTTTAGAAACATCATCCTTTACTTGATCAGTAAAAGAGCGAATTTTATGAATTAAAGAGCCGACAGTGCGGATCATTTCAGGTAACTTTTGAGGACCTATAACAACCAGTGCGACAGTAAATATGATGACGAATTCGCCAAAGCTAATACCAAACATTATTCAATTTCAATATAAATTAAGAGTTATCTTTTTTAGACTCAGTGTCCACAACAGTTGTTTTTTCAGCATCAGCTTTATGTTCAACAGTTTCAACTTTTTGAGCATCTTTTTTGTCATCTTCTTTCATTGCATCTTTGAAGCCTTTCAAAGCAGTTCCTAAGTCACCGCCAATATTGCGTAATTTTGCAGTGCCGAAAACAGCCAAAACTACTACTAATACAATTACCCAATGCCAAATGCTAAATGATCCCATGATATAACTCCTATAATATATAACTTAAGATATCGCGTGCATTATAGTCGCTCTGTCGCATTTGGTATAGGCAAAGTTGGATTAATTTTATTCGTTTTCTTTATTGAGTTAATTCAACGGCATGCAGCGGGTCTGATTTTTGCAGGAATAGTGCCTTGATTGCATTCCCAGCTGACATTATTGAAATTTATTTTAGGTGTAAGAATAATTGTTCCGAAATTAAGATTGCCGTTGTATTGAATCATAATTTTTCCATTAGGAATGACTTTAATGCTTGTTACATATGTACTTCTTAGCATGTTTTCATCAGGTAGATGTGCTTCTTGGTTAGAGGATGGGAATGTTTTATGATTTAAATAGTACTCAGTGATGGCTAATTTAGCGCCTGAAGATAGTGCTAATCCTTCTGCTACATATGTTCTATCGTTGTAATCTTTATATGCAGGAAGTGCGAACATTACGACGGCAATGATGATAATTATAGGTAGGAAGCAAGTTAAGATTAAGCCAATGATGTGTCCTTGTTTTGGTTGTTCACCATAATCGTTATCTCCGTGAGTTCCAGGGGCTGCCATTAAATATATGCTTAATGCAAAGTTAAAAATCCCACCTATTATAGGGATAAAGCCAGCTAGAAAAAGCAAAGACAGCCAACCAGTTTTATTAAGATCGTGGAATCTGAGTGCCATCGCGCGAATATAGTAATATTGCATTAAAATAATGATTACCGCTATACCAATGAATGATAATGTTTTTGAGTTCATTATAGTGAGTATGAAAGATGCGACAAAAGATGCTAAAAGAGTTACACCTAATATTGCCCATGTCGCATTCATATAATTTAATCTTCCATATCTACCATCGAATGAAAAATTAAAAAATGAAGGTGGATCTTCTTCTCCTAGATAGATCTTATTTGGTTTTTGGGAACATTCGAATTTTTTAGGCTGAACTGGTGGGTGTTGAATTGGCTCTGGTTTTGAGGACGGTATGATTTCTAAAGTTTCAATCTTATCTTCTTCAAGTAGTTTAATAGATAACCCATTCTTTTCTAAAGCCTCTTTAATGGACAGTGCTTTTTCTAGAGTTAGATCTTTTTTAATTAACACTCTTTTTCCAGAAAAGAATACATCAGCGCTTTCTTCGGTTAATTTGAGAAGCCTAGAAATATTAGGGCGTACTTGTTCAATATTGTATCCAGGTAATATGATCCCTGAGTAAATAATTTTGTAAGTTTTCATAGGTTTTATTTATGTATGTTAGTTTTAGATATAGAGGTTTAATTTTTAGTTCTATTTATGTTACGGAGATTGCAAAAAAAAATAATAGAGTTTAAGTTGTAGTTGATCTTAATCAAATGATAGATATCTTAAAAAAATAGGAGTGAATATGAATATTATTTTAGGGTTAGCAATTTATGCGTTTATTATCTTTTTGAATTTATTACCATACTACATCGCTTATTTAATTATTAGACCCAGTAGTTTTTTGGGAGTGGTTGGAGTTTTTGTTTTAGGATCAATCATAGTTCCATTAACCGCGTGGGTTTCTATGTTTATACGTACCGCAGTGGTTAGGTGAGTTATCTTTTAATTATTAGTCTGCATATGCAGATTGAAAAGATCGGCAAAAAAGAAGTTGTATAATAATTCATCTTGACCATTCAATTTAAAGTCTTATAATACGCTTCTGATTTGCAAAGCGGGAATAGCTCAGTTGGTA
>CANRJJ010000021.1 GCA_947630895.1 uncultured Wohlfahrtiimonas sp. | reverse complement strand
GTACGGCTTTTCGACAGATAACAAAAAACCCTTGCAATTCAATGAATTAAACAAGGGTTTTTGATAGATATGGCGGAGAAGGAGGGATTCGAACCCTCGATACGCTATTAACGTATACGCCCTTAGCAGGGGCGCGCCTTCAGCCACTCGGCCACTTCTCCTTAATTAGGAAGCATGCATTATAAAGAAAAATCCCTACTTGTAAAGCCTAATTTTGCATAAAAAGTAGGCTTTACGTTGTTTTGCACACTATTTCATCAATCTATTCAGACGATTTACAAATTCTGATGGGTTTTCGAGCTGAGAACCTTCCAACAATACAGCCTCTTCATAGATCAACATTGCTAAATCATTCGCAACAGCATTATCAGTTTCACGCGCAATACGCTCAACCAATGGATGCTTAACGTTGATTTCTAACCATGGCTTAATGCTTGGCACATCATGCCCTGCTTCTTTCAACATTTTTTCAAAATGGCTACTTAATGCATATTCATTGCGAACTAAAACAGATGCAGAATTCGTTAAACGCTTAGAAACTTTAACGTTCTCGACTTTTTCACCCACAACATTCGTAATCTTATCAATGATCGATTTCTCTTCATTGCTCAACTCTGGCTCGTCTTTTTTCTCTTCTTCAGATTTATCATCATCCAAATTGACATCGCCCTTAGCAATATTCACAAACTTCTTACCTTCAAATTCAGTTAAGAAGCCCATCATCCAATCATCAACCACATCCGTCATCAAGATCACTTCATAGCCTTTAGAACGATAAATTTCTAAATGCGGGCTATTTTTAGCAGTATTCAAATTATCAGTTGTGATGAAGTAGATATTCTCTTGCCCTTCTTTCATACGAGCGATGTAATCAGCAAATGAAACTGTTTCTTCGTCGCTTTCTGTCGAAGCAAAACGCAATAATTTTGCAATATTCTCTTTATTAGAACTATCTTCGCCGATACCTTCTTTAATCACGCGACCAAATTCTTTATAAAATGTCGCAAATTTCTCAGGATCACTTTCCGTCAAATTATTCAACATTGTTAATACTCGGCGCGCCACACCTTGCTTAATCGAATCCAATGTTGATGATGACTGTAAAATTTCACGGGAAACGTTTAATGGCAAATCTACTGTATCCACAACACCTTTTACGAAACGCAAGTAACGTGGAATCAACTTATCCGTTGCATTCATGATGAATACACGACGCACAAACAATTGCAAACCATAATCCTGATTTTGTTCCCACATGTTTTGAGCTGCATGCTCAGGCACAAACAATAAAGAAGTATAGTTAACTTTCCCTTCAACTTTGTTGTGTGACCAAACTAATGGATCTGCATAATCATGGCTGATGTGCTTATAAAATTCTTTATATTCATCCTCAGTCACATCTTTTTTATCGCGCTGCCAAATAGAAGTCGCTGAGTTGATTTGCTCAATTTCAACTTCTGTTGTTGTGGTTGGCTCTTCACCTTCCTGCTCTGCTGGCACAGTTTTTGTGCGCTCAATTTCCATCATCACTGGATAAGCAATGTGATCAGAGTATTTAGTGATAATTGTACGAAGTGACCATTCATTCAATAAATTCATATGTTCATCGCGCATATGAAGAACAATCTCAGTGCCTGCTGTCGCTTTAGATGTGCTTTCTAAAGAGAACTCACCTTCACCCGCTGATTCCCAAATTACAGCGCTATCTTCAGGCTCACCTGCTTTACGCGTTGTTAATGTTACTTTGTCCGCCACAATAAACGCAGAGTAAAAACCCACACCAAACTGCCCAATCAATTGAGAAGCATCTTGCTCTGATTTTTCTAATTTTTCTAAAAATGCTTTCGTGCCTGATTTTGCGATTGTACCGATATTTTCGATCACTTCATCACGAGTCATCCCGATACCATTATCACTAATCGTTAGTGTTTTGTTATCAGTATCCATTTGAATCAAGATTTGTGGGTTCCCTTGATTTTCGATCAATTTTGTATCGGTCAAACCTTCAAAACGACGTTTATCCAAGGCATCCGATGCATTAGAGATTAATTCTCGTAAAAATATTTCATGATTCGAATATAAAGAGTGAATCATTAATTTTAATAATTGATTAACTTCTGTTTGAAATTGCATTGTTTCTTTTTGGCTCATAACTTCTCCAAGGTTGATCGTTGAACAAGACTATATAATTTAACAAGGGTAAATATGGGTCGCGATTCAACAATTTCAAGTCTCGATCAAATTTGATCATTTTTCTAAAAAAACGAGACTCCTCATAATTCAAGGCTTTCCCTTGTTATTTTTATAACTTTAAATTATATTAATAACATTACAAGGAGATTTTTATATGAGCGATATTGCAGATCGGATCAATCATTTGATCGAAGAGAGAAAAATCTCTCAAGAAATTTTAGCGAGCGACGTCGGCGTTTCCCAAGCTGCCATCTCAAAAATATGCCAAGGCAGAACTAAACGCAGTCGCTATTTACCTCAAATTGCAGCTTACTTTGGTGTTGCAGAACATTGGTTATTATTTGGTGAAGAAACCACAGATGATGAAGATGTATTAATTCCTTTTTACAAGGATGTACAACTTTCAGCAGGTTATGGCGCAAGCGAATTCGAAGATTATGAAGGTCGTACCATTCGCTTCTCTCGCGATACTTTACGCGAAGTCAACGTATCTCCTAAAGATGCTGTATGCGTGACAGTTAAAGGCGATAGCATGGAGCCAGTATTCAAAAATGGCTCAACTGTCGGCATCGATTTATCTCGTAAGAAAATTATCGATGGCGATGTTTATGCTATTAATAACGATGGTTTATTACAAATGAAACGCCTCAAACATAAAACAGGCAGCGTGATTACTGTTGAGTCTTATAATCGCGAAGAATATCCTGCTTTTGATGTTTCTATGGAACAAGTTGATATTATTGGTCGAGTTTTCTGGTACTCCACAACCATGTAACGATTCACTTCTCATCTCTATCAAAGCTCTGCGCTCTATCATTTAGTCGCAGAGCTTTTTTTATTGATATAACTTCAAATTATAAAAATCACCCTTAAACAACTTATCGTTAAAATAAAATTTATTTTAAATCAATCATATAAGATATTTATTCAAAAAATAATTATGTTTTGGATAATTTAAATTGACATATTTATAACCAAAGTTATAATTAAGTTATATTAAACAATCAGAACTTAAAAGGTGATTCTCATGATTAAGCAAGAACGTTTTCATAAATTGTTCAACTCTCTTTCTCAATATGAAAAAGATAAAATCGTCAAAAAAGCCCTAAAATTAAGTGAACAATTCAGAACAAGCTCGATGAGTGATTTAATGCGCGAAAGTCATTACCATGCCAGCGAAGCAATGCAATCTTTTCGTTTAAAAAGGCAGCGCATTCATCACGCGACATTATTTGCTGCATTACAACATGCGATTAACAGCAAATATGAAGCTTTCATCAAAGCAGCTTAAACTTTAATCTGATCAGAATATTCCTGCATTAAAGACCATATATTGGTCTTTTTTGTTAACAATCCTTTAAGTCACACATGATATAATGCTGAACTTTTATCATCACATGACGAAGGATTCACATGCGTTTTGTCCACTTAAATCTTCACACTGAGTTTTCGCTGACGGATGGTTTAATCCGCATCAAGCCTCTTTTTAACAAACTAAAAGAACAAGGTGTTGAATGTATTGCTTTAACGGACATTGGCAATGCCTTTGGTGCCATCAAATTTTATGAAGCAGCATTAAAAAATGGCATTAAACCCATTATTGGTGCTGAATGTTATTTAAAAGATGGTAAAGAAACAGTTGGTAAAATCACGTTATTGTCTCAAAACTATGATGGCTATCTCAATCTTTCAAAACTATTAAGTGAAGGCTATCGTCATGGACAAGAGCGCGGTATTCCTCACATTACTTATGAATGGTTAGAAGAGTATCAAAATGGCTTAATCATCATTGCGGGAAAAGAAAGCCCTATTGGCACAGCTTTATTGACCCGTAAAAATACAGATTGGGCAGAATCATTATTGCCATTCAAACCGTTTAAAGATCGTTTATATTTAGGAATTTCACGCACGCAACAAGAAAATGATGAAGTGTTTATTACTGCTGCTAAACAGTTTGCGTTAGAGCAAAATTTGCCATTAGTTGCGATTAATAACGTCAGATTCTTAAATAAAAGCGATTTTGATGCACATGAGGTGCGCACTTGTATTCAATCGAGCAATGTTATCTCCGACTCGAAACGTCCTCGCTTATATAGCCCAGAGCAGTATTTAAAATCTCCTGAAGAAATGATTGAGCTCTTTGCAGATATTCCTGAGGCAATTACGAATACGATAGAGATTGCAAAACGCTGTACAGTTGAACTCTCGCTTTATAAACCTTGCTTACCAAACTTCCCTATCCCGAATGGCATGACGATGGATGAATACTTCCGTCATTTATCTCATGAAGGATTAAAGGATCGTATTGGTAACGATCATCCAAGACAAGCTGAATACATCGAGCGCTTAGACATTGAGCTTAATGTAATCATCAATATGGGTTTCCCAGGCTACTTCCTGATCGTTGCAGACTTTATCCAATGGTCTAAAGACAACCAAATTCCAGTTGGCCCAGGGCGTGGTTCGGGTGCAGGTTCATTAGTTGCTTGGGCACTAAAAATCACTGACCTTGATCCAATTCCTTACGATCTTCTTTTCGAACGTTTCTTAAACCCCGAGCGTGTTTCGATGCCTGACTTCGATATCGACTTCTGTATGGAAGGCCGCGATCGAGTGATTGAATATGTTGCAGAAAAATATGGTCGTGATGCGGTATCTCAAATTGCGACACACGGTACCATGGCTGCGAAAGCCGTTATTCGAGACGTTGGTCGTGCGCTTGGTCACCCTTATGGCTTCGTGGATCGTATTGCAAAACTCATTCCTTTCGATTTAGGCATCACGCTCGAAAAAGCATTGATGCAAGAACCTGAATTGCATGATTTGTATGAAAAAGATGAAGAAGTTAAAGAACTCATTAACTATGCAAAACAGTTAGAAGGCTTAACTAAATCTGTCGGTCGCCATGCGGGAGGCGTCGTAATTTCACCAACAACAATCACTGACTTCTCTCCGCTTTATTGTGAAGAAGGCAGCGATGCTTTAGTGGCACAGTTTGATAAAAATGACGTTGAATCTGCAGGATTAGTTAAATTCGACTTCTTAGGCTTAAGAACCTTAACCATCATTGACTGGGCACTGAAAAACATCAAGCAAACCAAAAATATTGACATCAATATTTTGGACATTCCACTCGATGATAAGAAAGCATTTGATCAGTTAAAATCTTGTAAAACAACTGCTGTATTCCAGCTAGAATCCCGTGGTATGAAGGATTTGATTCGTCGTTTACAACCCGATACATTTGAAGATATCATCGCTTTAGTGGCACTATTCAGACCTGGCCCGCTAGAATCAGGCATGGTTGAAGACTTTATCAATCGTAAACATGGCCGCGCTGATATTGAGTATCCATTCCCTGAATTAGAAACAGTTTTAGCTCCAACATACGGCGTTATTGTTTACCAAGAACAAGTAATGCAGATCTCACAGATTATTGGGAATTACACATTGGGTGGCGCTGACTTATTGCGTCGCGCGATGGGTAAAAAATTACCTGAAGAGATGGAAAAACAGCGTGGTTTATTCATGCAAGGTGCTGAAGAGCTCGGCTTTGATAAAGAAAAAGCTGGTGCGCTCTTCGACTTGATGGAAAAATTCGCAGGTTATGGTTTTAACAAATCTCACTCTGCCGCCTATGCTTTAATTTCATATCAAACGGCTTATTTAAAAGCACATTATCCTGCTGAATTCATGGCAGCCGTTCTCTCTTCTGACATGGACAACACTGAAAAAGTTGTGAATTTTATTGAAGAGTGCGAAGACATGAATCTGACTGTCTTGCCACCTGATATCAATTTATCTCACTATAAATTTACGGTCAGCAACAAAAGTGAAATCATCTATGGATTAGGTGCAATCAAAGGCGTTGGCGAAGCCGCTGCATTGCAAGCCATAGACGAAATGGAAACGAACGGTCGTTATACTGATTTATTCGATTTTTGTCGTCGCGTGGATTTATCAAAAATGAATCGCCGCGTGATTGAAATTTTGATTAAAGCTGGCGCACTCGATACTTTAACCAATAAACCAATGACTATTCCTGAGCGCTGCCAATATAGAGCAGATTTACTCGCAACACTACCTGAGGCGATCCAGTCTGCTGAACAACACATGCGCAACTTAAATTCAGGACAAGAGGATCTATTTGGATTATTCAGCGATCCTGCTGAAGAAACCACATCTTTTGCCCAACCATTAAAACATACGGATGCATGGTCTGAGCGTGTATTACTGGAAAATGAAAGTGATACTTTAGGTTTTTACTTAACAACACATCCAATCAATCGCTACAAGCATGAATTAAAATCCATCACGACCCATCCGATTGGCGAAATTTTATCAATGCCTGAGCCGCCTTATCGCATCGCTCGTGCAAAAGAACCCGAATCAACGATTGCTGGCTTAGTGATTCAAATACGTAGCAAGTTCAATCAAAAAGGTCAAAAAATGACTTTTGTAACTTTGGATGATCGCTCAGGTCGTATGGAATTACGCTTATATGATGAACATTTAGAGAATTTACCGACGCCATTGACGACAAAATCAGTCTTAATTGTGAAAGGCTCTTTAACTTGGGATGACTTTAACGGTGGCATGAGAATTCGCCCTTTACAGCTACAACTTATTGAAAATACTCGTCAAGATCTTGCAACATCATTGCTAATGAGTAATCATACACCTTTAAGCCCTCAAAAAATGAGCAAGTTGATTGAACTGATTCAAGAGTTTAAAACAGAGCATGGCAAACCAGTATTTTTAAAATATCAGACAGATTATGCTAGCATTTTGCTTAATCTCGGTAATTCTTGGAATCTACATCTGACGGATGTGTTATTAGAAAAATTAGTCAGTCAATTCCATGAACTCTCAATAAAAGTGCAGTATTAAAGTATAAGGACAATATCGCTATGGTAGATCTCAACCAATTATATTATTTTGCAAAAATAGTTGAATATGGTGGTATTAGTCAAGCGAGCAAGCATTTACGCATCCCTAAATCAAAACTTAGTCGACATTTGGCCGCTTTGGAAGAAGAGTTAGGTGTGCGTTTAATTCATAGAACCACACGTCAATTTTCAGTCACTGATATTGGTCAAACTTATTATACTCATTGCCAAGCGATGCTCGATAAAGCTGAAATCGCACAAGCTTCGATTATGGAAGCGCAAGCTAAACCACGTGGATTAATTCGCATCACATGCCCTATTACATTGCTACATCTTTCTGTAGAAGAAATGATCACTAGCTTTTTAGAGCAAAACCCTGAAGTGGACATGATTGTGGATGCGACGAATCGCCGAGTCGATTTGGTACATGAAGGTGTTGATATCGCTTTACGCGTATTAAAACCACCTTTTGAAGACAGCGAATATGTCATGAAACGTTTAGGCATACGAAAACAAGTTTTGGTTGGCAGTCCTGATTTAGTCAAAAAAATTGGCGAAATTTCATCACCTAAAGATTTGCATTTATATCCTTCCATGGCGCACAGTCAACATCGTGATAGAAATGAATGGGAAATATTTGATGAAAACAATAATGTGTCTAATGTCTCTTTCTTTCCTAAATTCATGACAACAGATTTATCTTTGTTAAAAAAAGCTGCTTTAAGCGGTGTTGGTATTACTCAAATGCCATTAATGGTTGTACATGATGAAGTGAAAGAAGGAAAACTCATTCAAATCTTACCTGAATGGCACTTTAAAGATGAAATAGTACATGCCGTCTACCCTTCTCGCCGCGGTGTTATTCCTGCCATACGCGCCTTCTTAGATCATTTAGAAGCTGAATTCATTGAACTAGATAAATCACAGTGCTAAACTTTAACAATATTTAATACCCAAATTTTGATATAAAAATTGGTTGTTGATAAACCACCAAGCTTTGCTCATTCGAAATAAGATTGATATCTGCGATATCAAAATGGCCAATTGCCAAAATACCAAACAAACCCAAAGCGATGATTAACAATTTTTTATAAATATTTTTCATTTTCTTTACCCTCAAATAAACATTGATTAATTAATAATTGAACATTGTATTATTAATTTTATAAAAAACAAATTTTTATTTTTTTTTAATGAAAAGAGATAATTTAAATATTTACAATGACTAACAAAATAAAACAGTTAACCAAATAAAATTATTTTGGTAAAAATTCACTCTAAATTAAGCTGTACTTACATGAATGCGAGCGAAATAAAAAAGCACGAACCATTTGGATTCATGCTTTCTAAAATTTTCAAAAAATTAATTTTTTATAATGAATAATCTTGTCCAAAAATACGAATTTTAACAGGCTCTGCTTCAACGTTTCTAAAAATCCATTTTGCACGAATACCTGCTTTTTCTGGTACCAAAATAAATTCTTGCTGCTGCTCATAAACCAAGTTTTCCGCCAAAGGATATGCAAACCCTTCACCATCTAACAACAACACTTCCCTATCATCATACAAACTCATCAAACGAACTGGCTTATCTGCTAAGTTTTTTAGCCCTACATTGATCTCATATCGCTGATTATCCAAAGGCGTAACTTTAGTGATAGAAAACTCTACATTTTGAACGAATTCTTCATGCGTTAGCACATCTATATAGTTTGCAGCATCAGGATCACCTGCAATGCTATCTTTTACACTTTGATAAGTCTCTTTGCTGTACTCAACTGCATTCGAAAATCCATCAGAGATACTTTGCTGCCAATCCTTAGAAAAAGCTGTAGAACACAAAGAAGTTATCATCACAGCAAATAAAATTTTCTTCATAAAACAATCCTCTTAGCAATAATTTAATAATTTTAGCAGTAAACGCTTAAATTAGTCGTGAGATCTTGATATATTCTAGCGTTCTACACAACAAGTTATCGTACAAGGTGCAAATAATGTCTGATTCACAATGTAAAGGTTTCAATACACAAGTTATCTCCACTGATAAAAATATCAAAGATGTTCACGGCGCAATGAACACTCCAATTTACCGCACTGCTGCTTATGAATTCCCCAATTCCCAAGCAATTGCTGATGCCTTTCAAAACAAAGAAGCTGTTCCTTCTCATATGTACTCTCGCGTGAGCAATCCGACTGTTGAAAGCTTAGAGAACAAAATCAAAGCAATTTCAGGTGGCGATAGCGTGATGCTATTCAGCTCAGGCATGGCAGCTATTTCAAGCGCATTTATGACTCTTGCGTATTCAGGCTCAAACATTGTTACTTCACCTTTTTTATTCGGCAACACTTTTTCATTTTTCAAATTCACGTTAGCAGAATTCGGCGTGGAAATTCGTTTTGTAGATACTAACGATCTAGAAGCGATTGAAAATGCTATTGATGAAAATACTTGTGCATTTTTCTGTGAGCTAATTACAAACCCTCATTTAGAAGTTGCTGACCTTACTAATATTTCTAAAATCATGAAAAAACATCATGTACCTATGGTCATTGATACAACGCTAATTCCATGGTGTGGCTTCGATGCTAGAGAATTTGGTGTAGATATCGAAGTGGTTTCAACAACTAAATATATCTCTGGTGGCGCAACGAGCTTAGGTGGTGCAATCGTTGATTACGGCACATTTGATTACTCTAAACACCCAAGATTGAAAAAAGTAACACCTGTAGGACCGCTTTCAGCATTCATGTTTAAAATTAAACGTGAAATTGCAAGAAACTTAGGTGCAAGCATGGACCCTGATACTGCTTATCTTCAAACTTTAGGCTTGGAAACATTAACGCTTCGTTATGAAAGAATGAGCGAAACAACTTATCGCTTAGCGCAATTCTTAGAAACTTTGCCACAAATCGAAAAAGTATCTTATACAAAATTAGACAGCTCTCCTTTCAAAGAATTGTCCGATAAAATGTTTAAAGGCAATCCTGGCGCAATGTTAACTTTCAATTTGAAAGATCAAGCGACATGCTTCGAATTTATGGATAAATTACAATTAATTAAACGTGCGACTAATCTTTTCGATAATCGCAGTTTAATCATTCATCCTGCTTCAACGATTTATGGTCCATTTACTCAAGAAATGAGAGATGTAATGGGCATTGAAGATACTTTAATCCGCTTATCAATCGGCTTAGAAGATTTGGAAGACTTAAAAGCAGATATCGTTCAAGCGCTTAACTAAGCCTCTCCAAATTCTAAATAAATAGAATGCTGATACTCAACATGAAACTTATCGGTTAACTTGCTACCGCATACATATCCATAGTGTTTTTGTGAGTCATCAGCTTCTAATAGAAACTTAGGCGTAGCAAGATGATTATCTTTTGCAATGCGGTTATAAAAATCTAAACGCGTTGGATGCTCAGGCGAAACAATATTATAAATCTGCTTACCATCGCCACCTTGTTTAATAATCTCACTAATCGCTATGATCGCATCATTTCTATGAATTAAATTAATGCGCTGATAAGGCCTATCTAAATACTCTTTATTTTGCATCCACTTTTTAGGTAATCTTTCACCACCAAATAATCCACCCAAACGAACAATAGATACATTGACATTAATTTTCGTCAATAATTCTCGCTCAGCTAAGATAATTGCCTTTGCTGATTCTGTTTGAGGATTTAAATCTGATAATTCATCCACTAAAGATGTATGAGGACCATACACAGAAGTTGAGCTCGTAAAAATAATATGCTTAGCACCACAAGACTCTGCTGTCTTAGCAATTGCCCCTACAGCATCTGCATAACTCACACCATTATGAAGTCGTCTAGGTGGCAAAGTAATCACCATCGTACGACAATCAAATAACCTTTTAATTACATCGCATTTTAAAGTCGAATCTAATGTTGTATTAAATAATATGCTATTCAAGCCCGAAGCAATGCTTGCCTCAACGCTTTCATTAGAGCTATTTGAACCGATTACAGATACATTATTACTTTGCAAATAATGTGCCAAGCCTGATCCTAACCACCCTAATCCAATGATGGAAACTTTCCGCATGGATTTAAAAACCTCATTAAAGGGTAAAATAACGCGCAAGTATACAATATTAATTCATTAAAAGTTAGGTAAATTAACACTCTGAATATCAAAATAAATTCAATAATTTACCAAGATTTATTGAGCAAATTTTACTCATCAAAAACAACAAGATAAAGCCATCTAAAAAATTTTAACAATTGGAACTAAAAAGTATCGTCAAAAATTTGTCACAATAATTTATCGCCAAAACAATGTCGATGTAGTACAATGCACTCCCTGATATATATACATTTTCTTCCAATCAGGAATTATTCATGACTCGTTTTATCTTTGTGACCGGTGGTGTTGTTTCATCGCTAGGTAAAGGCATTGCCGCAGCTTCTCTAGGCGCTATTCTAGAATCTCGTAAACTTAAAGTAACTATGATGAAGCTAGATCCTTACATCAACGTAGATCCTGGCACTATGAGTCCATTTCAACATGGTGAAGTTTATGTGACTGAAGATGGTGCTGAGACTGACTTAGACTTAGGCCATTATGAACGTTTCATTCGTATGACCGCTACGCGCAAAAACAGTGTGAGTGCTGGTCGCGTTTATCTAAATGTTATCCAGCGCGAACGTCGTGGTGATTATTTAGGTGGTACTGTTCAAGTTATCCCACACATCACAAATGAAATCAAAACTTGCATTCGTCAAGCTGCTGGTGATGCTGATGTGGCATTAATCGAGATTGGTGGCACTGTAGGTGACATTGAATCTTTACCATTTTTAGAAGCAATCAGACAATTAGACTCTGAGCTTGGTCGTAACCAATCATTATTTATGCACTTAACATTAGTGCCATATTTAAAAGCTTCAGGCGAATTGAAAACAAAGCCAACGCAACATTCTGTGAAAGAATTGCGCTCTATTGGCATCCAACCTGATATTTTAATTTGTCGTTCAGAAGCGCCTATTCCTGATGATGAAAAAGCTAAAATTGCATTATTCACAAACGTTGAAAAAGAAGCTGTTATTCAATGTTTAGACGCAAGCACAATCTATGCATTGCCACGTATTTTGCATGAAGAAGGTTTAGATCGTATCGTTTTAGATTATTTAAATCTTTCTGCACCAGAAGCTGATTTAACTGAATGGGATAATGTGGTTGATAAAATCCTAACGCCTTCAGCACAAATCAATGTATTAATGGTTGGTAAATACATCGAATTAACAGATGCTTATAAATCTGTGAACGAAGCTTTATTCCATGCAGGCATCAAAAACTCAGTTAAAGTAAAAATCCACTATTTGGATTCTGAAGTTTTAGATAATGCAACAACAGAAGAAGAATTAGCGCCTTATTTTGAAAACATTGATGCAATCTTAGTGCCTGGTGGATTTGGTGAGCGAGGCATTGAAGGTAAAATCAACACTGTTCGCTATGCACGTGAGCACAAAATTCCATATTTAGGTATCTGCTTAGGTATGCAAGTTGCAGTAATCGAATATGCTCGTAACGTTGCAGGCTTAACTGATGCAAACAGCACAGAAATTCGCTCTGATACACCACATCCTGTTATTGGCTTAATCACTGAATTTACGAATGCTGCGGGTGAAACTGAACGCAGATCAAGTAAATCAGATGTAGGCGGCACAATGCGCTTAGGCGCACAAAGCTGTACTTTAGAAAAAGATTCTAAAGTTTATGAAATCTATCAAAAAGAAGAGATCATCGAACGCCATAGACACAGATATGAATTCAACAATGACTATCTCAATGTTTTAAAACAAGCTGGCTTAAAATTCTCTGCTTGGTCTAGAAACAATGAATTAGCTGAATTTATTGAAATCCCAGATCATCCTTGGTTTGTTGCTTGCCAAGCGCATCCTGAGTTTAAATCAACACCACGTGATGCTCACCCATTATTTGTGAGCTTTATTGCTGCTGCTGTGAAGCATCAACAAAAAAATGCTAATAAATAACATAGGTTAATTATGCTAAAAAATTTAGGATTACTTTCTTTCATATTGATTTTAGCTGGCTGCGCTAGCTCAAAAGACCAACTTGTTGTTCTCTCTGATGAAGAACGTGAAGTTTTAAAAACTCGTTGGGATATGGAAGGACGTGGTCCTGAATGGAAAATCAGCATTAATGGCCACCGATTTCATGGCTCATTCCCTGGTCGTTATGAAGGGCGTGTCATGGAATGGGAAGTGACCGAGAAAGATGGAAAAATCTATTTAGTTTCAGAAAATAAATTAGCAAACATTGAACTCACAGAATCTGAATGCTTCGTTGCAGAGATGAGTTTTACACACTCTGCTACTGTGAATATCAATCAAAATACGTTTAAAGGCTGCGCAAAACATAAATCATGAGTCGATTATCAATCATATTATTTGAACCAGAAATTCCACCCAATACAGGCAACATCATTAGACTTTGTGCAAACACAGGTGCAAAGCTTCACTTAATCAAACCTCTAGGATTTAAGCTTGAAGATAAATCTTTAAGAAGAGCTGGGCTTGATTACCACGAGTGGGCAGATCTTAAAACTTGGGATAGTCTAGAAGAGTGCTTAGCATATATCCAACCAGATAATGCTTACGCAATGACAACGAAAGGCACTCGTTCATTTTTCGATGTTCAATTTGGGCACAATGATGCATTAATATTTGGCCCAGAAACTCGAGGATTGCCTAAAGAGTATTTAGAAAGCAGACCTCATGAGACTTTATGTCGCCTACCTATGAGCCCAAATGGCAGAAGTTTGAATCTTTCTAATAGCGTCGCCATAGCGATGTATGAAGCATGGCGACAATTAGATTTTACATCTTTGAGCTAAGCTTTTTTTTCTTCTCTGCTCTAATCTTACGAGCAGTTTTCGGATCAATCTGCAAAGGACGATAAACTTCTATTCTATCGTTGTCTTGCAAAATATACTCCAACTCAACAGACTGATTAAAGATCCCATAAACGGGATCTTTAATTGTTTCTCGAGCTTTTTTATCCAATGCAAAAAGAGACAATGCATCTTTCAATGCACTGCCATTTTTGATCATTTGATATTCTTGCAGTTGCTCATCCGGCAAAGCCAAAACATACTCAATCTTGATCATATCATTAGCCATAAACAACTTTTGCCCTATCAGAAAAGGCTTTAATCATCGAGCCATACATATTTTCAAAAATCGGATTAAGCATATTCGATAACAACCCAATGGATAAAGTAAAATCTAACTCAAACTCAATTTTACTTTCACGCTCATTGATTGCCACAAACTTCCATTCGCCACGAAGCTTTTTAAATGGTCCATTTACCAAAGACATATTAATCACTTCACCATCCACCATTTGGTTTCTAGTTGTGAACTCTTTGTTAACTGGCCCCATCAAAACCCCGACGCTCACATCCATTTCTTCAGCTGTTTGACGAAGTATCCTAACATTTTTGCACCAAGGCAAATATTCAGGATACTTTTCAACGTCATTAACCAAATCAAACATTTGTTTTGCCGTATAAGGCACGACTTTACTTTTACGAATAACTGGCAAGAAAAACTCCTACTTTTGTTGCGCTGCTTGAACCGCTGTTACTGCGATTGTGTAAACAATATCTTCCACCAATGCACCACGAGACAAATCGTTTACAGGTTTTGCTAAACCTTGTAAAACTGGTCCGATACTGATTAAGTTTGCACTTCTTTGAACCGCTTTATATGTCGTGTTACCTGTATTTAAATCAGGGAAAATAAATACTGTTGCTTGCCCTGCTACTGGGCTATCTGGCAATTTTTGCTTACCTACTGATGGCACATAAGCCGCATCAAATTGGATTGGGCCATCGATCATTAAGCTAGGATCAGCAGTTTTTGCCAATGCAGTTGCTTCTTTCACTGCTTCAACATCTGCGCCCGCACCTGATGAACCTGTTGAATATGAAATCATTGCAACACGTGGCTCAATGTCAAATGCAATTGCAGAATGCGCTGATTGCACTGCGATGTTTGCTAATTGCTCAGGTGTAGGATTTGGGTTAACCGCACAGTCACCATAAACATTTGCACCTTCAGGCATTAACATAAAGAAGATACTTGATACAATTTTCGAGCCTTTTGCTGTACCCAATAATTGTAATGCTGGGCGAATTGTATCTGCTGTTGTATGAACTGCACCCGACACCAAACCATCTACATCATTTTTCGCCAACATCAATGTGCCTAAAACCACACGATCTTGCACTTGAGTTTTAGCCAACTCTTCTGTCATGCCTTTATGTGCACGCAATTCAACCAATGTTGAAACATAATCACCTGCAATTGTTGCTGGTTCAATGATTTCCATAGTTTCAGGCAATACCAAGCCTTCTCTTGCTGCAACTTCTTCAATTTTGCTACGCTCGCCCAACAATACACATTGTGCAATTTTGCGATCATGACAAATGATTGCTGCTTTCAAAGTTCTTGGCTCATCACCTTCTGGCAATACGATTCTTTGATTCGCTTCACGCGCTTTTTCAATCAAACGATATTTGAAAAATGCTGGTGTTGTGATTGGCTTAACTTCCAATTGTGCTAATTTTTCTACAATCGAATCAACATCTAAGTTGCTTTCAATGAAATTCACAACATCTTTTGCATCGTGCAAATCTTTATTGTCGGCAATTAAACCCAAACAGTTAATTTGTTGGTCTGTGATGATTTGGCAAATGTGCTCTTGAGTTGATAGTGATGCATCACTCATTTTGTTAGCAACATAACCTGCCAACCAATTTTTCAATCCTTCAAAGCGTTTGATGTAGAAATTCAAATACTCGCCAATTTGGCATAAGCTATTTGTTCCCGCATTACCTGCAAAAATCAAACCTGATTGGAAAGTTGCCGCTAAATCCAAATTTAATTTTTCTGTGAATGGATTGCGTGCATTTAATTCAATACCTTCGATCACAACAACATCATGATCTTTTTTCGCTGCAACAACCAACTCAATGCTTTTTTCCAAAATCGTGTCGTAATCATCTTTTAAAATCAAACTTTCGATTTCTGACATGTCCAATGAAATTGGCGCAACATCATTAAAAACATATTTATATAGAACAGCTGTATCTTTGTTCACATGGCTAATTGGCTTAACATAACCAACTTTTAACCCTTTTGCTTCTAATGCTTTAATCAAAGCAAAGCTAATAGGATATAGATTTTTAATTTGACCAATTGGGCTAACAAATAGAGTTTTCATCAAAATTTCCTTTGTTGAATAAAATTAGGATGGCTTTTGACCATCCTAATATATTAGCTAATTATAGCGCATTAACGATTTGAACAGTATCACGAACAATCATCAACTCTTCATCAGTACATAATACTAATGCTTTACCGAATGTTGGACTTTCAGCGATGATGCCTTCTTTACCACGGAACGCAGCTTCGTTACCTGCTTCATCCAATTTAAATCCTAAGAAACCTAAATATTCGATCACTTTTGCACGAACCAATACATCATTTTCACCAATACCACCTGTGAATACTAATGCATCTAAACGACCTAAAGGTACGATGAATGATGCAATGTATTTAGCCAAACGATAGATCATTAATTCCAATGCAATTTTTGCTCCTTTATGACCTTCATCTGCTGCAGCCCATAATGTTCTACAGTCATTTGATAACTCAGAAACACCTAACAAGCCACTTTTCTTGTTCAACAAAGTATCGATTTCCTCGATGCTCATGTTCAAGTTTTTAGATAGGAAAGATACGATACCCACATCTAAATCACCTGCACGAGTTCCCATCACTAAACCTTCTAATGGTGTAAAACCCATTGTTGTATCTACTGATTGACCATTTTTGATCGCAGTAATTGATGCACCGTTACCTAAATGCGCACTGATGATCGCATTATTATTTTTATCTAAACCCAATAATTCAATGGTTCTATCAGTAATATAATGATGGCTCGTACCATGGAAACCGTAACGTCTAATGTTATGATCGCGTGACAATTCCATTGGCAATGCATATAAAAATGCTGTTTCTGGCATTGTTTGATGGAATGCAGTATCAAATACAGCTACTTGTGGCAATGTTGGGAATGCTTCTTTTGCAGACTGAATACCAATCAAGTTCGCAGGATTATGCAATGGGGCATATGGAATACATTTTTCGATTTCTTTAAATACTTCATCAGTAATTAATGCTGAACTTTTAAATTTATCGCCGCCATGAACAACACGGTGACCAATCGCTTTGATTTGATCTAAATAATTGTGCTCTTTTAAAAAGCCTAAAATATTTTCAACAGCAACTTTATGACCCGCACCATTTCCTAAGTTTGTTGGTATTTTTTCACCATTAAATTTCGTTGTAATAACAGCATCAGCTTCGCCCAATCTTTCCGCTAAACCTTCTACTTCTACTTGTTCATTTGACTCGTTCATCAATGAAAATTTTAATGATGAGCTACCACAGTTAAAAATTAGGATATAAGACATAAAAGCCCCTTGTTGTTCCAGTTGTTTTGTTAAAATATTTTCTTAGTACCATTACTAAAAAACACATAATCACCTTAGATGTTAAAAATCTTCATCTCCATTACCCGCGTCTAAACTACTATAGACTAAGATCATTTTCGATGAACACCCAGATGTTTTTGTAAAAGGGTTAATGGCATAACTATTCATCAACCAAATGCCCCAATCACGATCGGGCAATTGCCAAAATACACCACTACCACTTTCATCAAAAGTTGATGCCTCTAACTTTTTAGTCAGATGTTTAATATAAATATCTTGCTGCTTTTTACAATTTGCTTCTTTGCTGGCGTAATAACTGAAGCTCACATCATTGAGTGTCCATTGCCCATCAAGCTTCATATATGTTGCGTCCAGCGTATTGGGTTTTCTTTCTTTTAACAGGATCATTTCATCTGTTGTTTTCGAAAAAACGTCTAATTTACCAAAAAAATTATTATTATCAATCAGTTCTTGCGGCGTCATTTGAGTCAGCTTAGGATCTAGTAAAAAATCACTAATATCATTCAAGGTAATGGCCCATAAATTAACAGGTAAAACTATTAACCCCAACATCGTTAATAACTGTTTGTAACTAATCATCTTTAATAAAACCCATTGACTGGTGACTGATTTTAATTGAGTAATGCTCAAAACTGATTTGGAAGAGCAGCGCGGATTCATTATACTAAGATTTTTCGCTCTTGTGGTAGGTGCTTTGAATTATGCGCAAAACAAATTTTTTATCAGTCACAGCCGTGATGTTAATTTGCAGTTTTTTTTCAATGGCGAATGCAAAAGATAAAATGAAAGTTGTGACAACATTCACAATTATTCAAGATATGGCACAAAATATAGCAGGCGATGCCGCAACTGTTGAATCCATCACTAAACATGGCGCAGAAATCCATAACTACCAACCGACGCCTAAAGATATTATCCGTACTCAATCAGCAGATTTAATTCTTTGGAATGGCATGAATTTAGAAAATTGGTTTGAACGATTTTTTGAAAATATGCAAAATGTTCCATCCATCATTGTGAGCGAAGGCATTACACCTATCTCAATCGCCGAAGGTGAATATTCAGGTATGCCAAATCCTCATGCTTGGATGTCTCCCCAAAATGCCATTATTTATATTGATAATATTCGTGATGCATTTATTCAATATGATCCAAACAATAAAGACACATATAATACCAATGCTGAAGCTTACAAAGAAAAGATATTGGCACTTGATCAACCATTGCGTGATCGCTTAGCCAATATCCCTGAAAATGAGCGCTGGCTAGTCACGAGTGAAGGTGCTTTCAGCTACTTGGCTAAAGATTATGATTTAAAAGAGCTTTACCTCTGGCCAATCAACGCTGAGCAACAAGGCACACCACAACAAGTACGAAAAGTAATCGATACTGTACGCGCTAACAATATTCCTGTTATTTTTAGTGAAAGCACCGTTTCTGATAAAGCAGCAAAACAGATCGCAAAAGAAACAGATGCAAACTATGGTGGCGTTTTATATGTAGATTCGCTATCAGAACCGAACGGCCCTGTGCCAACTTATATTGATCTATTACAAACAACGGTAGAAACTATCGCAAAAGGCTTCAATCAATGAGTTCTCAACAAAAATTTTCACTCACAGTAGAAAATTTAACCGTTACTTATAATAACGGGCACACTGCCATTAATAATGTGAATTTCCATTTAAAAGGCGGGACAATTTGTGCATTAGTTGGTGTGAATGGCGGCGGAAAATCGACGCTTTTCAAAAGCATTATGGGCATGGTCAAACCCACTCAAGGAAAAGTGTCCATCAACAATGGCTCTGTTAAAGAAGCATTAAAGCAAAATACTGTAGCTTACGTTCCACAAACAGAAGAAGTGGATTGGAACTTCCCTGTTTTGGTTGCTGATGTTGTCATGATGGGTCGCTATGGAAAAATGAACTTTCTCCGTATTCCCTCTCAAACTGATAAAAATTTGGTACTCGAATCTCTGAAACGCGTCAGCATGGAAACATTAGCCAATCGCCAAATTGGTGAATTATCAGGCGGGCAAAAAAAACGTGTCTTTCTAGCAAGAGCTCTAGCACAAGAAGGCAAAATTATATTACTCGATGAGCCATTTACAGGCGTAGATGTTAAAACTGAAAATGCGATCGTTGAGCTTCTACGAAAATTACGTGAAGAAGGCCATTTAATTCTAGTGTCAACACATAACCTTGGCAGTGTTCCCGAGTTTTGTGATCAAACCCTTTTCATTAATAAAACAATTATCGCAGCTGGCCCAACAGAAACGACATTTAATCATCACAACCTAGAAAAAACTTTTGGTGGTGTTTTGCGCCATATTCATATTGATGGTGATGATTTACATGATGACAGCGACCCTCGTCGTGTCACTGTATTAACAGATGATGAACGCCCTGCTGTATTTTATGGTGTCGATAAAAAAGAACCACCACGAACAAGCGCACCATCAACAAAGGATCTCTCATAATGTGGGAATTATTAACAGAACCTTTCACCTATGAATATATGAGAAAAGCCATTTGGATCAGCGGATTGGTCGGTGGCACATGTGCTTTTCTATCAGCATATCTCATGCTCAAAGGCTGGTCACTGATGGGAGATGCGCTTTCTCACTCTGTTGTGCCTGGCGTTGCTGGCGCTTATGCTTTAGGTTTACCTTACTCTATCGGTGCATTTTTCTCAGGCTTATTAGCCGCCTTTTCCATTACCGTGATCCGCCATTTCACTCATTTAAAAGAAGATGCCATCATCGGCTTTATCTTCTCTACATTCTTTGCGGCTGGGCTCTTTATCGTTTCATTGAACCCCACATCTGTAGATGTACAATCCATCATTTTTGGCAATATTCTAGCAATTGCAGACAGCGACATTTTACAAGTAAACATCATTATCGCTGTATCTCTGATCGTTCTATTATTTATTTGGAAAGATCTTTTAGCGGTATTTTTTGATGAAACTCATGCTAGATCCATTGGCTTATCGCCTTTACGACTCAAAATCATATTTTTCACATTGCTCAGCGCCTGCACAATCGCTGCATTACAAACCGTTGGTGCAATACTTGTGATTGCTATGGTGGTTACCCCTGGCGCGACTGCTTATTTATTGAGTGATAAATTTTCACACATCATCATAATCTCAATCGCAGTCGGCTCTCTCAGCAGCATCATCGGCGCATGGCTAAGTTACTATTTAGATGGTGCAACTGGTGGCGTGATTGTGTCTTTGCAAACATCTTTATTCTTACTCGCATTTTTCTTTGCACCTAAATATGGCTACATTGCAACGCGCTTAAAAATTCGTAAAGGTATTCAATAATGTCAGAGTTTTTCAATTTTTTTATTGAACCTTTTCAATTGGAATTAATGAGAAGAGCTTTATACGCAGCCATTACAATCGCTATCGTATGTGCGATCTTCTCATGCTTCTTAGTGCTCAAAGGCTGGTCATTGGTGGGTGATGCGATATCGCATGCCGTATTACCTGGCATTGTGATAGCTTATTTAGTAGGTTTACCCATCATCATTGGCGCATTTGTCTCAGGCTTTCTTTGTTCCATCATCACCGGTTTTATCAAAAATAATTCCAGAATTAAAGAAGATACCGTAATGGGCATTGTCTTTTCAGGCATGTTCGCCATCGGCTTAGTCATGATGACCAAAATCCCTACCAATATTCATTTATCACACATATTGTTTGGCAATATCTTAGGCATTACGCAAGATGAATTTATCCTCACAGTCATCAGCAGCGCAATTATTAGCATTATTCTGTTGATTAAACTCAAAGACTTTATCTTATTTTGCTTTGATGCCACACAAGCTAAAGTCGTAGGCTTGCCTGTCACTTTCATGCATTATTTGATTTTATCTTTACTATCTCTCACGATAGTGACTTCTCTGCAAGCTGCAGGTATTGTATTGGTGATCGCGATGTTAATCGCCCCTGGCATTACTGCTTTTCTATTAACGAAGCGTTTTGAAATCATGTTGATGATTGCTGTTTTTGTATCAGTGCTCGCATCGATTATCGGGATCATTATTAGCTACCATTTAGATGCAGATACAGGCCCTTCGATTGTGCTCGTACAAGCGATTATTTTTATTCTTTCATACATCTTAAGCTTGATACTGAGAGGAAAAAGATCATAAACATTGCCATTTATGATCTTATAACAATATTTAATTAACCCGCTGCCGCTTCTAAAACATCGCTTAAGAAGAAATATGCAAAGCCAAAATAAATAACCACACCCAAAAAATCCATAATGGATGTTAATAATGGCGAGCTTAATGTTGCAGGATCAATGTTAAATCTTTTCGCAACAAATGGTAAAGCAAGTCCAATTAAGCCACCCACGAATGTAACTGTAACCAAAGATAAACCAATCGTTAATAGTACCGCTGCGCTGATTCCTTCTTTAAAAAAGTAGGCCAATATAACCTCTACTGCTGCGACCAAAACACCTAGCATAAATGCCACGGGAAATTCTTTTTTAAAAATAAACCAAATGTCTTTCCATTTAAGTGCAATATCACCCAAAGCCATCGAGCGAATGACCAATGTTGCTGATTGACTACCTGTATTACCGCCCATATCAACAACAGGTGCTAAGAAAGCTGCCAAGATAATCACTTCTGACAAGATTTCCTCTTGCCCTGCCACAAATGCACTCGTAAATACGCCAAACACCGTTAAGATAATCAACCAAAATCCGCGCACTGAAAACATGCGCCAAAAACTAGAATATTGATAATCCAATTCTGGGCCCGACATCGGTACGTTACCACCCAATTTTGCAAAGGTATCCGCAGATTTTTCACGCAATCTTTCCATCGCATCGTCGATCGTTACAATACCCACCAAATGTCCATAGCCATCGGTAATCGGCAAGGCTTCTAATTTATAGCGCTCAATCAGCTCAACAGCGATGACATCTTTATCCGATGCTCTTGCCTGAATAATGTCTTTCACCATGATGTCTTTAATGCAATCTTCATCATTGCTCATCAAAAGATCTTGAAGCGACAAAACACCCACTAAATGACGATATTCATCGGTCACATAGATCATGGATAATGCTTCTTTGGTTCTCGCATCAATCCTAATTTGCGTCCAAATATCACGAACGGTAGCCGTTTCTGACACATTGACATAATCGGCTGTCGTCATCGCTCCCACAGTGCCTTCAGGATAAGAAGATAATTCAATGATTGCATCCCGCTCTTCTTTATCCAAAGAAGGTAAAATTAGGCGTCTTTGCTCAATGTCCAACATCACAAACAAGCCAACCTGCTCATCCGATGGCAAATCTTCAAACAATCTTTTCAGCGTTTCAATGGACAAATGTGGCACGAAGCGAATTTTCTCTTCTTCTTCAAACTCTTCAAAAAGATATGCCAAATTTTCTGCATCTAGCTTTTCTAATAAAGCTACAACATCTTCGGTGGAAAACTCTTCAACAATATCAGCAAGGTCAATTGCTTTTGTATTTTTAATAAACTCAATGAATGCTTCAGCATCACTTGAACGAATAATGGGTTCTAAATAAAAATATAAGTTGGATTTTTCATAAACACTCATAATGAGTCCTTCATTCTTATTAATTAGTCATACTGATTGGGATGATCAGCACTCAACGAAAATAATATATCACTGATATATGAAAAAAAAGTTACAACCATCATTAATTACACACAAAATAAAAAAGGATTTGATCAATCGACCAAATCCCTTTGAAATTCATTGAAGTTTTACTGACTGACTGCAGGTGATGGCGGTGCACTACTTGTATTCCCTTCATTCGGCAGCGTCACAAATCCAATATTCCCCAACCCTGCTTTACTTAACGACGTTATGGTTTTTGCTACAACTTCATAAGGTACAGTGATGTCCACATGAAATTGCACCAATGGATTTTGGTTAGGATCAAGCGCCTGCGCTTCTGCTTTCAAACGAGACAACTCAGCAACCACCGCTTCATCTGTAGCCATTTTCGCTTCATTGATGTGCACTTCAGAACTGCTATTGATCGCAACCAAGATCGGCTTAATTTCAACTTTATCTTGCTGAGTCTGCTCTTTTAAATCTACAGCTTCAGGCAGTTTTAATTCAACGGATTGAGTCACCAATGGCGCGGTTAAAATAAAAATCACCAATAGCACCAACATAACGTCAATCAAAGGCACCATATTAATTTCAGCGCGAGAACGAGAATTAGTTCCTCGCAAGCGTCCAAATGCCATAATTACGCTCCTTTTTTACTGTTTTTTTCACAGCAATTATCAGAGTTTCGTGCACATTCATCGCCTAATAATGTTAATAATTCATAAGCAAATGCATCTAAAGTACCCATTGTGATTTGATTGCGTCTTGTGACCCAGCTATGTGCCAATACCGCAGGAATAGCTACAGCCAAACCAACGCCTGTCATGATCAATGCTTCACCCACAGGACCTGCAATTTTATCGATCGTCCCTGCACCCGTTGAGCCAATTTCAATCAAAGCATGATAAATACCATAAACTGTACCGAATAAACCCACAAATGGTGCTGTTGCTGCAATCGCCGCCAATGCTGTCACACCATTTTCACAGCGTAAATTAATTTCATCTAATTTCGTGCTCAATGCTCTTGTGATCACTTCAGCCAAAGTACCACTGTCTTTCAATGAATTACCATGCGTTTTTTTATAACGCTGAACAACATGCACACCTGCATCCGTTAAAATTTCATGGTAATTATTTGGCGTGTGCTCCACTAAATAATCGTCTAAATCATCCATTGATTTAGCGCTCCAAAACATGCTCAAGAATTTTTTTGTATTGCGCTTTTCAGAAATACCTTGCAACGCTTTTAAGAAAATAATCAACCAAGAAATCGCCGACATTACAATCAATATCACGAATAATGATTGACTCAACAAATCTGCTTGGCCAATAAAGTTTTCAAATCCTAAACCGCTCACTTCTGGTTGCATGCTTTCTTCCTTTTACTCTTGATATAAACTGACAAAATATTAAAACTTTAATTGATACGGGATTCTCACAACAATCGTCTGCGCTTTACCATCCACAATGTATGGCTTTAAACGAACTTTATTGGCAGCAGCAACGGCTGCCTTATCGATTTGATCATTCCCTGATGATTTTTCAATCTTCACAGAAACAGCATGACCTTTTTCATTAATTTTAATGAGCAATACTGTTGTGCCACCTGTTCTGCGCATCATGACAGAACGTGGATAATTAGGTGCAGGCTTTGCTAATACTGAGATATCTTGCATAGAGAAAACTCTATTCTCTACACGTTTTGATTGGCGCTTGGCTTCTGGCTTTGGCTCTTGCTTTTTAGGCTGAGGTTTTGGTTGAGGCTTTTTCACCTCTTTCTTTTTCTCTTGAACTTTTGGAGCTTCTGGCGTTGGCTGTTGGGTTGTGATCACCTCTTTAGGCTCTTCAATCATAGACTCTGGTTCAGGCTCTACAACTTCCTCAGGTTTTTCTTCTGGCTTTTCAGGCTCTTCTGGCTTTTCTTCAACCTTTACTTCTTCTTCGGGTTTAGAATTATTTTCTTCATCATCATGCTGATTAGTAATTTCAGCAGCTGTATCAACACCCGTCAAATTAATATGATGCATAGTCATTGTCGTTGGTTCTGCAGCAATGTTAATCTCTGTTTCTGCCTGCTCACTCAACTTGGTAATTGCATAGATTATGCCACCATGAAAAAAGAAAACCCCTAACAATGCAATGATTATTAATGCTTTGCTTGTTTTGTAATTTCTTAATGGCACAATCTATCTCCGTTAACTTAATGAATGATTAAAATACGTACTTCGCAGCAACCCAGAAACGACGACCTTCTTCATTTCTACGATAACGATTAGCAAAATCTGCATTTGCAGCAGGCGCAGAAGTTCCTACTCTTGGTATTTCCATATCCATAAAGTTTTTATCAAATAAGTTATAAATACCTGCGGTAAAACTTAAATTATCAGTTGCTGAGTATTTAGCGCCTAAGTTCACTAATCCATAAGATTTGTAATAAACTTTGTCATCATTCCAATTTAGGTCATTAAATTGCTTGCCACGATATTCAGCTTCTGCCCATACGTTCCATGCTTCGTTAATTTGCCAATCAACTTTCGCATTAACCATATGTTTTGGAGTAGCACTGAATGGACGCTTAATGTCATTTTGTATAAATGAACTTTCTGTATAGGTATAGTTCAGCTTGAAGCCAACTTGCTCTGTAAACTGATAACGACCGCCTAATTCAATTCCATATAACTTAGCATCATTAACATTAAATGACTGATAAACAGCTATTGCATTTGGCCACAAAGTGCCATTAGCAATACATTGTCCCTTCGCACAACTTGTCTTAACAGATTCAATTTTGTCATTAAATTTTGTATAAAATACTGTTGCATTTGCAGAGAAATTAGAATTATTATCAAAATAAACTCCTAACTCTGAAGATGTAGATGTTTCTGCTTTCAAGTCAGGCGTACCTAATATGGGATCCTTTCCTTTTCTTCGTAAACCAATCACACCATCTTGTGTTAATTGCATATCAGGAGCTTTAAATGCTTGACTAACCCCCCCTTTAATCTGCCAAGAATCATCGATATTCCATGTTAAATAAACACGAGGACTGTAATGATCTCCAAAAGCCTCATTTTTATCATAGCGTAAACCAAAAGTTGCTATAAAATTATCAGTGATACTCCACTCATCTTCTAAAAACAAAGCCCACTGCCACTGCTTGACATCAAATGGTGACTCGGCCAATGTATCCACTAACTTTTGATGACGATATTGACCACCTAAACTTATAAAATGATCACCTAAACCAAACATCCATTTATTATCTAAAATAATGTTTGTATATTTGATGTCTCGGTTTGTACCATCAGATGCTTGAGCTGGTTTAGATACAGGGTTTAAACGACCAATTGTTTTTGTTTCATCCCATAAAATAGATGAATCTACTGTGACTGCATCATAACGACCTTGATGAGAAATAGATGCTCTGTCACGTGTAAATTTGAGCTCATCACCATAACCGCCACCATCCTTACCTTGAGCAATCATATTAGTATTAAGATCTCCCAATTGCTCATCACTATTATCATAACGTTGTACACCACGGTCATAGCTTAGAATAATGTCATTTTCACCATTTGGCGTGAATGATAATTTACCACCTACATTATAATTTTTCTTTTTACCCATACCTGTCTCTTCATTATACCTACCAGTATAATCACCAGACAGTCTTTCAGCCTCATTAATAGCATAACGACCTTTAGCATCTGTTGAATGATCATATCCAGCAGTTAGTGCCAATCCTAGAGTATCTTTAACTAAAGGACCTGCTGCATATAAGCCTGTATTCAAGTGCTTACTAAACTTGCTGCTTTCAGGCTGAATAAAGCCTACATTAACTTCACCACCCCATTTTTCAGGCACTTTTTTAGTAATGATATTGACAACACCACCCATCGCATCTGAGCCATATAATGTGGACATTGGCCCACGCACTACTTCAATTTGCTGAATTGCTGAAGTTGGTGGAATAAAGTTTGAATCAACATCACCAAAACCATTTGGACGAGCACCTGAGCTATTTTGACTTAAACGCTTGCCATCGATCAAAATCAATGTGTAATCACTTGGCAAGCCACGAATACTAATATTAGCACCACCTGATTTGCCACCACGTTCAACGCTAACACCTTCAACATCTTTTAATGCAGCACCTAATCCTGAAATTGGTTTATCCGTTAATTCACTACCAGAAATCACAGAGATACTTGCAGGTGCATCTTTAACAGCCTGACTAAAACCCGAAGCAGTCACTACAACTTTAGATAAATCAATTGCGGACTCTTCTTCAGTTTGAACATATTCATTTTCTGTTGTTTGCTGTGCTGATGCATGTAAAAACATACCAACGACAAATATTGATAAAACACTTTTACGCAATATTACATCACTTGAAGCCTTACCTACGTGTACCTTTGACATAGACTATTCCCACCGAATTATCTTTAAATAATGAAAATTAATGATTAACAGATATACCCTTTTATTTTAGGTACGAATTATTCACATTTACGTATGATATGTCAATACAAATAAAAATAATTCTCATTTGATGTTGATTAACTTTAGCATTAAGGAATGATAAACATTCAGATTAAGAATTAAAAAAGCCCGCGTAATAATATTACGCGGGCTTTTTTAAACAGTTGTGAGTCAATCTATAAGCCGGGTTCTGTCATGGACTATCATTCATCTAGGAGTAGAATCACTT
>CANRJJ010000020.1 GCA_947630895.1 uncultured Wohlfahrtiimonas sp. | reverse complement strand
GCCATCGCTGGGCATGGTGGCTATAATGCGGCGGATGAATATAAAGCCTCTAGCATTGTGGTTGATTTTATTACACCAGAAACAGATACGTCGCATTGGTATTTTTGGGGAATGGCGCGTAAATTTGGTGTGAATGATGAAACGCTAACAGATGCAATTCGCGACGGACAAGCCAAAATCTTTGGCGAAGATTTAGATATGCTTGAGTTACAGCAAAAGAATCTTTCCAAATATCCTGATCGTAAATTATTAATGTTGAATATTGATGCTGGTGGCGTTCAAGCACGAAAGTTGATCGAGCGTAAGATTCAAGCCGAAAACCAAGCGTAAAACTATTAAACCTAAGGAAGAGATTATGAAAGTATCAGTGAAGCACATCTACCAACCTTGTTCACAAGTGAAAGTATTGGAATTGGTGCCATTAGCAGGCGAGTTTTTACCAGCTTTCCAAGCAGGTGCGCACATTGATGTTCATTTGAAAGATGGTTTAATTCGCCAATATTCATTGTGCAATAACTCGTTAGAGCGTGATCGTTATGAGATTGGTGTGTTATTGGATGAGCAATCTCGTGGTGGCTCTCGCTCTGTTCATCAGGATATTAATGTCGGTGATGAATTAGAAATTAGCGAACCTCGTAATCTTTTTCCTTTATCGTTTGAGCAAGAAAGTGCTTTATTGTTGGCTGGCGGGATTGGTATTACACCATTAATTTCTATGGCTGAAACGTTGATCACTAGAAATATTGATTTCCAATTGTACTATTTTACGCGTGGTAGCGAGCACATTGCATTTAAAGAACGTTTGAGTGAAGAGCGCTTTGCAGGAAAAATTCATTTTGTGCATAAAGATAATGCTGAAACGATGGAATTTTTATCTGAAATTTTGGCAACGCCAGAAATGGGTAAACACTTATATACGTGCGGTCCGAATGGATTTATGAACTCTATTTTTGAAATCGCTTTATCGAAAGGCTGGGATAAAGAGCAAATGCACAAAGAATCTTTCCAAGCAGAAGAGATTGATCAAAGCGAGAATAAATCATTCAAAGTTAAAATTGCGAGTACTGGCGAAATTTTAGAAATTCCTGAAGATGAAAGCATCACAGAAGTTTTAGAAGAAAATGGCTATTTCATTTCTGTATCTTGTGAACAAGGCATTTGTGGAACTTGTGTGACACATATTTTAGAAGGTGAAGCAGAGCATCATGATCAGTTTTTGAGTGATGATGAAAGAAATGTACAAAAAGTATTTACGCCATGTTGCTCTCGCGCTAAAACAGATATGTTGGTATTAGATATTTAATTCTTATGTATTCCATCAAAAAGCTCTTATTTTTATAAGGGCTTTTTTATTGGCTCAATGCCAAGGCTTAAGCGTGATATATTTATGCAGAAAATAGGGATGTAGGAGAATCGGTTATATGTATCAAGGTGTGCTTAAAAAATATTTAGTGAATATGCGCTTCATTCGGAGTGCATTAGCGCTGTTATTGTTAATAGATGGATTGATGATAGTTTTGCCCACATTAATTTCACACAGTGCATATTTTTCAGACTTTAAAGGGCTGATCAGCTGGGCACAAATTTTTGATGTGATTGAGCTCTTGGATATTCCTCGGTTTTTAATGGGAACATTGCTCATATTCTTTGTTTTACCTGTTTTATTTGGCATAAAAATAGGGTGGCTATTTACATCTTTTGTATTGGCAATGATTGTTGCGATTAATTTTATTTTAGAAAAAAATAACTCTACAGTGGGGTTATATTCACTGTTTTTGCTGGTTTTATTTATTGCCAATTGGCGAGTGTTTAATCGACATAGTTTATCCGCGGCAGGATTGGTTGCTTTCGTCAGCTTGGCAGCTTTGCTAGGATTTTCTATTTTAGGCGCTTTATATTTGGGTGATCATTTTCAGCCACATATTACAGACATTTCTTCAGCGTTTTATTTTACTATTATTTCCATTACTACAGTTGGTTTTGGTGATATTGTGCCGATTAGTGTAGAAGCTCGATTATTTACTGTTTCTATTATTGTTTTAGGCATTGCGATTTTTACTACAGCTGCAATTTATATTTTAGGTGTGGTTGCTAAAGATACTCGTGAAATTGTTAAAAAAAGGATATTTCGAATGAAAGATCATTACGTCATTATTGGTGCAAGCCCATTAGCGCTTCATACATACAATGGTTTGAAAAAACGTGATTTAAACATTATGGTGCTGTGCACTGAAGATGAGAAAAAAAATTATCCTGATGATGCCACAGTGGTAACTGCAACACGCATCAATAAAGCGAGCTTAGCTTCTGTGAATTTAAGTGTGGCCAAAGGCTATTTTGCGTTGGGTCCTTCGGATGCTGAAAATACGCTCACTGTACTCGCAGCAAATGAAATTATCGGGAAGAACATTAAAAGTATTGTCGTTGTGAATGATGATCAAAACTATGAAAATATGAAGCTTTTACACACTGATTTATTAATTTCTTTGACATCACTAGGCAGCGAAGTGCTTTTAAAAATGCTGTTCAGTGAAAACATTGATAATCAGATTATTGAGAAAATATTATTTGCAGATAATATTTTAGAAAATTAAATAATATTGAATAACTGAAAATATCATAAAAGAGCTTTAGCGAATGCTAAGGCTCTTTTTTTAAGCTTGAGTTATTGTTAAGCATAGCTAAATATTACACTACTTTAATCACACATTAATTCACGATTAATGGCATATTATATTGATAAATTATTATGTATAACTTAAGGAATAATCATGAGTAAAAATATCGTATCTCCTTTAATTACTGCTAAAGAATTACAAGCTAAAATTGCCAATCAAGATAATTTAATCCTCATTGATGCACGATTTAATCTAATGAATGAAGAATATGGTGATCAAGCTTATGCTGAAAAAAGAATTCCGAAAGCTTTACGTGTGGATTTAGCCATTGATTTATGCCGTGAAATTACACCGCAAACAGGTCGTCATCCATTAAAGCCAAGAGAAGAATTGGAAGGGCTAATGCAGGATTTAGGCATTAATGATGATACAGATATCGTGATTTATGATGATAAAACAAGCATGTTTGCCATTCATTTATGGTGGGTTTTACGTTGGTTGGGCCATGAAAATGTTCAAGTATTAGAAGGTGGATTCAATGCTTGGGTGCAATCAGGTGCTGATATCGAGGAAGGTACACCGAGAGTGAATGATCAAGTTGGTAACTTTGTTGCTAAAAGGAGTGAGTTTGGCACAGTTGAAGCTGATGAAATCTTGCAAGATATTCAAAATGATCAACAAGCATTATGTGTGATTGATGCACGCGGATCTGCTCGCTATCGTGGTGAAGTAGAGCCAATGGATCCTGTTGCAGGACATATTCCTAAAGCCATTAATCGACCATTTGAAGATAATCTAAATGCAGATGGTACATTTAAAACACCTGAAGTTTTGAAGGCAGAATGGACAGAATTTTTAAAAGATCATAATCACCAAACATTGGTGCATCAATGTGGTTCAGGGATTTCAGCATGCTATAACATTTTTGCTATGAATTATGCAGGATTAGGCGTGACAACGTTATATCCAGGTTCATGGAGTGAATGGTGCAAAGATCCCAATAAACCAGTTGCTCAGAATAAAGGCTAAAAAGTCAGGAAAGCTAGTTAAGTACTATAATAATTGGATGTATCCGAATTATATCGTTGGGAGATTGTATGGTGAATTCTGCGACACAAATTGCACTGACTGAGCAATTAATTTCGTTGGATAGTAAAGTTAGCAATAAAACAGATGCAATTCATGCTGTGGGTCAATTACTGATCGATGCTGGCATGGTTGGGCCAGAGTTTATTGCGAGTATGGAAAATCGTGAAGCCGCTTCAAATACCTATTTAGGTGTTGGTATTGCGATTCCACATGGATTGGTTGAAGATAAAGAGTTGATTAAACACGAGGCGATTGCGGTATTGCAAGTACCAGAAGGCGTTGATTGGTTGAATGGGCAGAAAGCAAAACTGATTGTTGCGATTGCTGCTAAAACAGACAGCCACATTATGATCTTAAAGCGTTTAACACGTTTATTGCAAAATGATGCGCTTGTGGAAAAACTCACGCATACCAAAGATGCTAAAGAGATTATCGAGGCGTTGTTGGATGCACCAGCACAAACAACACCTTCTGAAGAAATCATAGTGAATGATAAAGCACATGCTTTTGAATGGACAGTGGATTATCCATCAGGCTTGCATTCACGCCCATCTTCCGCTTGGGCTGAAAGCGCACAAAGATTGGGTGGTAATATTCAAGTGCGACACAATCAAGAAGTTGCTGATGCCAAAAATATGATTGAGCTTTTGCAGCTTGGTCTGAAATTAGGCGATAAAGTGACGATTTCAACAGATGACTCAGAAAATGTATTACAGTCATTTAAAAAGAACATTGAAGCATTGTCTGTGAAAGAAAAAAATGATGCAGAGCGTGCTGCAGAGAAATTCAAAAAAGGTAAAGTGAAAAGTTGGGAGCCTGCTGAGGAAGTTCAAACTGCCATTTTACATGGCGTTTCAGCAAGCCCAGGATTTTCCATCGGTCAATCATATTTTATCTCTTCAAAGTTAGCAGAAGTGCAGGATCAACCTGTCGCTCTAACAGAAGCAGGACAAATACTCGCGGATGCTTTAGAGAAAACTAAACAGCACATGCAAGTGCTGATCGATAATACAACCTTGAGGTTGAGTGCGACAGAAGCAGAAATATTTAAAGCACAATTATCATTGTTAGAAGATTTAGCATTATTAAATATGGCGACACAATACATTGTGGAAGGTCATGGCGTTGCTTGGTCTTGGTATCAAGCTGTCGAAAACCAAGCTAAAAACTTATCGCAATCAGGCAATGATTTATTGTCAGAACGTGCAGCAGATGTGCGAGATGTTGGTTATAGAGTGTTAGGATTTATAGATCCATCGCTAAAATTAAATTCATTGGCGGATTTGCCTGAAGGTGAGTGGATTTTAACGGCGGAAGACTTGTCACCATCTGACACTGTTTTACTCGATGCTGATCGCGTGAAAGGTTTAGTAACCATTTATGGTGGACCAACATCTCATACTGCAATTTTAGCTAGAACCTTGGGCATTCCAGCGATTGTTGCTGCAGGGCAAGCGGTAACTCAGGTTAAAGATAACAGCACAATGGTGGTGGATGGCGATGCGGGAATGGTTTATATCAATCCTTCAGAAGCAAACTTAAATTCTGCACATGATTGGATCGCACTTCAGAAGAGAAAAGCAGAAGAGGAAGAAGCTGCGCGTCAAGAACCTGCCATTACAAAAGATGGGCATTCAGTGATGATTGCTGCGAATGTGAACAAACCTTCTCAAGTAGAGAATGCATTGTCACAAGGCGCGGAAGGCGTTGGTTTGATGCGTACGGAGTTTTTATACATCGAACGAAACTCAGTGCCAAATGAAGATGAACAATATGAAATCTACAAGGGCATGCAATCTGCTCTCAATGGTAAACCTTTGGTGATCAGAACATTGGATATTGGTGGCGATAAACACGTTGAATATTTAAAATTGCCACATGAAACGAACCCATTTTTAGGTGTGCGAGGTTCGCGTTTATTGTTAAGACGTTTAGACATTATGTTGCCTCAATTAAAAGCACTTTATCGTGCGGCTAAAGAAGGTAAAAATGTTTCGATTATGTTCCCAATGGTGACATCGATTGTAGAAATTATTACTTTGAAAAGCTATTGTGAAAGCATTCGAAAATCATTAGATGCGCCAGTCATTCCAATTGGTGTGATGATCGAAGTGCCATCAGCAGCGGTAATGGCGGATGCATTTGCTGAGCATGTGGATTTCTTCTCAATTGGCACGAATGATTTAACGCAATATACATTGGCGATTGATCGTCAAAATCCTGAATTGGCAGCGGAAGCAGATAGTTTGCACCCTGCTGTTTTACATTTGATTAAAAATGTGGTGGAAGGTGCAGAGAAATACAATAAGCCAGTTGCTGTATGCGGTGGCTTAGCGGGTGATCCAATCGGAGCACTGATCTTGACTGGTTTGGGTGTGGATGAATTATCCATGACTCCGAGAGACATTCCTGCCGTTAAAGCAAAAATACGTGCGCATTCATTAGAGAATATGAAAAAAATCGCGAATGAAGCTTTGACTATGGAATGTGCAACAGAAGTGCGCACATTGGCAGGAGAGATGTCATGAGTATTTTAACTGTCACTATGAATCCTGCCATTGACCAAACAGTGAAAGTAGAAAAGCTCAGCATTGGTGAAGTTCAGCGTGCGCAATCGGTGCATTATACAGCCGGAGGCAAGGGCATTAACGTGGCTTCTTGTTTGGCTGATTGGGGCGCTAGTAGAATTACTGTCACTGGATTGATGGGGAAAGGCAATAGCCAAATTTTTGATGCATTATTTGCGGATAAAAAGATTGAAGACAAGTTTGTGCGTGTGGATGGGCATAATCGCACCAATATCAAAATCGTAGACAGTGTGGACACAACAGACATTAACTTGCCAGGGATTTCATCGAATCCTGATGCGTTTGCCGCAGTTTTAGATAATTTAACAGGCAATTATGACATTGCGGTTTTATCGGGCTCATTACCCAGTGGCAGTGAAAATAATGCTTATGTAAACATGTTGAATCAATTGCTCAACCAAGATACGAAAGTGATTGTGGATGCAAGTGGCGATGCACTGGTGCAAACATTGGAAGCAGATGTAAAACCCTATTGCATTAAACCAAATATTGTTGAATTAGCGGATTGGGTGGGTAAGCCTTTATCTTCAATTGATGATGCAATTGCAGAAGCTGAGAAATTAGTTGCTTCGGGTATTTCGTTAATTGTGATCTCGATGGGCGGTGATGGTGCATTGTTCATCACACAAAATGAAACATTAAAAGCATCGTTAAAAGCGCCTAAAGTTTTAACAACTGTTGGTGCAGGAGATGCGATGGTTGCAGGCATTGCTGCTGCTTTACAAGAGAATAAAGGTTTAGAGCGTGTGGCGAGATTATCCACCGCATTTGCAGTGTCTAAATTAGCATATATTGGGTCGATTTTACCTGAGCAATCAGTGGTGGAAGCCTATGCAGCTGATGTTGTAATAGAAAGATTAAAGGGGTAATTATGGGACAAAAAGTTTGGATAGCCATTGATTCAGCGCATTCAGAAGTCAATGCATTTTTAGCGCAGAATGCATTAAAAAAAGCTGCGGATGCAAAAAGAATCAATGCAGAGGTTGCGATTGTCAAAGGTCCGTCTAAAGCTGATTTTACATCACAGCCAACGGCTAATGATGTTGTTTTATTGGTGGATGCATCAGATGTTGTGAAAAATCAATTTACACAATTTTCACCAATCCATCGCACAATGACACAAGTGCTTGAAAATCCTGAAGCAGTATTGGCTGAAGCTTTGGGTGGAAATAGTAATACTCCTGAAGTTAGCAAGGTGATAAGTATAGTTGCCATTACTTCATGCCCGACAGGTATTGCTCATACATTTATGGCAGCAGAAGGCTTACAAATGGCAGCCGATGCATTGGGTATTCCTATCCGAGTGGAAACACAAGGCTCTGTTGGTGCGCAAGATGCTTTAACCTCAGATGAAATTGCAAAAGCTGATGTTGTGATTATTGCGGCTGACCGAGAAGTGGATCGTTCAAGATTCAATGGTAAGCGAGTATATTCATCAGGCACAAAAGCTGCGATTAACAATGGCCAAGCTTACATACAAACAGCATTGAAAGATGCGAAAGTGCAAAAGGGCAGTTCATCAGAAGCAGAAGCTTCAAGCAAAGATGAAGTGAAGAAAGCTGGCCCTTATAAGCACTTGATGACAGGTGTTTCATTCATGTTGCCATTTGTGGTGGCAGGTGGATTGTTAATCGCTTTGGCATTTGCATTAGGTGGTATCAATGCAGGCAGTGCAGAAAATGCAGGAACATTAGCTCATGCCTTATCAACGATTGGTGGTGTTGGTTTCTCATTAATGGTGCCAGCATTAGCAGGTTATATTGCATTTTCAATTGCAGATCGACCAGGTTTAGCACCAGGTATGATCGGAGGTATGCTTGCAGCGCATTTAGGTGCAGGCTTCTTGGGCGGTATTATTGCGGGTTTCATGGCAGGTTATGTTGTGTTATGGCTCAATAATAATATCCGTTTATCTCGCAATTTAGATGGACTCAAACCAATTTTGATTCTGCCTTTATTGGGAACGTTAATCGTTGGTTTAGTGATGATTTATATCATTGGTGAACCTGCTTCAGCGTTGCTAAAAGGCTTAGAATCGTGGTTGAAGAGCATGCAAGGTGCGAGTGCTTTAGTATTGGGTGCTGTAATTGGTGGAATGATGGCCGTAGATTTAGGTGGCCCAGTGAATAAAGCGGCTTACGCAACTTCTGTGGCACTGATTTCATCAGGTGTTTATGAACCGATTGCAGCAGTGATGGCAGCAGGGATGACTCCGCCATTGGCAGCAGCAGTTGCGACTCGTTTATTCAAAAGTAAGTTCACAAAAGATGAGTATGAGTCAGGTGTTGCGACAGGTATTTTAGGTTTATCGTTCATCAGTGAAGGGGCGATTCCTTTTGCTGCTCGTGATCCATTGCGTGTAATCCCAAGCTTCGTTGCGGGTTCTGCGGTAGCTGGTGCAATTTCCATGGTATTGGGTTGTGCGTTAAAAGCACCACATGGTGGCGTTTTTGTATTATTGATTCCTGGTGCAATTACCAATTTAATTGGTTATGTGATTGCGATTGTTGCAGGTACAGCGGTGAGTGCAATTCTATTAGGATTAGTGAAAAAGCGCGTTGCGTAATTATGTTTAAATTGAAAAGAATAAAAAAGGCAGAATTATCTGCCTTTTTAAATGCTTATTTTTAATTATTTAAAGCTATCAGGGAAGTTTAAAGTACCTACAAATTGGTTCATTGCCCAATGTTGTTTAATGCCTTTTTTGATCGCTTCTTTTGCTTCAAATACAGATTCTCTTGGAGAGAAGCCTTTACAAAGATTAGATGCAACATGCGCTGCAAATGTACAACCTAAGCCATGAGTGTGATGAGTATCAATGAAATCACCTTCCATTAAGATGAACTCATTGCCATCATAGAATAAGTCACCTGAAGTTTTTGGCTCCATTAAACGGCCAACATTTGTGATTGCAACAGCTTTACAGCCCAATGCAAAAATACGTTTTGCAGCCTCTTTGGCTTCATCATAATTAGTGATTTCTTCCATATCTGCTAATTGTGCCGCTTCAAATAAGTTAGGTGTTGTCACCGCTGCGTGTTTGATTAAGTTGTTTTTAATCGCTTCACCATGTTCAGGGAATAAAGGCTTATTACCTTTACAAACCATCACAGGATCAACCACAACAGGTACTTTTGATGACCAAGTATCTAAATGAGATGCAACTTTTTCAATGATTTCAGGCGTTGGCAACATGCCCAATTTAATTGCGTCAACACCTACACCATTCAAAGCAGTATTGATTTGCGCTTCAATTACAGGCACTTCAATTGGGTAAACGCCGTGAGTCCACTCTTTTGGATCCATCGTCACAATAACGGTTAATGCAGAAAAGCCGTATAAATCATGCTTAGCAAATGTTCTTAAGTCGGCTTGCATGCCTGCGCCACCGCTTGAATCAGAGCCTGCAATGGTTAAGATTTTTTTCATTGAAAATCCTTCGTTCAAATTGTATCTGTTGTGATAAAAAATGTAGCTTACAATAAAAAAAATCTCTGAGTCAGAGATTTTTTTGACAACTAAATTGTACTAGATAACGCGAGAGAAGCGTTGATCATTTTTTTGAAGATAACCATCAAATACCATGCCGATATTACGAATGAGTAAGCGGCCACGATCTTGAACATAGAATGTGTCGCCATCCACAACGATCAAACCATCTGGTTCCATTGCTTTTAGGTCTTCGATTTCAATTTTGAAATGTTCTTTCGCATCAATATTGAACAAACGGCTAACTTCATTTAAATCTAATTTTAGATTACACATGAGTTCAGTGATCACATGGCGACGCAATTCATCTTCAGAAGTTAATTTCACACCGCGCCAAATTGGCAGTAAATCGCTAGTAATAACTGATTCATAATCAGGCATTTCTTTCACATTTTGTGCATAGATATTGCCGATTTGAGAGATAGAAGATAAACCCATTCCTACAACATCGCAGTCAGCATGAGTACTGTAACCTTGGAAGTTACGGTATAACTTGCCTTCTCGCTGAGCGATTGCTAATTGATCCGTAGGTTTTGCAAAGTGATCCATACCGATATAAACATAGCCAGCATCTGTTAAGCGCTCGATGATGTTTTTCAATATGATCAATTTTTCTTCAGGCTTTGGCATATCTTCTGCATTCATCTGTTTTTGAGTTTTAAACAAATGAGGCATGTGCGCATAGTTGAAAATAGATAAACGATCAGGAGAAATTTCGATCATTTCTTCCAATGTTTGGTTAAACGTATCTACAGTTTGGAAAGGTAAGCCGTAAATTAGATCCACAGAAATAGAACTAAAGCCACAATCACGCGCCGCGTGTAATGTTTCTAAAGTGATTTCTTTAGGTTGAATACGGTTTACAGCCACTTGAACTTTAGGGTTAAAGTCTTGTACGCCCATACTTAAGCGGTTAAAACCGATGCTGCGTAAGAAACGAACGGTATCAGCATTTGCTTCGCGAGGATCAACTTCGATTGAATATTCACCTTCATCATTCGGTAACAAAGTGAAGTTTTCAGCTGTTTTGTCCATCACCATTTTCATTTCATCGCGAGATAAAAATGTTGGCGTACCGCCGCCCCAATGCAACTGTTTTACTTTACGATTGCGGTCAAACAATGGTGCTTGTAAGTCCATTTCATGCAATAAATGCTCAACATATGGTAAAGAACGCTTGCGATTTTTAGTGATAATTTTGTTACAGCCACAGTAAAAACAGATTGTGTCACAGAATGGCATGTGGAAATATAAGGATAAATCGCGATCTGATTCATTCGATTTTTTAGCGGCTTCTATGTAATCTTCACGAGTGAATTCAGTAGTGAATTGCACGGCAGTTGGGTAAGAAGTGTAGCGCGGGCCCGCTTTGTCATATTTATCGATGAGTTCACGATTAAAGATAGATTCTGTCATAGCTCCAACTAGATATTCGTTAATAAAGAAATTAATCTGTATATTGTACTGAATTAAGCGAAAGACTGCGATGTTGTTTTACCTATAGCTCAGATTAATAGTTTTAATAATAATTTAATACGATAAAGGAGAGGTTTATGAACAGACGTACGAAGATCGTTGCAACGTTAGGTCCAGCAACTGATAGAGAAGGAGTTTTAGAGGGAATTATCAAAGCTGGCGTGAATGTTGTGCGGTTGAATTTTTCACACGGTACGCATGCAGAACATATTCAACGAGTAAATGCTGTAAGAGAGATTGCAGAGCGATTGAAAATTAATGTGGGAATACTGTCTGATTTACAAGGCCCAAAAATAAGAATAGAAAAGTTTAAAGATGGTTTTGTGAATTTGGTAGCTGGTCAAACATTTATTTTAGACAGTGCTCATCCTGATGATGAAGGAACGATTGAGCGCGTTGGGATTGCTTATAAAGAACTGACTAAAGATGTTAAGCCGAATGATATTTTGTTATTGGATGATGGAAAAATTATCGCTAAAGTGACCGAAGTTAAGGGTTCAGAAGTTTATACAGAAGTTGTGATTGGCGGTATTTTATCGAATCGTAAAGGCATTAACTTGCAAGGCGGAGGGTTATCAGCGCCTGCATTAACTGACAAAGATAAAGAAGATTTGATCTGTGCGGCTAATTTTCAAACAGATTATGTCGCGGTATCTTTTCCGAGAAATGGCGAAGATATGCATGAAGCGAGAAGGTTATTAGATCAAGCAGGTTCAAAAGCGCACTTGGTTGCAAAGATTGAGCGAATAGAAGCACTCACAAATATTGATGAAATTATTTTAGCCTCCGATGCGATTATGATTGCGCGCGGCGATTTGGCTGTAGAAATTGGTGACGCTAAATTAATGGGCGTACAAAAACGCTTTATCTTGCGTGCAAGAGAGTTGAATAGAGCTGTTATTACCGCAACGCAAATGATGGAGTCTATGATTGAAAATTCATCACCAACGCGCGCAGAGGTCATGGATGTTTCGAATGCTGTTTTGGATGGCACGGATGCTGTGATGTTGTCAGCGGAAAGTGCAGCAGGGAAGTATCCAGTAGAAACTGTGAAAGCCATGGCTGAAATTTGCGTGGGTGCGGAAAGTGAAATGTCGATGGTATTAAGTACGAATGCTTTTATTAAAGATCGACAATTTAACTATACAGATGAAGCTATTGCGATGTCTTCAATTGTGTTGGCGAATCATTTTGATGTGCAAGCATTAGTCTGTTTAACAGAATCAGGCACTACAGCATTGATGATGAGTAGAGTAACCACAGAGCTTCCTATTTATGGTTTAACGCGCCATGCAGTGACAGCAGGGCGTATGACTCTGTATCGTGGTGTGAAACCAATCGAGTTTAATGTGAACCATGCCAATGAAGAAGATGTTGTGAGAGAAATTGTTTGTGTATTGCGCGAACATGGTGCGGTAAAGCGTGGTGATCGAATTATTATTACGAGAGGATCGCTCAATTATGTACAAGGTGGTACAAATAACTTGAGAATTGCAGTGGTTGAGTAAAAATAATACAGAAATGCTATTGCGTTAACTTCGTAATTATATATAATGCACATCTCTTTTGGAGGTGTGGCCGAGTGGTTGAAGGCACCGGTCTTGAAAACCGGCAACGGGTTAAACCGTTCGTGAGTTCGAATCCCACCACCTCCGCCAAATTGAAAAGCCTGAACATTAGTTCAGGCTTTTTTGTTTTTGCACATTCTAGTTTAAATCGATATTTTTAGATCCCCAGATAGAGGTTGCAATAAAACCAACACCATAAGCAAACAATAACCCTGTTATATAAATTAAAATTGCAGGCAAAATACCGATGTCGGAAGTCATAAATGGGATTGCAATTAATCCAGATGGACCAAATACAGAGTTAAGGCCCATTGGTAGACCGAGCATAGCAATTAAGCCAATCAGGAATCCTCCTGCTGCACCTCCGATACATGCTGTGATAAATGGCTTCACGCGGGGCAAAGTAACACCATAAATTAACGGTTCACCAATGCCTAAAAAGCCTGGAATAATAGCACCGCTGATTTGTTGGCGTAATAAACTACCTTTTTTTGCTTTTGAATATAATGCTAATGCAGCACCGACTTGTCCGGCACCAGCCATTGCCAAAATTGGGAACAGAGAATTGAATCCTTGTGTATCTACAAGCGTAATATATACAGGTACAAAACCTTGATGCACGCCGAACATGACAGAAATTAAGAAAAGACCTGCTAAAATTGCTGCACCAATTGGATTACTGTTTAAATGTTGAAATAAGAATGACATTCCTTCAAATAGATACACACCAATAGGCATGATGATTATATAAGTTATCATGCCCATGACCAACAGTGTGAGAGTAGAGGTCAGTAGCATATCCAAATTAGGATGGATAAATTTTCTGATAAAAACTTCTACTTTCGCAGCCACAATTGCAGCGATTAAAATACCAATAATATTTCCTCGCGGATCAATAGCGTGAGAGAAGAAGTCGGGCATTCCTGAAAAAAATTTAGCGTAAGCACTAAAAATATCAGTGGGAATACCCGATTGATTTTCACCTAAACTTTGATAGATCAACAGAAATAGGGATGCAATAATTGCACCATTCACACCAGAGCCACCAAAAGCTTGGGTAGAGTTGTAACCAACCAAAATGCCTAAGAATAAGAATAATCCTTTGCTGAATATCTTTAAATATGTCACCAAGTTAAGCATTAAATGGCTTGTGATATGCCCAGGATTAATGAGCGCTTGCTCTAATAATGTCGCTATTCCTAATAATAAACCAGCTGCGATAAATCCTGGAATGAGTGGCGTAAAAATTGTGGCAAATTTTGCTAAAAAAGATTGAAGCCAGCTTGTCTGTTTTGCTTTATATTGGCTTTTTTGTTGTTTTGCGATCTCATTGAGTGAAGGTTGATTTGGATCTGTATGTTTGATGAGATCAGGATTATTTAAAACTTTATCAACCAAATCTTTTGCTGCTTGTGCTTTTCCCGGTCCTAGAATAATTTGTATCTGATTATCACTTTCTATAATGCCAATAACACCTTTAATTTGCTTGATTTTACTATGATTTACTAGACTGTAATCACGTAAACTTAAGCGCAATCTCGTCATACAATTACCATTTTTTTCAATATTTTGTATGCCACCAATTTCTTCAATAATTTTGTTAATCATTTCTAACGTAATTTTTTCCATTTCATTCCTCTTAGATTGTTATGCTTTATGCTGAAGAATTTAGAGTTAATATTTGAAATACAAGGATAATTGTAAAAATTCTCGTTGTGATTTTTATTAAAAAGCCCTTAGGAATCAAGGGCTTTTTTGAGAGTTTTATTCGCTAAATGAATAGTGTAAGGTTTGTTTATAGCAAAATATTTTATTAATCAATGATACGCCCTAATGATTCAGAGATTAAAACATCTTTTTTAGTAGGAATATCTAAGCGTTTATTTTTATCTTCAAGATTTGGGAATGCGACAATAATGTCCGTTATTTTTTCTTTGTTGGTAATTAAATCAGTATCCATGCTTGCAATGATTGTATTTTGGTCAACATCTTGTCCTTCTGTGGCATGAATGTCAAATCCTTCACCTTTCAATTCAACTGTATCAATGCCCATATGAATGATGACCTCTGTTCCATCCGGAGTTTCGATAGTAAGTGCATGTTTAGTTGGAAAAATACTTACGATTTTTCCTTGAATGGGTGAGCATACTGATACTTTGCCTGATTTTGGCGTTATCGCAAAACCATCACCCATCATCTTTTCAGAAAATACAGCATCATTCACTTGCTCTATTTTTTTGAAAGTGCCATCACAAATTGCATATAGCTCTACTGAAGGTTTCGGACTCTTTTTTTTAAATAAACCAAACATATATTTCTCCTAGTTATAATTATTTTATTAATTTTAAAATTGCATTAGCAACACCATCATCATTATTAGAATCGGTTACATGCTGACTTCGTTCAAGAATATCTGGATGGCTATTTTGCATAGCGCAAAATATACCCGCTGTTTCCAGCATAGATATATCATTGATATTGTCACCAATTGCTAATACGTCATTCAGGCTAATTGAGTAATATTGGCATAAGGTTTTTATGCCTTGACCTTTATTAACACCGAATGGATTAATCTCGATATTATTAGGTCCCGAAGAAGATATTTCACAAGGGATCTTGTTTGAAATATGGCGTGCAATTTTCTTTAAATCATGTTCACCAAAGTTTATTACGCTAAATTTATAGATATTAACGGTAGAAAATAATGCATCATTATAATCGACAAACTGTACATCTAAATAACGATTGTCATGTGCTGCATTAGCTTTAATATTGTTAGCATTTAATATGTTTTGGATAAAACGTTTACGAGACTCTCGATTGTTAGAGTAAGTAGCATTTTCACCTAATAAATCATAATAAATATTAAACTGATCTAATTCATGAATTAACGAGTTGATAGTATCCAACGCTAATGGTTGATCAAAAATTATTTCCTGTTTTTCATTATAAATCAGACCACCATTGATGGTGATTAAAGGTAGAGGCTGTTGAAAATGTGCGGTATAACGTTTTAGGCCTTGTAAATTTCGACCCGATCCAATCGCAAAAATAATCGATAGATCAGATAATTGATTAATCACATTTAAGCTTTTCTCAGAAATGTTTTTTTTAGAATCAAGCAGAGTGCCATCCATGTCTGAAACAATTAAGCGAATATTATGCATATTGTTCTCTTAATTGAATGGCTAATTGTTTAGCTCTTTCCGAGAAATCTAATGCGATTTCACTAGATAATCCAATATAGTTTTTTGGATCTAACATTAATTTTAGTTCTTCATCAGAAAATGACTGACTGATTAAATCATTGCCCTTTAGAACATCAAAGTAATCTTTATGATTTAATTCACTGTCCATGGCGACTGAATAAATCACCTCGTGGGCTTTATCTTTGCCAAGTTTTTCAGCAATTTTCATCATAATGTATTCGCTATTATCTAATCCTTTATTGATATTCGCATTTTGATATAAACGTTCTTTATTAACGGTTAAACTTCTGCTTAATTCTTCGGCGCGTAAGATAATCTCGATCATCAATTCCATTGCTTCATCTAATAGACCATCAAACAGCATATAGGATGTGCTATCTCCTTCATAAGGACGAACAGCAGAATAATGTCCTAATGAACTCAAAGAGTATAATTTTTGTGAATTGGCAATAATGCCTTTAGAGAGTTTCGGATTAATTTTATGTGGCATTGTGCTACTGCCAACGGTTCCTTCTAAAAATCCCTCTGAGACTTCTGAAAATTCTTCGATAGATGTTTGAAAAACTTCCTCTGCCATTTTATGGAATGTTGAGGCCAATAGACATAAATTATTAATATATTCTATTTTATGACCATTGATATTGCGGGATGGAATTAGCATTGGTTGTAGATCGAGTATTTCTGCCACCCTGTTTTGTATCTCAATACCTATTTCACCTACGGAGTTAAAAGCACCGACAGCACCGCCCATCATGACGGTGAATACGCGTTTTTCCATTTCTTGTAGACGTTCAACTGTTGTGATTAACTCTGAAATCCAAACAGCAACTTTATAGCCGTAAGTTATTGGTATAGCATGCTTGCCATGTGTGCGACCAGCCATTACAGCATCAGCATTATCCGCAGCTAATTTGCTTAAATTATCTAAAATTTCACTAATTAAGCTCATAAAAATAGTATGAGCTTTTTTCATAATCAAGATTTGTGAAGTTTGTTGTACATTCTGCGTGGTAATTCCGTAATGAATATATTTACCGCTTTCTTCGCCACAAGCTTTCACCATAACTTTTAAAAAGGGGACAAAACCATGCCCAATTTTTTCATAGATTTCTGCCATTAAGTCAAAATCTAGATTTTCAATTTTTCCTTTTTCTGCGATTTCTTCAGCGGCTTCTTTCGGAATCAAGCCGACAGATGCTTGTGCTTGTGCTAATGCAATTTCAACTTGTAGCCATGTTCTATAAGATTCTTCTTTGGTTAATAGCTCTTTTAAGCCACGATCTAAGATTGTTTTACTTTTTGAATCATATAATGCTCTCATTTTATATTCCTTTTATTTTTTCATTGCATCATCAACAGCATTTCTAACAAATTCAACTTTTGGTCCATATACAGCATGAATATGATTGGCTGATGGTACAAAGAATGCTGTACAGCCTGATTCCAACATTAAATCTTTATCAATTTTATTTACTTCAACGACATCGATGCGCATACGAGTAATGCAGTTATCGACATTCACAATATTTTCTTTGCCACCTAATGCTCTGATTAATATGTCAGCAACTTCTCCATAGCGTTTATCTCTAATAAGGGTGTTTTTTAGATTACTGGCTTCTTCACGGCCTGGTGTTTTGATATCAAATTTAATGATTGCCCAATAAAAGATGAAATATGTTGCAACGGCTAAACAGCTACCGATAATGACTAAAAATATCCAATTTGTATGTTCATATAGTAATCCGAAAATCGTAAAGTCGAATATAGTCCCTCGAATATAGCCAATGCCAACATCCGCAAGAGAAAGTAGAAATGCACCAATACCGACGATAATTGCATAAATTAAATATAAAAATGGTGCGATAAATACAAAAGTAAACTCGAGAGGTTCGGTTACGTTACCGAGCATTGCAGTCAATACCATTGTGACTAACATAGATTTAACTTCTGCACGATTTTCTTTTTTGGATGTTTTATAAATGGCTAATGCAATAGCAGGGAACAAGAACAAGGTAACCAACATTTGTTGTTGTGCCATAAAGCGCGTTAAACTAGGCATCATTGACCAATACTCGCTGTCTGGCCCTTGATTAAATAATACTTCTGTTAATGCAGGCACAACACCAACGTAGGTTTCTCCATCAATAACATAAGTACCACCAGCTTCGGTGAATCTAAATAGCACATTCCAAACGTGATGTAAGCCAAAAGGAATAAATAAGCGTTCACCACCTGCAGTGAAAAATGGTCCAACAGGGCTTAAAAATACGACAGATAATTTCATTAAACCTTGCACTAAAATTTCCCAAAGGAACGGCAAAGTGGCACCAACCATGATCATTAATCCAATCATAATGATCGAAACAGATTTTTTACCTGAGAAGAATGCAAATGCTGTTGGTAATTCTAAGTTATAGAATTTATCTGTTGCCCATGAGGCGATTAAGCCCGTAATGATTCCGCCGGCAGCACTAATATTGAGGGTTTGTATACCAAGCACTCTAATTTGCCCAACTTGTCCCATGAGGGCAGGATCTGCAAGTTTCCCCATTAAGATGAGCCATACATTCATTGTGATGATCAATGATAAATAACCGACGACAGAAGCAAATACGGCAATGCCTTTGTCTCTATTATTCATTCCGTAAGCAACACCCATGGCAAACAATAATGGAATATTATCGAAAATAACGCCTGCAATGGAGCGAATACTGATCAGTAATGCATTAACTGTTTCATTGCCGAGAAAAGGAAATCGAGAAATCATGTAGCTTTGTACTAATGCTCCACTGATACCTAGTATCATGCCTATTGGTGCTAAAACACCTATCGGAAGAAGCAGTGTTCTTCCGAAACGCTGGATGGATTCACCAAATTTTCTTTTGCTTTTGCCCATACCTTATCCTCTTATGATTCTATTTTTTAGTATTTTAAAACTATACTAGCTTGATGATTTTATAAAAACAATGTTTGGCTAGTGCTAAATATTATTTAATTAGATTACTCATAATTTATTAAGATAATCATCATTTCACGTATTAATTCTCGATAATCAAGTAACTACATAAATTTACTTAAAGCTTCAGATTCTATTTCTTTAAAATATTTAATGGTTTTTAGTTTTAACTCAAGTGTTGCAGGTTCATCACATACTATTAGGGCTTTAGCATGCATTTGGATACAGCTTACTGTCCATAAATGATTGACTGAGCCTTCTACAGCGGCATGAACGGCATCTGATTTATCTACACCTGTTGCCAGTATCATTAATTCTTTTGCATCCATAAGAGTTGCGATTCCTACCGTTAAAGCGAATTTTGGCACTTTGTTAATATCATGATTAAAGAAGCGAGAATTAGCTTGGCGAGTTTCTTCAGTCAACATTTTAACTCTAGTTCTAGAATGGAGCGAAGAATAGGGTTCATTGAAAGCAATGTGTCCGTCATTACCGACACCACCTAAAAATAAATTAATTTTGCCGTAAGATTTAATTTTATCTTCATAATTTTTGCATTCTGTTTCAATATCAGATGTATTGCCATCCAATAAATTAATATTTTGTTTTTGAATATCAATATGATTGAAAAAGTTTTCATGCATAAATGTGCGATAACTTTGTGGGTGGTCAGCAGAAATGCCAACATACTCATCCATGTTGAATGTCACCACATGTTTAAAACTAACTTGGCCAGTATTATATAAATCAATTAAAGCTTTATAAGTTAATAAAGGCGTGCTGCCTGTCGGCAATCCGAGAATGAAAGGTCTTTCTTGAGTCGGATTAAATGCATTAATTTTGTCAGCAATATATTGTGCAGACCATGTACCAACATCTTTTGCATTATTCAGTGGGATTAACCTCATATAGCTATTACCTCTTGTTTTATTTACAATTTTTATTGATATATGCATTATTTTTCTAAATAGATACAGATAATATAATTCTTAAGATCATACATAATTTTTAATTTTTCGATAGGATATTTCATACATTATGAATCTAATTTGAAGATGTTAAAAAGGTCTAGCTGCAATGAATTCCATGTATTTAATTCTGATAATATTAATCAAATATTAGAAGTTATCAGACATTTTTTATAAAATACTGTTATAAATATTCTAAATAAATTAATCATAAGAAATAATAATATTCATGGATTAGAAATTAAAGCTTAGGAGAAAATATGTATAGTAAAAATATAATTATTACACTTGAAAATGGTTTGCATACACGTCCAGCTGCACTTTTTGTCAAAGAAGCAAAAGAATTTGAATCAGAGATAACGGTGAGCGCTAATGGCAAAAGCTCTAGTGCTAAAAGTTTATTTAAATTACAAACTTTAGGCTTAAAAAAAGGCACAGAAATAGAAATCTCTGCAGAAGGAGCTGATGAAACTGAAGCTGTTGAGCATTTAATTAAAATTCTGCCAGACTTAGAGTCATAGCATTATTAGATAACAACTCACTGGCCAAATGATCCAATAAAGGTTGAAAATATGATATCAGGAATATTAGTCTCTTCTGGCATAGCATTTGCAAAAGCTGTTTTATTAAAAGAACCAGATATTGTTGTGAATGCGCTGTCTATCGATCGCTCTGAAATTGATTTAGAAATTGAAAAATTTAAAGAAGGTCGACAAAAATCAAGTCATCAATTATCTGCAATTATGCATAAATCCAAAGATACATTGGGTGAAGAAAAAGCTACGATTTTTGAAGGTCATATTTTATTACTAGAAGATGAAGAGCTTGAGGAAGAAGTCGTTAATTTAATACGAGATAATTTATATTCTGCAGATCATGCAGTAAACATTGTGATTGAACAACAGGCTAAAATTCTTGAAGAGTTAGATGATGATTATTTGAAAGAAAGAGCAGTGGACATCAGGGATATTGGTAAACGCTTGTTAAAAAATATTTTAGGCTTAGAGATCGTAGACTTATCTTCATTGGAAGAGCCATGTATTTTAGTTGCGAAAGATTTAACTCCCTCTGAAACTGCTCAGTTAGATTTAGAAAAGGTTTTAGGGTTTATTACAGATTTGGGTGGTAGAACCTCTCATACATCTATTATGGCAAGATCATTGGAAATTCCTGCAATTGTGGGTACAAAAAACGCGACTGAGTTAATCGAGCAGGGCGATGAAATTATTTTAGATGCAGTAAATAATAAAATTTATATTAATCCGAATGATGAAGAGATTAAAAAACTACGAATTGTAGAAGATAATTTTAATCAAAATAAACAATTACTAGAAAAAATAAAGGATCTGCCTGCTGAAACGTTAGATGGTCATCGAGTTGAGATTGGTGCAAATATTGGCACACTTCATGATATTGAAGGTGCTGAAAAAAATGGTTATGAATGTGTCGGGTTATATCGTACCGAGTTTCTTTTTATTGAGAGGGATAGTTTTCCTACTGAAGATGAGCAATTTGAAGCTTATAAAGAGATTGCTATTACAGCAAAAGGAAAGTCTATCATTGTGCGGACAATGGATATTGGCGGGGATAAAAATATACCCTATATGCAATTACCTAAAGAAGAAAATCCTTTTTTAGGGTGGAGAGCCATCCGAATCACAATGGATAGAAAAGAGATATTGCATGCACAATTGCGGGCGATTTTACGAGCATCTCATTTTGGAAAGCTATTAATCATGTTTCCAATGGTTATTTCAGTTGAAGAAATTAGAGCATTAAAAATAGAAATCGAAACAATTAAAACGGCTTTACGAGAAGAAAATATTCTGTTTGATGAAAATATAGAAATTGGAATTATGATAGAAACACCTTCTGCCGCTGTTATTGCTCATCATTTAGCTAAAGAAGTAGATTTTTTTAGTATAGGTACAAATGATCTAACGCAATACACGTTAGCGGTTGATCGAGGAAATGAGCTCATATCACATCTTTATAATTCCATGTCACCAGCAGTGCTCCAACTGATTAAGACTGTGATTGATGCATCTCATCAAGCTGGGATTTGGACTGGTATGTGTGGTGAGTTAGCGAGCGATGAAAGGGCGGCGATTATATTGCTTGGAATGGGATTGGATGAATTCAGTATGAGTGCAAGTGCAATACCAAAGATTAAACATATCATTCGCAATATTAATTTCAAAGATGCACAAAAGCTAGCAGATGAAGTATTGCAAAAAGCAACGACAGAGGAAATAGATGATTTACTTGAAGCTTTTATTGAGGGGAAAATGATCAATATTTGAGGACAAGTTAGTCAGGAAAATCAGTAAGGATAAATATAAGTACAAATAAGAAATAGGGAGTTCACTGATTCTAATTAATTCGTATAAATATTCAAAGAATCTACAAGTTGTCCTTTGCGATATGCGCAGTTCAATTGTGTCTGAATGATATCAAAGCGATTGTTCACAACATCCACTTGTGCATTATGATATTCTTGCTCTGAATTTAATAAATCCACCAATGTGCGCGTACCTAGTTCTAAATATTGTTGTTTATAAAGATCTTTTGTGTTTTTTAAGTTAGCAACACGTTGCTCTAAAAGATCTTTTCTTTTGATTAGATTCTGTAGGTTTATTTGAGCTTCATTGAGGCCTTGTTCAATGTCTAATTGAATTTCTGCACGTCTAGCATTGGCAGATTCTATTCTACTTTCCGCAACTCTTTTACCCGCGGATAATGCGCCACCCTGATAAACAGGTACAGACACATTGATACCAATTTTTGTATCTATATTCGAACCATAGCGAGGTGTTGCATTCAATGGTTTTGATGCATTGCCAGTGAGAGAGATGGTCGGTAGTTCATTGGCTTTAGCAAGTTCTAATTCAGTGGCTGCGATTTCAGCCTCAATTTGTGCCAATTCATATTCAGGTATATTGTCCCAAGTTGGCGTTGTAAAGCATGCAGCTTCTATGCTTGATGGTAATTTATCAACCATTGCATCTGTAATTTGTCTTTGCCCAATCATCACGCCTAATGATCTTATAATGCTTTGATGCTGTGTATTGATATCTAATTCTTCAGATAAAACATTGTCTAATCGAGATTTGGCTTGATAAACATCGGATAAGTTTCCAGCCCCTTTGACTTGTCTATCTTCTACAAGTTTGGTCAATGAGCTAACGCTATTCACTTGTTCTTTAGCCAGTGCGCTCAATTGTTTAGATCGATTGGCTGTAATAACTGCTAATGAAGATAGATTAATCAATTCATTATTAGTTATTTGAGTTTTAACTTGTGAGCCTGAATGCCTATATTCAGCACTTTTGACAGAATTAGAAATTTTCCCAAAATCATATAGAACTTGGCTTATGCTAAGGCCTATATCTTGAATGTATCTTTTATCATATCGAGAAGATACTTCGCTTTCTCTACGAGCGCCTAAACCGCCCGATATTTGTGGGTAATACGCAGCTTCAGCGATTGCGATCATTTCAGCCTCAGTATTTTCATCACTTTTGGCAAGAGATGCACGAGGGTGAAAAAGTACAATTAATTGTGCGGCTTCTTGTAGGGAAACATTATCTTTATGGTAGGAATTATATTTTTTAATAATTTCTTCGTTAACATTTGAATGATTAGGTGTGCTAAGTGGAATCAGATTTTCTATCGATTGGGTTTGATCTTGGGACTGAAGTGTTGCACAAGAGGTTAGTAGAAAACTGCACAAACTGAAAGAAATAATCGATCGATTAACAAATGTGTAACGTATTTTCATTATTATCCTGATGAGACATATAAATATAATTAGAATGCTAAATATGTCAGATTTAATCAGTAAGCGCAATATAATGAATTATATTAATAATTAAAGTTAATTGTTTGGTTGTAATTACATGTTTTAAATAACTGAATTAGTTTTATTAATATTTACACATAATATTATTGTATGTTCTGAGTGAATTTAAGCTCGTTAATGGTTAAATTAACGAGCTGTTATGATTTTAAAAGTTGTATTTCAATGTGAAAATTACTGCGTCTTGATAGAAATTATCGCCTAATTTATTGTTTGCATAGCGATATTGAATCCCTGTCGATAGATGATCAGTGGCATTCCACCATAATGCAATTGCACCATTAACGCCTGTGCGTTTGCCGTAGCGTTTATGGCGACCAAACTCAATTTCGTTCCAGTTGGTGATCATGAAATCTTCTTCGAACATTTTAAAATTATAGCCCGCAACCCATCCGAGAACATATCCATTGGTGCCTGAGTAAAAAGTTTGATCCACATAATGCAATGCTAAAAATGGTTTGAACCATAAATTGCCGATGGAAGTGTTATACCCAACACCCAATAAAGTATTCACTTCATGGAAGTTGCCACCATATTTTTCACCGGGCAAAGACCAAGTGCCGTAAACATGGCCATATAGATTAAAGTCTGTATCACCTAAATAAATACGAGCCGTTGTTTTTAGTGTATAGCGCTGGTTTTTACCAGGAGCTTCATGTTGTTTATTAAATGGATTTTCTAAATCAATAAAGCCATACAATTCACCCCAATTGAAATTTGCACCACCTTCCAATTCAATGTAAGCGAAGTCTCTTTTATGTGTAGTATTTTTAGACTTTTTTTCAGTGTTATGAGACCAATCAAGGTAATTGATATTAATATTCGCGAAACCACCTTGATAACCAAGTACAACTTCTGCATTTGCCATGCCAACGAGAGAAGCTAAAACTGTTGTGTAAAGTAGAGTTTTTTTCATAGTATTATCTTCATTTGAGTTATTTGAAACCTATTGATCATAGGTACATTTATTATCTGAATACTTTTAAATCACTGTATCACAATACAATATTGCCTATTGAAATCAATAGGCAATTGCTTCTAATTAATTATTCTAATTGTTGATTATGTTAATTTTTCAATAATTTCTACCATGCGTTTTTCATCATCATATAAGCCTTCATTATTATAAACTTCTTTGATGCATGAAAAAAAAGCCAATATTCTAGGATCTTTTTCGCCTTGTCGTATCGAAGAAATGATGGGGAATTTCACTAATGAATCTTGTATAGGTAAATAAGTCACATTATCTATAGAAACACGAGAAGTACTGGCAGGAACAATGCAAATGCCTTCATTGGCAGCCACTAATCCAATTGCAATTTGTATGTCTCGAACGAGCTCAGTATTTTGCAATACTAAGTTGTAATTGGTGAAAATATTGGTAATTTGTGTCGAAAGATTAGGGAATGAATGATTTGGATATAAAATGATGTTTTCTTTCACTAAATCAGCCAAATAGAGTGGTTTTGTACTCTTTTTAAGCGGATGTTGATTACTAACAACAACAGATAATTTTTCTTCACGTAAAAGATCTCGTTGAATTTCAGGATCAGAGCTACGCACTCGACCGAAGCCAATATCTAATTCCCCTCTTTTCAATGCTTTTAGCTGCTCTAATGTACCTAATTCAATCAATTCGATCTTTATATTGGGATATACAGCACGATAAGCGGCGATAATTTTAGGCAGTAATCCGTAAAGTAACGAAACAACAAAACCAACTTTTATGGTGCCATTATCCACTTGTAGATTTTTAGTCAGTTCTCTGGTTTCTTCCACTTTATTTAAAATAATCAATGCATTTGTATATAAAATTTCCCCCGCTTTTGTGGGTAAAAGTGGTCGGCTGGCGCGGTCAATCAATGTAACGCCAAGCTCTTCCTCTAAATTTTTAATCTGTCTGCTGAGTGGTGGTTGTGCAATACAGAGTTTTTCTGCGGCTTTTGTAAAACTTTGCTCCTCAATTAGCGTTGTAAAATAACGCAAGTACCTCAAGTTCATGGTTTATACCTTTTTAGTATTAATATAGATAAAAATGATCTTAGACTCCTTTGTTTTATTACATTAGGGTATATAACCGCGATAAGCAAAAATTTATATAAGAGTAAAGTTTTTGAAATGATCTAAATCAATAACAAGCCGAATAAATTATTGCGATAGCGCGAAGTAAATATATAAAAAATAGTAAGGAGGGAGGATTTAAATGACTAATGCAAATTTTTCATTGAATAATAGTATGGATAAAATCGATCAGTTACTGATTGAGAACTATGAAACAGGGGAGTTTAAATTACACCGTAGCGTCTTCACAGATGAAGAGCTATTTGAACTAGAAATGAAGTATATCTTTGAAGGCAATTGGGTTTTTTTGGCGCATGAAAGCCAAATTCCTAACATCAATGATTACTACACAACACACATTGGTCGCCAACCAATCATTATTGCGCGCAATAAAGATGGCGAATTACATGCGATGATTAATGCTTGTTCGCATCGTGGTGCGCAGTTATGTCGTTATAAAAGTGGTAATAAATCCACTTATACATGTCCATTCCACGGTTGGACATTCAATAACAGCGGTAAGTTGTTGCGTGTGAAAGATCCTAAAGATGCAGGATATCCAGAGAGCTTTAATAAAGATGGTTCACACAACTTGAAACAAGTGCCACGCTTTGAAAGCTATAAAGGCTTTTTATTTGGTAGTTTGAATCCTGATGTTGCGCCATTGGAAGAGTTTTTGGGCGAAACCACTAAAATCATCGACATGATTGTGGATCAATCTGATCAAGGATTAGAGGTTTTAAGAGGTTCTTCATCTTACACATTTGATGGTAATTGGAAGTTGACGGCAGAAAATGGTGCGGATGGTTATCACGTTTCTGTGGTGCATTGGAACTATGCCGCAACAACTCAACATCGTAAAGAAAAAGAGAATGCTGAAGATAATATTCGTGCAATGAGTGCAGGTTCTTGGGGCAAGCAAGGCGGTGGTTCTTATGGCTTTGAAAATGGTCATATGCTTTTATGGACACAATGGCAAAATCCTGAAGATCGACCAAATTTCCCAAAATTGGATGAATATGCTGAAAAATATGGTCCAGCAATGGCGAAATGGATGGTAGAAAGATCACGTAATCTTTGCTTGTATCCTAACGTTTATTTGATGGATCAATTTGGTTCGCAAATTCGTGTGGTTAGACCAATTTCCGTGAATCAATCAGAAGTCACCATTTACTGTATTGCACCTGTGGGCGAATCTCCTGAAGCGCGTGCGAGAAGAATCCGTCAATACGAAGATTTCTTTAATGCATCAGGCATGGCGACACCAGATGACTTAGAAGAGTTCCGCGCTTGCCAAGCTGGTTATTCTGGCATTGCTTTAGAGTGGAATGATATGTGCCGCGGTGCAGATCATTGGGTTCAAGGACCAGATGATGTTGCCAACGAAATCGGGTTAAATCCTAAGTTAAGTTGTATCAAAACTGAAGATGAAGGGTTATATTTAGCACAACACGAATTTTGGTTACAAAGCATTAAAAAAGGCATTCAAGCAGAATTAGCGGCACAAGAAGGAAAGGGGCAATAAGATGTCAGAAATTAAAAAAGAAATTACGATTGATGATGTTCGCCAATTTTTATACAGAGAAGCTCGCTTTTTAGATGATGAACAGTGGGATGAATGGTTGACTTGTTACGCTGATAATGTCACATTTTGGATGCCGTCTTGGGATGATCGAGATCAGCTAACAGAAGATCCCCACTCTGAAATATCGCTCATTTATTATCCTGATAAACAAGGTTTGGAAGATCGTGTTTTCCGCATTAAAACCGAGAGATCGTCTGCAACTATGCCAGATACAAGAACTTCTCATAATCTCAGTAATATCGAAATTATTGAGCGCGAAGGTGATGTATTAACGGTTCGTTTCAACTGGAGCACATTGAGTTTTCGTTATAAGAAAGTTCATAACTATTTTGGAATGTCGCGTTATCAGATCGATTTTTCAGGTGATAAACCACTCATTACCAATAAATATATTGTTTTGAAAAATGATTATATTAATCAGGTAATCGATATTTATCACATTTAATCATCAATAATATTTCAATCTTAATGCTCTGATCATCTCTTGATTAAAGAGATGATGATCGATAAGTGCACCTTAATTAAGATTGAAATGCAAAATAAAAATGAGATCAGTGGTTGAAGGATCAACCACTCTCTAATGCTGTAAAAAATATAAGAATGATATGGAGGATGTAAAAATGGCTGAGTATGAAATTGCACTTCAGTTTGAAGATGGTGTGACTCGATTTATTACGGTTGCAGAAGGTGAAGTGCTTTCTGATGCTGCTTATCGTCAAAAAATCAATATTCCGTTGGATTGCCGAGATGGCGCATGTGGCACTTGTCGTGCGTATTGCGAAGCGGGTAGTTATGACATGGATGAAGATAATTATATTGAAGATGCACTAACACCAGAAGAAGCTGAGCAGGGCTATGTTTTGGCTTGTCAATGTCAGCCAACATCAGCGGGTGTTTATCAAATTCAAAGCACGTCTGATTTATGTAAAATTGAAACTAAAACGTATGAAGGGACGGTTTCTTCATTGGAAAAAGTGTCTGATTCTACGTTTGTATTACAGTTGAAATTGGATGGTAATGAGAATGAAATTCCATTTTTATCAGGGCAATATGTCAATTTAGGTATTCCTTCCACTGAAATTGTTCGCTCTTACTCTTTCAGTTCATCGCCAGGGGATAAAACTTTAGAATTTATCATTCGTAATATCCCAACAGGCACAATGAGCCAATTCTTAGATCAGCAAGCAAAAGTGGGCGATAAAATTAATTTTACAGGTCCTTATGGCAGTTTTTACCTCAGAAATTTAGATAAAACTGCACTTTTCTTAGCAGGCGGCACAGGCATTGCACCATTTAAATCAATGTTGGCAACGCTTGCAACTAATGGAAACACAACACCTGTGAAGTTGATTTATGGTGTGACGAATGAAGCAGACTTGGTGGGCATTGATTATTTAGAATCGATTGCCAAAGAGCATGATTGGTTTGAATATCGCACAGTTGTGGTAAACAGTGATTTACCTGACATGCGTAAAGGTTATGTGACCGATCATGTTGAACTGAGCTGGGTAGAACAAGCAGATTTTGACCTATATTTGTGTGGACCTGTTCCGATGGTGGATGCAGTACAAAATTGGTTGAATGAACAAAAAATTACCCCTGCAAATTTTTATTACGAACGATTTACGCCTAAAGCCATTGGGGAATAAATCGCTCTAATTAATTTGGAGGTAACAATGAGTAGTTTATTCAAAGACTGGTCATTATCTGCTTCAATTGCTGGATTTATAGCGGTTCTGATCTCCTATTCAGGACCGCTTATTATCTATTTTCAAGCAGCACAAGTGGCAGGGATTTCTAATGCCATGACGATCTCTTGGGTTTGGGCAATTTCAATGGGCGCTGCTATTTCGGGTATCTTTTTATCATGGCGATATAAAGTACCAATTGTTACCGCTTGGTCAGCACCAGGAACAGTGCTCTTGATCGCACTGTTTCCTGACATTGGCTTGGGCGAAGTTGTGGGCGCTTATTTGATCACAGGCATATTTTTTATTGTGCTCGGCGTGAGTGGATATTTCGATAAATTATTGCGATGGATTCCTCAATCCTTAGCCGCTGGCGTTATGGCAGGGATTTTATTCCAATTTGGTGTCAAGCTGTTCCAAGCGAGCGAAGTTGCGCCTATCATCGTTTTTTCAATGCTAGCAGCCTATCTATTGTCAAAAAAAATAGCCCCGAGATACAGTATTTTGTGGGTTTTATTTGCAGGGTTAATTGTCTGTTTTTCATTGGGAGAGATTAACTTTAAAGAGTTAGATTTTTCTGTTGGAATTCCGCAGTTTATTGCACCTGAATTTACTGTCAATGGCATGCTCAATCTTGCGATTCCACTCATTATTGTCACTTTATCAGGGCAGTTTTTACCTGGCATGATGATGATACGAGTCAGTGGTTATCACACACCTGCGGGCCCGATTTTAATTGTGTCAGGCATCGCATCTGTAGTGGTGGCATTTTTTGGTGGAATCTCGATAGCTTTAGCGTCTATTACAGCAGCACTTTGTATGAGTAAAGAATCACATAGTCAGCCTGATAAGCGTTATGTCGCAGGTATTTCTAATGGTGTTTTTTACTTGTTGGGTGCAGTTTTTTCAGGCGGCATTGTGACTCTGTTTAGTGTATTTCCTGAAGCGATGATAGCAGCATTGGCAGGATTGGCATTGCTAAGTGCGATTGGCACAAACTTATCATTGGCAATGAAAAATGAAAGTGAGCGAGATGCAGCTTTGATTGCTTTTTTGGTCACTATTTCAGGCATTTCATTTTGGCAAATCTCATCTGTTTTATGGGGAAGCGTTATAGGAATAGTTGCGCACCTTTTCTTGAGCAATAGAGGAGGCGAAGCACAGAAATTAGCAATCAATGCAGTTAAATAACTAAAAATAAAATATGTAAAGTAAAAAATAATAACAATCGAGGAGCGAGTATGAAGGTTGAAAATGAATTTCAGGTTTTAAAGCTGATAGATAACGCTAAATTTAATCCTTTTCATTGGAAAATATTGTTTTGGTGTTTATTGATCATTATTTTTGATGGGTATGACTTGGTCATTTATGGTGTGGCGTTGCCACTATTGATGAATGAATGGGGATTGACAGCAGTTCAAGCAGGTATATTGGCAAGTACAGCGCTGTTTGGCATGATGTTTGGCGCCATGATACTGGGCACAATTTCCGATAAAATTGGGCGCAAAAAGACCATTATTATATGTGTGTTTATATTCAGTGGATTTACCTTTATTGGTGGCTTAGTGAATGATCCGATGTATTTTGGTATTACACGATTCATTGCAGGCTTAGGTATTGGTGGTGTGATGCCAAATGTGGTCGCGTTAATGACAGAATATGCACCGAAGCGCATTAGAAGCACATTGGTCGCGGTAATGTTTAGTGGATATGCAATTGGTGGTATGGCATCGGCACTATTAGGTTCTTGGTTAGTGGGTGATTATGGATGGCGCATTATGTTCTATATTGCAGTTATTCCTTTAATCTTAATTCCATTCATATGGTTTTTATTGCCAGAATCTTTAGTGTTTTTATTGAAACGCGGTGAGTTTGCAACAGCTAAACAAATTTCTGAAAAAATTAATCAAGCACCTGTTGTATTAGAAGAGAATAATTTCTCATTAACTGAAGCGACAAAAAGAGCAGAAGCACCGCTTAAAGCACTGTTTCAAGAAGGTAGAGCATTCAGCACTATCTCATTTTGGGTCGCATTTTTCATGTGCTTATTAATGGTTTATGCCTTAGGAAGCTGGTTACCGAAATTAATGCTTCAAGCAGGTTATAGCTTAGGAACAAGTATGATGTTCTTATTTGCTTTAAATATTGGCGGAATGGTTGGAGCAATTGGCGGTGGAGTATGGGCGGATAAGTATCATATTAAACCTGTATTAACCATTATGTT
>CANRJJ010000019.1 GCA_947630895.1 uncultured Wohlfahrtiimonas sp. | reverse complement strand
TGTGATCTTTTAGCATTTGCTGATTATAAAAAACTCCTACAAAATTTGCAGGAGTTTGTCAGCAACCTGAAGCCACAATTAATTGTGGCTTTTTTTATTGATCAATCAAACTTAATCCCAACAATCTGTATTTTCAATGCCTAAATTTTTAGCCTTAAATACAGGATTCTTTTTGTCTTTCAATTGCTGGCAATAATCATTCGCCACTTTAAAGGCTGTTTTCCCTAGAATCGCAATCACAAAAAGGTTGATAATTGCGAGCAAGCCCATGAATAAATCTGCCAAATTCCACGCAAAATTCATACTAATCGTTGCACCAAAAAATACCATCAAGACCACTGCAATGCGATAAACAGTGACAGCCATCGGATTACTTTTAATGAACTCAATATTCGTTTCACCATAATAGTAATTACCAATGATTGAGCTATAAGCAAAAAATAGAATGGCAATCGCTACAAAATACTTTGCCCAACTACCGATTTGAAGCGCCAATGAATTTTGTGTTAGCACGACACCATTGTCGATGCCTGATGAATACAGTCCTGATAACAAAATGATAAATGCTGTCGCTGAACAAACGATGATCGTATCAAAAAATACGCCCAAGCTTTGTACCAAACCTTGCTTTGCAGGATGCGATACATTAGCTGTAGCTGCGGCATTCGGCACACTTCCCATTCCTGCTTCATTAGAAAACAATCCACGTTTTGCACCTTGAGTAATCGCAATACCAATACCACCGCCCAATGCTTCATTAAAACCAAAGGCATTTTCAACAATCACCATGAACATTTTAGGCACTTCAGTGATATTGATGATCATGACATACAAAGCAATACCAACATAAAATACTGCCATTACAGGCACTATGATTTGCGTAAATTGCACAACGCGTTTTACACCACCAAAAATAATGATGCCCGTTGATACCGCCAATATAATTCCCACAATTGTAGGATTAAAACCAAATGCTGACTCAAATGAAATAGCAATCGTATTCGATTGCACAGAGTTAAAAATAAATCCAAAAGTAATGCTTAGTAAAATCGCAAATACAATGCCTAGTTTTTTCCAGCCCAATGCTTTATCCATGTAATAAGCTGGCCCACCACGGAATGTATCACCATCTTTGACTTTATAAACTTGTGCCAATGTACTTTCGATAAATGCTGTTGCCATCCCGATGATTGCAATCATCCACATCCAAAAAACAGCACCTGGTCCGCCAATGCCAATTGCTAATGCAACACCTGCGATATTCCCCGTACCTACTCGGCTTGCCGCACTAATGGTAAATGCCTGAAATGCTGACACACCTTGATCACTAGCATTTTTCTCTACAGTTAATTTCAACATCTCTTTGAATAATCTAAACTGTATAAATTGAGTCTTAATACTAAAATAGATACCAAATGCGATTAATAAAATTATTAAGATATAAGACCATAAATAATTATTGATAGATCCTATAATCGAATCAATGAATGACATAAAACTTCCTTTAACATGGTTATTTTGTGCGACATAATTAATTTATTTCATTCTGATGTCAATAAAAAAGCCACTTTCAAATAGTGGCTTTTTGAGTTTATCTAGAATAGAGCATGATGGCAATGGCTGCAATTACTGGTATCGCCATAATAAATGCAGGAAAAATCATCCCTTTCTTATAAGAGCTGCCACGCTCTGCGGCATATTTCCCACCCTGCTTCACGACATAAACTGACGCAAAGCCATACAAAATCACAACTGCAATCATCACTACACTGAACATATTACTCTCCATAATAAAAGCGATTAATTCATCATTAATCGCTTCTTCAATTAACTCAAATATGAATACCGATTATTCCCATTCAACCGTTGCTGGTGGCTTACTTGTAATGTCATAAACGATACGATTCACATGCTTCACTTCATTCACTAAACGCACAGAGATTTTCTGCAATACATCCCAAGGAATGCGTGCAAAGTCTGCTGTCATACCATCGATAGATGTGATCGCACGAATGGCTAAAGTGTAATCATAAGTACGGCTATCGCCCATTACCCCCACACTTTTCAATCCTGTTAATACTGTGAAATATTGCCAGATATCACGATCCAAACCAGCTTTAGCAATCTCTTCACGCAAAATGAAATCACTATCACGCACGATTTCTAATTTATCTTCTGTAATATCACCCAAGATACGAATCGCTAAACCTGGTCCTGGGAATGGTTGACGCCATACCAAATGCGCTGGCATTCCTAATTCTTCACCCAATAAACGCACTTCATCTTTGAATAATGTTTTTAAAGGCTCAATTAATTTGAATTTCATATCTTCAGGTAAACCACCCACATTATGGTGTGATTTAATGGTTTCAGCCGTTGCTGTACCACTTTCAATGATGTCAGTGTACAACGTACCTTGCGCTAAAAAATCAATATCTTGTAATTTTTGTGACTCTTCATCAAATAGATAAACAAACTCATTACCAATGATTTTACGCTTAGTTTCAGGATCAGAAACACCTGCCAATTTACTTAAGAATCGTTCTTTAGCATCCACTTTAATGATGTTTAAGCCGAATTTTCCGCTTAAATTATTCATCACTTCATCCGCTTCGCCTTTGCGCAACATGCCGTGATCTACAAAAACACATGTTAATTGTGTGCCGATCGCTTTTTGCAATAAAACACCCACAACGCTTGAATCCACACCACCAGACAAAGCTAATAATACTTTTCTGTCACCCACTGTTTCGCGAATTTCAGCAATTTGTTGTGTGATAAAGTTTTCCATTTTCCAATCGCCCACACATTCGCACACTTCTAATGTGAAGTTTTTCAGTAAATCAAAACCTTTTTCTGAATGTTGAACTTCTGGATGGAACTGCACGCCAAACCATTTTTTATCTTTATTTTCAATCGCGGCAATTGGACAATCATTACTGGTTGCAATCACTTCAAAACCTGTAGGAATCTCTGAAACTAAATCGCCATGGCTCATCCATACAATGTGCTCTTCAGGCAAATTATTCAACAATAAAGAATCTTTCGTTAAATGCTTCAAGGCAGCTTTACCATATTCACTGTGGTCAGCTTTAGAAACTTTACCGCCCAAGCTATGAGACATTAACTGCATACCATAACAAATGCCTAAAACAGGTATGCCTAAATTAAAGATTTCCATATCAATTTTAAAAGCATCATCAGCATAAACACTGTTTGGACCACCCGATAAAATAATACCTTTAGGTGCCAATTTTTTAATTTCTTCAGCAGTTACTGTGTGAGGGATTAATTCAGAAAAAACACCTATTTCACGAATGCGGCGAGCAATTAATTGATTATATTGACTACCAAAATCTAAAACGACTATATTTTCCATCGTGTTTCCTTCTATCACTAACGTTGACTGCGAAATAAAGGCACATTATATAGGATTTCTGACATTTGTATGCTATCCATTTTGCCCTTTAATCACTGTATATTCATATCTCTGCTGTATTTTGCTATAGTGATCGTCGCTTAAAAATAGATCGGAGATATGCATGAGCCACGTTAAACCTGAAAATTTTTCAACTGAAACCAAATTAACACAATTAGGACGAGATCCTTCTAAGCAAAAAGGTTTTGTGAATGGTCCTGTATATCGTGGTTCAACCGTGGTTTATAAAACGATGGATGATTTAAATCACCGTCGCTCGGAATTTACTTATGGCACAGATGGCACACCAACTACTCGTGATTTAGAAAATGCTTGGACAGCTTTAACAGGTGGTGCAGGTACAGTTTTATTACCCTCAGGTTTAGGTGCAATTGCATTGGCTTTGCTCACAACATTAAAAAGTGGTGACCATCTATTGATGCCTGATGCTGCTTATTCCCCAAGCCGTGATTTCTGCAACCAATTTTTAAAAAAAATGGGCATTGAAACCACTTATTATGATCCTCTAATCGGTGAAGAAATTCGCTCATTAATCAAAGACAATACAACGGTATTGTTTCTTGAATCTCCAGGCTCTCAAACATTTGAAGTTCAAGACATTCCACTATTAACATCGATTGCAAAAGAGTTTGATATTACAACCATCATCGATAATACATGGGCGACGCCTATTTTCTTCGATGCGCATAAACATGGCTGCGATCTATCTTTAGAGGCAGGCACAAAATATTTAGGCGGGCATTCAGATTTATTGCTCGGTATGATTTCCGCCAATGAAAAATGGTGGAAACGCTTATATAAAACATGGGATTTGATGGCGATGCTTCCTGGTGCTGAAGATTGTTTCTTAGCACTTCGTGGACTTCGCACATTACACATTCGTTTAAAAGAAGCAGAAAAAAGAGCGTTAGAAATGGCTCATTGGTTACAAGAACAACCTGAAGTGGCTAAGATTCTTCACCCTGCTTTCCCAGATTGTCCTGGCCATGAGATTTGGAAACGTGACTTCACAGGAAGCTCAGGTCTATTCTCAATCGTTTTAAAGCCAGAATTCACGAAGGCTCATTTAGCGAATATGTTGGATAATATGCAACTATTTTCTATGGGCTTTTCATGGGGCGGATTTGAAAGCTTAGTGATTCCTTTTGACTGCACCAATTATCGTACTGCAACCAAGTGGAATCCAAATGGCGTGACTTTGCGTTTACAAATTGGTCTTGAATCATTGGATGATTTAAAAACAGATTTAAGATTAGGTTTAGATCGCTTACACCAATAAAATTTGACCTAAGTAGTAATTTTACTTATCATTTTCAAGCAGATGGGACGACCCATCTGCTTTATTTTTATCTCTCTGGGACGACCTAGAACATTTTAAGGAACTTATTATGTTAGCTTGGTTTGCTCTCTTACTCGCAGGTCTTTTTGAAATCGTTTGGGCTTATACCATGAAGCTCTCCAATGGATTTTCATCACTCTATTACTCCTCCATTACCATCATTGCAATGATCATCAGTTTTTCATTGTTAGCATTTGCGATGAAAACATTGCCACTTGGCACAGCTTATATGATTTGGACAGGGATCGGTGCCATTGGTGCATTCGTGATTGGCATTATACTTTTTAATGAACCTTTAACATTTTTACGCATCATTGCTGCGTTATTGATTGTCAGCGGTTTAATCATCATGAAAGTATCTGCATCATAAGACCAATAAAAAAGCTCATCCGACTTGGATGAGCTTTTATTTAAAACTATTGATTCAATTAACCAACAACTGCTGGTAATAAAGGAATAAATGCAGAGAAAACATAAGCTGCAACAATGATAATTCCAAAAATTACCGCTAAAACCAATGATAAATTACCACCTTTCGTGTGGTCACCATTTGGATAAACTTTGCGTGATTTATAAGCCAACGCAACGGGTAAAAACACACCGATGAAAGCAAAAATGATGCCTGCAAATGCAAACGCACTTAAGAAAATTTGTGGGTAAGTAAAACCAACAATAATCGGCGGAACAAATGTAATTAAACCGATAATGACTTTATCGTGGCGAAGTTTAAAGTGCATCAATAAATCTTTCACTGCACTTGATAAACCTAATGCCACACCAATATACGATGTCACTAAAGCTAATAGTGAGAATACACGAACCATCTCACCCATCATCGCACTGCCCGTTGTGACTTTAAATGCTTCGATCAAGCCATTTAAGCTTGGCTCTTCATTCAATACTCGGATTAAAACAGATTGCTCTAAAACACCGTGCGTCGCAAACTGCCACACGACATAAATCATGAAAATTGCTGTCGCGCCCAAAATACATGAGAACTTAACTTTTTTATGATCACCATCTAAATATTCATTGATGGTTGGCGTACAAATATGGAAACCAAATGTCATAAAAAACACTGGCATCGCGGAAAAGAATAATAAGTTATTAGTCGGCGCTGCTTGTAAGTTTTCAAATGAAACTTTGTTTAACAACAACGCTAAAATCACCACAAAAATTAAAACTTTAACGCCAAATGAGATTCTATTGGTGACATCAGCCACTGAAATGCCAATTGTGATTAAAATACCCAACCCAACAGAAAAAATTAACGACATAATTTTTTGTACAAGATCAGGATTTTCAAACGTTGGTAAAACACCTAAAAGTAAAGAGCCGCTGCCCGTTACATATGCCGTTAATACTGCGTACATAAAAAATAGCAAAACAAAGTTTACAAATAATCTTCCTGACGTACCAAAATACTGCTCAGCTAAGCTTGCGATACCTGCATCATTTTTATTGTATTGATGCACTTCTGCAAACAAAACTGCTGTAAACGTCAATAACACCCACAATAATGTCAGTAAAAGTAGCGTTAATCCAAAGCCCATTTGTGCAGATGTTAATGGCATTGCCAACATCCCTGCCCCAACTGCGGTACCTGCAATAATTAAGGTACTGCCTAAAACCTTATTTTTCATAATCCAAACCTTGTTAAACGGATAACAAAAACCGATTCATCCAAAGGATTAAATCGGTCTTTGATTTCATAGATGTTTCAATCAAAAGTAATATTAAAGCTGCATAGGATAACCCAAAAACAGCTTTAAGATAAAAATATCACCGCTTTGATTGATGTTTCTGCTTAACGCGCTTGATTAAAATATAAAGGTAAATTGCCACGCTCTGACAAAGTTTGTGTGTATTTCAATACTTTTTCAGGGAATGCTAAATCTTTTACGCTTGTTAATGCACGCAATAATGGGAATAACAAAATATCATCCAATGAGTATTTTTTAGCTTCCACACGATATAAATCAATCAATGCATCGAGTTCAACCAATGCTTTCTCTGTAGCCACTTTATATTCTGGTGACAAAGCCAATAATTCATCAAATGAACCAAAATATTGTTCATGTCTTGTAATGTAAGCATTTCTTGCGCTTTCTGTTGCAAACTCTGGAAATTCCATAGAAGCATAACGAGGCATTACATATTTATTGATTGGCATAAAGTGCTCATTAATCCACGCTTCAATCGCTGGATTTTGCGCTTCTGTCAAAATGCTTTCGCCATTATTTTCATCTAAATATTTCACAATATCTAAACTTTCTGGCATGAATTTACCTTCTTCGTATTCCAAAATAGGTACCATTTGCTTGCCAATCATCTTAGTTGGGGTTTCAACATCATCTTCTAAGATATATTTAATTTCGACTGGTACAGATTTTAAACCTGCTGCTAAAAGAGCACGCACGCAAAATGGGCAGTGATCAAATACAAATAAACGCATAATTTTGACTCCAACATTGATCGAATAAGGCACTCAAGGTATCAGAATAATGCATCAACGACAATGCAATCGGACCATCAAATCATTAAATACTCTCTTAACACCCACCCATGAAATTATAAAAATAATAATAAAATATATATGAATAACAATTAATTAAATTGATTTAAATTTCCACCTTATCTATCAATTACAAAAAAACTACATTTATCGCACAATTACTGATCATTTTTTCACAAAATCACTTATCAATTTCAGAATTTACGGTATAGTGATGCACGATTTTTAACTGTCAATTATCGAACTGTATTTTACAAAAATACGCATTTAACACATAAAAAATTATCATTAGGAGGATTCATGAACGTCATCATTTTAGGTGCGGGTGTCATCGGTGTGACACAAGCTTATTATCTTGCAAAACAAGGCTATAAAGTGACTGTATTTGAGCGTCATGAAGGCCCTGCATTAGATACGAGCTTTGCTAATGCGGGACAAATCTCACCAGGGTATGCAACACCTTGGGCTGCACCTGGCATTCCTCTAAAAGCCATTAAATGGATGTTAGAAAAACATGCCCCATTGGCCATTAAACCAACGTTAGATTTAAACCAATATAAATTCATGTGGAACATGTTTTTAAACTGTACGAGTGGCAAATACGCAGTAAATAAATCACGCTTGGTACGTTTATCTGAATATAGCCGTGATTGCCTCATTCAATTAAGAAAAGATACTGGCATTAGCTACGAAAATAGATCTTTAGGCACCACACAATTACTTAGAACACCTGAACAAATGGCTGGCATCAAAGCTGACATAGAAGTATTAGAAAAATTCAATGTGCCTTATGAAGTATTGGATCAAGAAGGTATTTTGAAGGTTGAGCCAGGTTTACAAAAATCAGTGCATAAATTAGCGGGCGCACTTCGTTTACCGAATGATGAAACAGGCGATTGCTTCTTGTTTACCAACCGTTTAACAGAACTTGCCAAAGAAATGGGCGTTGAGTTTAAATTCAGTGAAACCATTCAAGATATTTTGGTTGAGCACAATAAAATCATCGGCATTAAATCAAATGGTGTTGTGCACACAGCTGATATTTTCGTCGATTGCTTGGGTGTTTATGCACCATTCTTATTGAAAAAAATCGGCATTAAAGCACCAATTTATCCATTGAAAGGCTACTCATTAACAGCGCCAATCGTGAACCCTGAAGGTGCGCCAACCTCAACAATTTTAGATGAAACTTATAAAATTGCCATCACTCGCTTTGATGATCGCATCAGAATTGGTGGTATGGCTGAAATTTCAGGTTATAACTTAAACTTGAATCCAAAACGTCGCGCAACTTTAGAGTTTGTAACGAATGATCTATTCCCTGATGGCGGCGATCTTCCTAAAGCTACTTTCTGGACTGGCTTACGCCCTAAAACACCAGACAGCACACCAATTATTGGCGGCACTGAATACACTAACTTCTATATCAATGCGGGTCACGGTACATTAGGCTGGACACAATCCTGCGGTTCTAGCTCGTACTTAGCTGACATCATCGCAGGTAACAAACCTGAAATTGATACTGAAGGTTTGGATATTTCTCGTTATCGATAATGAATATCGAGCAAGACTTAGCCTGATGGATTAATGCATCAGGCTTTTTTGTGTCAATCATTTAATATTGATCTGTATTGGCGTTAAGCCTGCCACTTCCGCATAAATTTTATCACCAGGTACAACAGGACCAACGCCTTCAGGTGTTCCTGTAAAAATCAAATCCCCTGCTCTTAATTCAAATAGTTCAGATAATTTCGAAATCGTTTCGCAAACATCCCATGTTAAGCAATTAATATTACTCTGTTGCTTGGTAATGCCATTCACAGATAACTCAATATTCGCATCCAATAACTCGCCTTTTTCTTCAAATGTATGAATTGGGCCAATAGGTGCTGAATAATCAAAGGCTTTTCCGATTTCCCACGGACGGCCACCTTTTTTCATTTCAGTTTGCAGATCACGTCTTGTCATGTCTAAGCCAATGGCATAACCAAAAATGTATTCTTTCGCGTTTTCTACACTGATGTTTTTGCCTGTTTTACCAATTGCAACCACTAACTCAGCTTCATAATGATAATTCTCAGTCAAACTTGGATATGGTAAATCAACGATTTGATCTTTTTCTACCGCTACGATTGATTCCATATCATTTGGTTTACAAAAGAAAAATGGTGGCTCACGATCAGGATCAGAACCCATTTCTCTCGCATGCGCAGCATAATTTCGCCCAACACAATAAACTCTACGCACTGAAAAGCGTTCATCGCGACCGTTAATCGCTAAACTTGCTGTTTCAATCGGCTCAAACACAAATGACATATTCTCTCCTTTCGTAAAAAAAGCCCAAATTTGGGCTTTATCAATATATTTAAATTATCATACTTTATCTAAACAAAGTTCATCACAGCAATCACAAGGATTAACAATGGAATGAAATACTTCACGTAATAGAATAATGGCACAGCCAATCTCTTATTCACAGTACCTTCATTCGTAATTTCTTCGATCATTGCTGCTCTTTTCAACACGAAACCAATAAAGATACATGATAAGAAGCTCGTTAAAATAAAGAACACGTTAGCGCTGATATAATCGAACGCATCAAAGAAATTCATACCAAAAATATGTACATTACTCCAAGGTCCATCAGCCAAAATACTTGGTACATTTCCTAGAATAAAAATAACCGCCAATGTTAAAAATGTTGCGAACTTACGGCTCATCGGTGTTTTTTCTACCAATGTAGTAATGATCACTTCATAAATAGTAATCGATGTTGTTAATGCCGCTAATAAGAGCAACACAAAGAATGCAACACCAAAAATAGTTCCAAATGGCATATTAGAAAACACAACAGGCAATGCTTGGAAAACTAATGTTGGGCCTGATGTAGGCTCCATGCCGACAGAAAATAGCGCAGGGAAAATAATAAAACCAATCATCAATGGAATCATAGTATTAATCACACCTGTAATAATACTGATTCTTGCCATATTCTCTTTCTTATTCAAATATGATGCCAAAGTAATCATTACACCAAAGCCTAAGCTCAACGCAAAGAAAACTTGACCCAATGCTTGCAAGAAAATATTTGCATTAATTTTACTGAAATCTGGAATCAGATAGAATTTCACACCGCTCATCGCATTTGGCAATTGTAATGCGTAAATCACCATCACAATTAAGATCAATAAGAACACAGGCATGATTCTAGAAATGAGCTTTTCAATGCCTTGGATAATGCCTTTCGTTAAAATGTAATAGTTAATCGCGACAAAAAAGAATGTATAAAAACTAATTTTCCATGAGTTAGTGATGGATTCTTTAAAGAAAGTCGCAATCGTATTATTTTCAATTGGCTTAGATAGATCAATGGATCCCATTAAAATATCTGCAATGTATGCAAATACCCAACCACCCAAAACCATATAATACGCCAAGATGCCAAACGCACCGATGATGGCTAAAATCCCAATGCCTTTCCACCATTTAGAAACAGGTTGTGGCAATTTTCCACGACCAAAAGCATCAATCGTATTTGTGTGTAAGCGTCTACCGATTACGTGTTCCGCCATCAACATTGGCACACCTAAGATAATCATCGCCAAGATAAAAACAAGAAGATAAGCACCACCACCATTTTGCCCAACTTGATAAGGGAAACGCCATGTGGCACCAAAGCCGATTGTTGCACCTGCAACTGTCGAAATATATAGTAGTTGATTACTCCAAGTTTCTCTTTTTGCTGACATAAATTCCTCCAAAATTTTTCTATTGTTTTTGACAATCTCTGTAAAGATTTATTATTGCTTTTGACAAGTTGCTAAGAGTACTACAAATAATAAACAAATCACGCTTTTTTTGATTTAGTTCAATGAATAACATGTAGTATTTTTATACACACCATCTAATACATTGAATCATAATCAATTACAGCTACTTTAGTTTTACAAAAAAACTACATTATTTTATTTAAAAGATTATTTTCAATATTTGTGGTACTAAAATGATCTACCAATTTTTAAATCAAATCATATTAAATCTATGTCCACTTCATACCAATCATTGAATAGCCGACCCAATATCATCAAAATATCCATCGCCATGATTCTATTCGGATCCGTTGGATTTTTCTCTGAACGAAGCGGATTACCTGCTTTAGAACTGGTTTTCATACGATGTATTTGCGCAACGCTGTTTTTAGGGCCAATTTGGGTTCTATCCGGTAAATTACGCAATGAGACTTGGAATAAATCAGAAGTCATTCGCATATTAATTTGTGCAATATTTTTGATATTAAACTGGGTATATTTTTTCAAAGCCATTGAGGAGTCAGGCGTTACCGTTGCTATTTCTATTTATCATTTAGCGCCTGTTATCGTAATGATACTCGGTGCATTTATCTATAAAGAACGATTAACACTCATTCCTATGCTCGCGATTTTAACGTGTTTTGTCGGCACATTAGCGATTGCTGAAATTAATCGCACAGCATCATTATCGGAATTTTTTTCCAAAGGTTTAATCTTCGGGCTATTATCCGCCCTCTTTTATGCATTATTAACATTAACGGGCAAAGGCTTTAAATATGCTAGCTCCTACGCAATCACTACAATTCAAGTGGCTTTTGGTGCATTATTTTTACTACCTTTCGTAAATTTTGAGCCTTTTGATGGGCTGACCCATATGAACTGGCTCTACATTTTAATCACAGGCTTTGTTCACACTGGCATTGTTTTTTATCTATTTTTCGATTCTATTCGTTATTTATCCACGCAATTAATCGCGCTTTTAGTATTTTTGGATCCTTTAGTGGCAATTTTAATGGACATCTTCATCACAGGTTTTGCACCTTCTTTAGAACAATGGATCGGCATTATTTTAATTTTTGGTGGTATGGCTTTAACGTTAATGCCTAAGAAAAAAGCCAAGCTATAACATTAGCTCGGCTTTTATATTCAATCACACCTGATTAAATTAATGGTGGAATCTTTGGAACAATCGGTACTTCAAGCACAGTTGGTTTATTGCGTGCAAAAGCTTCAGAACATACCTTTTTAATCTCATCGATTGTTTCAGCTCTCACACCGATACATCCGTAACCTTTCGCGATTGAAGCAATATCTATATTCGGAATATTTAAACCTGGAACATTCGGTGTATCTTCTAATACGGCAAATGATTTCAAAATCGCATATTCATCATTTTTCGGAATCACAAAGAGTATTGGTAACTCTTGCTCCACTGCTGTCCAAAGTCCTTGAATAGAATATTGAAATGAACCATCACCAATCACAGCAACCACAGGTCTATTTCGCCCACTATCCTTTTCAGCCAAGGCTATTCCAATGCTTGCAGGTAAATTCCAACCCAAACTGCCACTCGCAAATGTATAAAATGAATCAGGTTGCTCAATCGGCCATGCTGCATGTAAATCGCCCAAATTGGAAGGTGACTCTTCCACTAAAATGCTATCTTTCGGCGTTGCAGCACGAATGGTTTCAAATAGTTCCAAAGCAGTTAAATATGTTTGATTTTCCTGTTTATCAGAAGTCATCGAATAAGGTGCCATTCTATGTACTTGCTGATTAATATTTGGCGTTGCATCTCTTTGCTGAACCAATTCATATAAACTTTCTAATGCCAAAACAGCATCGGAGATCAAACTATCACCAACAGGTGCTTTTGCTGATTCTGTAGGATCATCCGTAATGTGTAGTAACTTCATGCCTTCAGGAATATATTTTCCTTCAACATATGGATAATAGCGAAAAACAGGTGCACCGATAACAATCGCCACGTCATGCTGCTCCAGCTTTTCAGATAAAGGCCCAATTGCAAATGGCAATCCTCCTGCATATAGCGGATGCGTTTCAGGAAAAGGGGCAACCTCTGAAGCTGGTGCAGCCCAAACTGGCACATTCATTTTCTCTGCTAACTTAATGCCCTGTTCCCATCCTTGCCCTCTTGCGATTGCTGCGCCATAAATTAGTACAGGATTTTTAGCATTATTTAATATATCTGCAAATTCTTGAATTCTTATAGGATCAGGCGCAACTCTTGTTGATATCGTTCGTACAACAGCTGATTGCGTTGCTGGTTTATCCCAATCATCCAATGGAATTGATAAAAACACAGGGCCTGCTGGCGGTTGTATTGCAATGGCATAAGCTCGCATAAAAGCAGCGGGTACATCTTCAGCACGAACAGGCTCATAAGCCCATTTCACCCACGGTTTTGGCAATATATTGGGCTCTATATTAGTCAGCCATGGTTCCATCAATAACATTTCTCGCGTTTGATTCCCCGCGGTAATGATTAATGGCGTTTTATTTTGTGCAGCTGTTAAAATATTACTCATTGCATTACTCAGCCCTGCTGATGTATGCACATTAACTAATGCAGGTTTTCTCGTGGCTTGCGCATAACCATCCGCAGCACCCACAGCGGAAGACTCATGCAATGTCTGAACATAGCGAAAATGTTTAGGAAAATTCTTTAAAAACGTTTCTTCAGTAGATCCAGGATTACCAAATACTGTTATCAATCCTAATTCTTCTAACAGCTCGTAAGTAACATCTCGGATGGTTTTATTCGCCATTATATTTTCCTTATTAATTAATATGAGCATATTTAAATTGAATAATATTATGAATATATATAATTATTTATAATTTACCAATAAAAAACCTCATCATGGCTAAATGATGAGGTTTAAATTTATATAGTGAGTAAAGCTATGAAATTATTTTGTGCCTGACTTTAATAAAGACACTTGCTCTGCCAATACTGTTTTCAATTCATCCATATTGTGGCGATGTTTTTCAATCAAAGATACTAAGAAAGAACCTGAGATTGCGCCATCTGCACCCATATCAATTGCAGTTTTCACTTGCTCTTTCGTGCTGATACCAAAACCCTGAACAATTGGCGTGTCTGTCACTGAACGAATCAATTTAACCAATGTTGGTAAGCTTTCATCTGTTGCTTGATTCAAACCTGTTGTACCACTTCTAGACATTAGATAAATATAACCTTCTGCCTCTGCTGCTGTCTGGCGAATGGTTTCTTCGCTCGCATTAGGTGGAATGATAAATACTGACTCAATACCATGTGCCTTCGCAGACTCTTTAAATGGTTTAAATTCGCGCAATGGTACATCTACTACTAAAACTGAATCCACGCCAGCATCTTTCGCTGTTTTATAAAACACATCCAAAGTTGGGCGATAAACCAAGTTTGCATACATTAATAAACCAATTGGAATGTCTGCATATTTTTGGCGAATTGTTTTAATAATCTCGAAAGATTTCTCAACTGTAATACCCGCTTCAAATGCACGAACACCTGCATTTTGAATAATCGGACCATCCGCCATCGGATCAGAAAATAAAATCCCTAATTCCAAACCATCCGCACCACTTTCCACTAATGTTTCAATGATTGTGAGAGAGTCCTCATAATTAGGATCGCCAATCATAACAAACGGGATAAAAGCACCTTCATTTTTAGCTTTCAATTCACTGAATTTTTTTGCATAACGACTCATGATTATTCTCCTCTCTCTGCAAAGATTTTAGCCACTGTAAAAATATCCTTATCGCCACGACCAGATAAATTCACTAATAGTAGCTGTTCTTTTTCAGGGTTTTCACGAATCACTTTTAATGCTTGAGCCAATGCATGAGATGATTCTAATGCTGGCAAAATACCTTCATGACGACATAAATCTCTAAATGCATCCAACGCCTCATCATCCGTAATTGAAGTATATTGCGCACGACCGATTGATTTCAAATATGCATGTTGTGGGCCAACGCCAGGAAAATCCAAACCTGCGGATACTGAATAAGATTCAGCAATTTGCCCTTCATCATTTTGCATCATTGGTGTTTTCATACCAAAATAGATGCCTGGTGCAGCTGTGCCTAATGTCGCACCATGCTCACCTGTTTCAATGCCTAAACCTGCTGGCTCTACACCAATTAATTCTACTTCTTCATTTGGAATAAAGTCAGCAAACATACCAATCGCATTTGAACCACCGCCAACACAAGCAAATACTTTATCTGGTAAGCGACCTTCTCTATCCAAAATTTGTGCTTTTGCTTCTTCACCGATCATTTTTTGGAATTCACGCACAATCGTTGGGAATGGATGTGGACCCGCTGCCGTTCCTAATAAGTAATGCGTAGTTTTATAGCTTGAAGCCCAATCGCGCAATGCTTCAGTACAAGCTGATTTTAATGTTGCAGTGCCTGAATACACAGGAATCACTGTTGCACCCATCATTTTCATACGGAATACGTTTGGCTCTTGGCGCTCTACATCTTTTGCACCCATATAAATGCGACATTTCAAACCCAATAATGCACATGCAATCGCAGTTGCCACACCATGTTGACCCGCGCCTGTTTCAGCGATGATTTCTGTTTTGCCCATGCGCTTAGCTAACAATGCCTGCCCTAACACTTGGTTAGTTTTATGCGCGCCGCCATGCAGTAAATCTTCACGTTTTAAATATAATTTTGATCTTGTGCCTTTCGTTAAATTTTGGCACAACGTCAATGCTGTTGGTCGTCCTGCAAAGTTCTTCAATAAATCCATGAATTCTGCTTGAAACTCAGGATCATCTTTAGCTTCTACAAACGCTTTTTCTAATTGATCCAACGCAGGAATCAATAGTTCAGGAACATATTGACCACCAAACTCTCCAAAATATGCATCTAAAATTGCCACAACAAACTCCTTACGATAAATTTTTATGCTCTTTGATATTCACGAATGATTTTAAAAGCGTTTTGTATTTTTTCCGCGCACTTTTCACCTTTAGTAATTTCTAGCGCTGAATTCATATCCACACCAAAAGTATTTTGTGACAATGCATCTGTTAAATTTGCTTCGCCAATGCCACCTGCCAATAAATAGCGATGTTTTGGTAATGTTGCAATGATCGACCAATCAAAACTTTCACCTGTTCCACCTTGCTTATTATCTAAGACGAAGCAGTCAATTTTGTCATTCGTTAAAACATCTTTATATTCTGTAATTTTAGAAGCATCAATCGCTTTAAAAATTTCAACATTTTCAGGTAATTGCTCACGCAATGAGTTGATATAATCAGCATCCTCATCACCATGCAATTGAACAGCTTTTAATGCTAATTTTTCTGCATTGGCAATCACTGTTTGAATGGATTCATTTTGGAATACGCCCACAAAGTTCAATGGTACAGCCGTCAATGCTTTAGCATCTTCAGGAGAAATATAACGCGGTGATTTTTCTACAAAGATTAAGCCGCCGTAATATGCACCTGCATCATATGCCGCTTTCGCTGATTCTACTGATTTCAAACCACACACTTTATGTGTCCCAAAAATCAATTCTCTTAATGCTAAGTCTAAATTTGGTGCACCCATTAAATGTCCACCGATCAAGAAACCATTAGCGTATGGTAATAATTCTAAAACATCTTCATGCGAAGAAACGCCTGATTCACTGATGATCACTCTATCTGCTGGAATTTTTGGTGCTAATTTTTTAGTGGTTTCTAAACTCACTGTCATCGTATGTAAGTCACGATTATTGATGCCGATGATCTTCGCATCTAGTGCGATCGCTCTATCTAACTCTTCTTCATTACTGGTTTCTGTCAACACACCCATATTTAAAGAATGTGCCACTTCGCGCAATCTTAAATATTGCTCATCATTCAACACAGATAACATCAATAAAACGCCGCTTGCACCCAATAAACGTGCGTAATAAATTTGGTATTCATCAATGATGAAGTCTTTGCACAATAAAGGTCTATCCGTCAATTTATGTACGATGGATAAATTTTCAAACTTGCCACCAAAATATTTATTATCTGTTAAAACAGAAATCACAGATGCAAATGGTGAATAAGATGCAATAATTTTTGTTAGATCAAAATTTGGATTAATCAAGCCTTTTGAAGGTGATTTTGGCTTACATTCAAAAATATAAGCTGGTTTTGAATTTTCTAACGCACCATAAAAGTCGCGATCATTTGGCACAACATCTCTTTGAAAGTTATTCAAAGGTCTTTCTTGCTTCATCAAACAAACTTCGATGTATTTATCTGCGACGATTTTCTCTAAAACTGTTGACATGACTTACCCTCTATTCACCATTTGTTGTAATACTTCATAAGGTTTTGCTGTGCGCATCATATTGATTGCTTCTTGTGCATTTTCTTTTAAATCACGTTTACCAAATAAACGCATTAATAATGCAACGTTTGCTGCAACCACATTTTCATGTGCAACTTCGCCTTTACCTTGCAAAATATTTTCTAATAAAATTTTGTTCTCAGCAGGCGTGCCACCACGAATATCTTCAATATTCATTGCAGGTAAGCCAAAATCATCTGCTGTTAATAAATACTCTTCAATTTGTCCATTTGCTAATTCTGCTACATGAACATCAGCATGCAATGATACTTCATCCAAACCATCTGTATGGATCACAGCTGCATTAACATACCCTAAATTTTTCAAAACTTCAGCCATTGGGCGAACTAAAGAGTGTTGATACACACCCACCAATGCGATACGCGGACGAGATGGGTTGATCAATGGACCTAAGATATTAAAAATTGTTCTTGTTTTTAACTCAGCGCGTACAGGTGCAACGTTTTTAAAGCCTTGATGATACTGCTGAGCAAATAAGAAACATACACCCAAATCATCTAATAAACTTTTAGAATTTTCTGGTGTTGAATAGATATCAACGCCCAATTCAGTTAACACATCTGATGCACCTGTTAGGCTTGAAACACTGCGGTTACCATGCTTAGCAATTTTATAACCACAAGCTGCTGCTACAAATGAACTCGCTGTTGAGATATTAATGCTTTTTGCACCGTCTCCGCCTGTACCAACGATGTCTGCAAATGCATAATCAGGCTTTGGAAATGACTCTGCATACTTCAAAGATGCCAATGCTGCGCCTGTCAATTCTTCAACAGATTCACCACGGATTTTCATACTGGTTAAAACAGAAGCTAAGTGTACAGGGGACATTTGTCCTTCAATGATGCTTGAAAACACATCGAAGCTTTCGTCTTGAGATAAATAGTCGCCGTTGTAAACCTTTGATAATAATTGTTCCATGTCTGCCTCTACTGTAATTTAATTCTATGTAAAATTTTTGGTGCTACAGCGGGCAAAAAAAAACCCGCTTTGTACGCGGGTTTGGATCATGCTTTGACTTTTATTTTTGCCATGACACAACAACATCTCCCGCTATGTGAGAGATTTGCCACCAAAAGTTACGTGAAACTGTTGTAATGTGTGTCATGATAAATTCCTTAAATCTGATGCCATTTAATCTAGCCGAAGAAATGACATTCGTCAACATTTGTTTGAAAATTATTTTCTAATCTCATTTAAATAGTCGCCAATGCGCGTCACAGCATCCGTTAACGTGTCAGTGTATGGCAAAAATGTGATTCTAAAATGATCTGGCGTTGGATAGTTAAAACCTGAACCTTGCACGATTAATACACGTTTTGACTCCAATAAATCCAATGCAAAATCTTCATCTGAAAGAATTGGGTACATTTCAGGATCCATTTTTGGAAACAAATATAAAGCACCTTTGGGCTTCATACAAGTCACGCCAGGAATACTGGTTAATAAGTCATAAGCCAAATCACGTTGACGCGTTAAACGACCATTCGGAGCAATTAATTCATTGATACTTTGATAGCCACCCAATGCTGTTTGAATCGCCATTTGTCCTGGTGCATTTGAACATAAACGCATAGATGACAATACATTTAAGCCACTGATGAACTCTTTTGCATGCTTTTTAGCGCCAGATACAATCATCCAGCCTGAACGATAACCACACGCACGATAAGCTTTAGATAAACCGTTAAACGTTAAGCATAAAACATCATCTGCCAATGAACCTGTCGATGTATGAGTATGTCCATCGTATAAAATTTTGTCGTATATTTCGTCAGAAAACACGACTAATCCATGCTCACGCGCGACTTCTAAAATTTCCAATAAAATTTTATTGCCATACAAAGCACCCGTAGGATTATTAGGATTAATGATCACAATCCCTTTTGTGCGAGGCGTAATTTTAGAGCGAATATCATCGATATTTGGCTGCCAATCATTCTCTTCATCACACATGTAATGTACAGGTCTACCACCTGCTAAGGCTGTTGCTGCTGTCCATAATGGATAATCTGGCGTTGGAATTAAAACCTCATCACCATTGTTCAATAAAGCATTCAAGCTCATGGTGATCAATTCAGAAGCACCATTACCGATGTAAACATCATTCACATCAACATTTTTAATATTTTTTTGTTGGGCGTAATGAACAATGGCTTTGCGTGCGGCAAAAATTCCTTTTGAATCTGTATATCCGGAGGCATCGCGCAAATTGGCGATCATATCTTGTACTATTTCTTCTGGTGGCTCAAAGCCAAAAGGCGCGAGATTACCAATGTTTAACTTGATAATTTTTAGCCCATCATCTTCCATTTGGTTCGCTTTATCGAGAACAGGACCTCTGATCTCATAACGAACGTGTTTTAATTTATCTGATTTTCCAATTGCTTTCATAACGCACAACGCCTTTATTACTAATATACTCAGGACAATAATCCGTTAATATAGCGTCTATATAAAACGGAATCAATGCATGTTTCCGAACAATAATTTGTTTGATTATTCAATCCATTAAAAAATATCCCGCTTAATATTATTCATACTAAGCGGGATATTTAAATGCTTAAGTGATTATTATGCCAATGCAGCTTGCACAACAGCTTCAGACATCATTTTACCTTGGAATGCAACAATATTTGGGAATTGTTGAATGTTATAGTTTGTAGGCGTTGCCCATAATGTTGTCATTAATAATAAATAATCAACGCTTGTGATTTTATCGCCTGTTAAATATGCCGTGTGCTCTAAATGCTTTTCAATGTACTGATAACGATTATCCAACTGCGCTGTTACAACTGCGATTGCTGAGTCAGGAATATCCGCACCAAATGCTTTACCAAACAATGGGCCAAATGATTTTTGAATTTCAGCACCAATGTAGTTGAACCATTCTAATTGCTCAACCAAACCTTTACCTGTTAAAGGAAATACTTCGTTACCCGCTTTCAATGAAGACAAGTATGCACAAATTGCAACAACTTCTGTGATCACTTCACCGTTTTCTAATTGCAATGCTGGTACATATGCTTTTTCAGTCACTGCTCTATAATCGCTGCCATCTGGAAGCAATGCTTGAGCGATGTCCACAGTGATCAATTCAACTTCTACACCTAAAGCTTTTGCTGTCATTAATACTGCTGATGAACATGTGCCTTTTGCATAATATAATTTCAACATTTGTAACTCCATCGTTAAGGTTGATTAAAAAATAAAGTCATAAACTATCATAAACTGGCTAGATAAAAAATTTAAATACGTTTAGGCAATCTAAAACGTTTGATTTTTGCTGGTTTTTCACCGTCATCATAATATTCAATCGTCCAACCTGTGCAAGCATAAATAATGGCCACCAATGGACTCAATAAACATAAAAATGCGTAGGGTAAATAATCAAATGAAGCCACGCCCAAAGTTACCGTCATGAATGCACCACAAGTGTTCCAGGGCACTAGCGGCGATGTCATCGTGCCTGCATCTTCCAACGTGCGAGATAAAACCTTGGCTTTAATGCCTCGTTTTTTATACTCATCAGCGTACATTCTGCCTGGGATAATGATCGACATATATTGATCACAACCCACGATATTACCCGTGATACAAGTGAAAACCGTTGTCACAATGAGGCTTTTTGTTTTTTTGGCCATCAACGCAATTTTCCCGACCAATACTTCAAAAATCTTAGTAAATTCTAAAATCCCACCAAAACACATAGCGATAATCACTAACGAAACTGTCGACATTACCGCTGTAATACCGCCATTATTCAGTAATTCACTCAATGTCTTATTGTCTGTTTCGATGCTATATCCATCATATAAAGAGTTCAAAACCATTGATGGATCAGCATCTTGAATAAAGATGGCACATAAAACACCCAATGTAGAACCAATCATTAATCCTGGAAATGCAGGGATTTTAAAAATCATCATCACAATAATGAAAGATGGAACCAATAATAACCAAGGAGAAATCACAAAAATCTCTTGTAAATCTTTCTGCAATTGCTCGGTTACTGCGATGCTATTCACCATACTGCTTGCTTGGAAATAGCCCAAAATACCAAACAATATCAATGAAATGATTAGAGCTGGAATCGTGGTGTAAAGCATATATTGAATGTGTTCAAATAGATCAACGCCCACAATTCCTGGTGCTAAATTTGTTGTTTCTGATAGTGGCGAAATTTTATCGCCAAAATATACGCCAGAAATCACAGCGCCTGCAACCATTTCTGGAGGCATGCCTAAACCATAACCAATGCCCATGATTGCGATACCAATCGTGCCTGCAGCCGTCCAAGCATTGCCTGCTGCGATAGAAATAATGCAGCAAATGGCGCATGCCGCCACCAAAAAGTAGCTCGGCTCTAAAATATTTAAGCCATAGTAAATCAAAGTCGGCACAATACCGCCTGCAATCCATGAAGCAATGATCGTCCCGATGACCATTAAGATCACAACCGCTTGCATGGCTAAACGAACAGCATCTAACATTCCTCTTTCAACTCTGCGCCATGAATACCCAAGTCGCATCGCAACAATTGCAGCAACACAAACACTGATCAATAAAGGAATATGAGGACTGGTTTCAAAAATAAAGATGCCAATAACCAATGCAAACACCATAAAGAGCACTGGAATGATAGATTCAAAAACGGATGGTAGGCGACCCTCTTCGCCTACAGGTGGAATGATTTCCATGTATTAATTTCCAAAAGAATATATTGAGGAAAAAATGATCGAGACGATCGGCGATTGGGATGAATTCTGCAAGGTCACAAATTCGGGCGCATCATAGTCCCATTTTTTATAAAACTATAATTAATATTTTTTATCGGTACTTAACCAACTAATAATGCTAATAATTTAGCTGAAAAACCTAGAAAACATCGAATGTTTCAGCTTCTAAAATTATGAATAATATTTTTAATATCGTCATAAAATGTACATGATTACTTGCTATAATCATTATCGAAATAAATTATATCTTCATATTTACATTATTAACTATACGTAAGGAGCATATATGACAAATCCTATCTCTAACAATAACAACTGGTGGCTAACAGCTATTATAGGAATTTTATTCATCATTATCGGTGTTTGGAGTTTATTCACACCTGGTGAAACAATTTTAACCATCGCGTACTTTGTAGGATTCATGTTTTTATTTACGGGCATCGCTGAAATTTTTTCTGTCTCTGCGACTAATCAAAATTGGGGCTGGTCTCTCTTATCAGGCGTGATTGATTTTATTATCGGCGTACTATTTATCTCAATGCCTGCAGGTGAAGCAATTATGGTTGTATGCTTCCTTTTTGGTTTCTGGGTATTATTTAGATCAATTTTAGGTCTTGGTATCATTCTTAGCCTTAAAAACTCTGATAATCAAGCAGTTGCAAATAGCTCTAAAACTATGATCTTCCTACCAATCATCGGCATTGTTTTAGGCTTTATCTTCTTAATGTCGCCAGTGATTGCAAGCGGATTCATCGTAGGAATCTTCAGTGCTGCCATTATCGCATTTGGTGTATTTGAATTGTATTGGGGCTTCTTCTTAAAGAAAAATAACCACTAAAAATACATTCATAGCTATATGAAATTACAACAAAACCATAGATATTATTCTATGGTTTTGTTGCTTTGATACTTTAAAAAGTGTGTTACAATCCATAGCTATCTTGCCCAATATTTAATCATAATTATGACTAGTTTTTTAGGTGAATTCGAGCTCAAAATGGATGCAAAAAAGCGTCTGATGCTCCCTGCTAACCTAAAAAAACAGCTAGAAGAAACAGATCGTTTTGTACTCAATCGTGCTTTTGATAAATGTTTAAATCTTTATCCTTACCATATCTGGCAAGAAGTCGATGCTGAACTCACTAAACTTAACTCATTCGTTAAAAAAGAACGTGATTTTGTCCGTTTTGTACGCGGTGGCGCGACTGAAATTCAGCTTGACGCACAAGGGAGATTTGTCATCCCTGGACGATTAATGGCATATGCCAATATTACCTCCGACATTATTCTATCTGGCAACGGTTCACTCATCGAAGTATGGGATCGTGATACTTATGACTCTATGTTAGCGATTGACCCTGAAGACTTCTCGAACCTAGCTGAAGAAGTCATGGTAAAATACGAAGAGGAAGAGCTCTTTGAGTTCGATGAAAGTATAGTTGTCCCCATTATGCGTCGTTAGTGAATATGAAAATAGGCTTCATAGATTCTGGTATTGGTGGGCTTTCAGTGATGAAAGCCTTTATTTCGTACCCAATTTCTGCAGATTATATCTATATCGCAGATACTGCTCACCTGCCTTATGGCTTAAAGTCTCATGATTATATCCATGATCGCATGGAAAAACTGAGCCAATACCTGATCGAGCAACAGATAGATTTACTGGTCATTGCCTGCAATACCGCCACAGCAATCAGCGCTGATAAACTCAGAAAACAATTGCCTGATTTACCCATTATTGGTATTGAACCTGCCATCAAACCCGCGGCATTAGCCTCTAAAACCAAAGAAATCGCCATCTTTGCCACGACCTCTATGATTAATAATCCTAGACTGACTCGTTTAATCGATGCTTTTGCATCCACAGTTCGAGTCCATAAAATTGCGGCTGATAGCTGGGTGACTTTGGTGGAAAAAGGAATTTTTCATGGCGATGATGTACAAAAAGAGCTTCATACAACCCTTGAACCGTTGATTAATCAACCGATTGATCAGCTCATTTTAGGCTGTACACACTTTCCTTTTTTAGAGCCTGAGCTACGTTCTCTAGTCTCACCCAATATTGAATTGGTCAATCCTGCAATTGCAGTTGCCAAACATGCTCTACATTGTTTAGAGTTACAACACATTAAACAAAACAGTACGTCATCCTACCGCTACTTCACGACAGGGGATCTTGCTAGTTTTGAGAGTCAAATTGCAAATTTACAAATGCCACAAGGCTCTATCCATACATTAGACGTTTAGTTGATCAAAGGAATCTACATGACTGCATTAAAAGAAATTTTTCGTAAAGATTATCAAGCCCCTGACTTTTGGGTAACGGATGTTGATCTTAAATTCATGTTGCAACCGAATCACACAATTGTGACAACTGAACTAAAATTAGTGAAAAACAGCAACACAACCACACATAATTTTGTTTTAAATGGTACAGAACATTCTAAATTACTATCACTCAAAATTAATGATCAAACGATTGATTTGGCTGATGTTCAATACATTGATCACCACATTCACTTAAGTGATTTACCAAATAATGAATTAGTGATCACGCTTTCTAATGAATTAGATCCTGCCAACAATAGTGCATTAGAAGGCTTGTATTTATCCAACAAAATCTTCTGTAGTGACTGTGAGCCTGAAGGCTTTAGAAACATTACTTACTTCCCAGATCGCCCCGACATCATGGCGAAATATACCGTTACAGTTATTGCAGATAAAACTGCCTGCCCTATTTTATTGTCCAACGGTAATTTAGTAGAAGCGAAAGATTTAGGTAATAATCTTCATCAAGCCATTTGGCATGACCCATTTCCAAAACCAAGCTATCTATTTGCATTGGTTGCTGGTGATTTAGGCTATATCGAAGATAAACACATTCGCCCTGACGGATCGCCTGTTCAACTCAGAATTTATGCAGCACACAATGAAGTGGATCAGTGTCATTACGCTTTAGGCGCATTAAAACGCTCAATGGAATGGGATGAAAAACGCTTTGATTTAGTTTGCGACGTAGATCAATACAACATCGTTGCCATCCATGACTTCAATGGTGGCGCAATGGAAAATAAAGGCTTAAATATTTTCAATGCAAAATATGTGCTAGCCAACTCAGAAATTGCAACAGATGCTGATTTTGAAGTGATTGAATCCATCATCGGACATGAATACTTCCATAACTGGACAGGTAATCGCGTTACTTGTCGTGATTGGTTCCAATTATCTTTAAAAGAAGGATTAACTGTTTTCAGAGATCAAGAGTTCACGAGTGATTTGCGCCATCGTGGTTTAAAACGTATTGATGATGTAAAAATGCTCCGTGCTCACCAATTCCCAGAAGATGCTGGTCGTTTAAAACATCCAATTCGTCCTGAAAGCTATGTAGAAATGAGAAACTTCTATACCACAACAGTGTATGAAAAAGGGGCTGAAGTTGTGCGCTTGTATCAAACATTATTGGGTGAAGAAGGCTTCAAAAAAGGCTTAACTCATTACTTGGCTAAGTTTGATGGTACAGCTGCAACATGTGATGATTTCTTAACTTCAATGGCAGATGCAAATAATGCTGATTTATCAGGTTTTGAAGCTTGGTACAGCCAAGCAGGTACGCCAACTGTAAAAGTCACTAAAGAAATTACTGATGGCGCTGTAAAAATCAACTTTAAGCAGATTCTAACTGTAACGGGTGAAAATATTCAACCACAATGGATCCCTATCCGCTTTGCATTGATCAATGATGAAGGCATCATTATTCACGAAGATCTATTCACCTTAAAAACATGGGAAGATTCTGTTTCTGTTCCTTATGATGGCAATAGCATTACATTGTCATTATTCAGAGATTTCTCTGCGCCTGTTATCGTGGATTACCCTTACAGCGAAACAGAGTTATTAAATATTATCTTCTTTGAAACCGATTACTTTGCACGCTGGGAAGCTGCACAACGCTATTTATCTGAACTCATTGCTTCCGATGAAGCACTAGAAACTAAACAAGCAAAATTTGCAGCGCTGACAGAAAATCTATTGTCTTCTTGCCGTGATGAACCTGATTTCTACGCTCTATTATTAACATTGCCTGAGCCTATATTCATTCAAAGCACAACTGTTGAAAAAGATTTGGCAAAAATTTGGCAACAACGAGCTGATTTAATGCAACACGTTGCAAAACTCTATGAAGCACAATGGATTGAGGTTTATCAGTCACAAAGCATCGGTAATGCTGTGGCTCGTGACTTAAAAAATTGTGCGTTAAGCTATTTAGCAACATTGCCAAATCATGAAGTGACAATCTCTAAACAATATGAATTAGCAGCAAATATGACAGATAGAATGGCTGCGTTGCGCTCTGCGGTATTGAACAACCACAGCACAGCAAAAATTCTTTTGAATAGCTTTTTAGATAAATATAAAGCTTACCCTTCTGTGATTGATAAATGGTTCTCTTTACAAACATCTAATCCATTTGTGACTTTAGAAACATTGAATTCTTTGCGTGAACATAGCGAGTTCAATACACACAATCCAAATCGTGTGCGCTCATTATTCTCTGCGCTTGGGCAAAATAAAATCGCACTATTCAAACAACCTGAAGTATTCGGTGCTTGGTTGCTAGACAATATTATGACCATCGACAAAATCAATCCTCAAGTCGCTGCTAGATTGGCAACGCCATTTTCACAATTGAATTTCTTAAATGCCAATGATCAGGCAGCTATCTTAGCTTTGGTTAAACAAGCACTCACCAATGACTTATCCACTAACCTTGCAGAGCAATTGAGTAAATCATTATGAATATAAAAGATATTGTTACAAAACGTCGCACAACGCATCATTACAAACCTGATCCTATTGATGATGCGATTATTGATGAAGCTTTGGCATTAGTGGTGCATGCACCGAATCATCACCTCACTTTCCCTTACCACTTTTATAAAGTGAAAGGTCAAGTGCGTGAAGATTTACTCTCTTATGCTTACAACGCTTTTGCACAAAAATCAGAAGAAACGGCAGAGCAAAAAATCAAAAAATGGTCTTCCATTCCTGGCTGGCTATTAGTGACGCAAAAGCGTTCTACTGTCGAAAAAACAGCTAAAGAAGATTACGCAACCATAAGCATTGCTATGTATATTTTGATGTTGGCAATGGATGAAAAAGGCTTGGGGGCAAAATGGTCAACAGCTTCTCTATTTGAAACAGATGAATGGTACAGAATCTGCAAAATAAATAGAGATGAAGAAGAGATTATTGGTATGCTTTGGTACGGTTTGGCAGACAAAGAACCAAAACATTTCGCAAGACCAACCATTGATAAATATTCATCCATCTTGGAGTAAGCATGACCTATTCAGACCCCACCTTTTTACTATTTTTCATTTTATTTGCTGCCGCAATTTTAGCAGGCTTTGTTGACTCTATTGCGGGTGGTGGCGGTCTGATTACAGCACCATTAATGCTTAGTATTGGGGCGCCGCCTCACATTGCATTATCAATGGGAAAATATATGGGCGTCTTTGGAACATCCATCGCTGCTCTCACCTATATCAAGCGCAAAGTCATTAATCCGAGTGAATGGATTTGGTGTGCAGTCATGACGCTTGTAGGCAGCTTAATCGGTGCATTATTCTTATTAAGCCTAGATCCAAGTTTCATAAAAAAAATGATCCCACCTTTATTGATTGCGATCGGCATTTATATGTTGATTCCTAAATCGAAAAATAAAGTTGTTTCAGAAGATCAATCAGTTTCTAAAGGCAAACAAATCACCTCTGGTTTAGGTCTTGGCTTTTATGATGGTTTCATCGGCCCTGGTACAGGTTCATTCTGGACAGTTTTATACAATCGCTTTTTTAACCAAGACTTTATGGTCTCTTCAGGTGTTGCGCGTTTAATGAATAGCATGAGCAATATTGCAGCACTGTTAATCTTTGCATTTGCTGGGAAAGTTGCATGGTTTATGGGATCATTCATGGTGGTAGGATTTGTACTTGGTAGCTATATTGGTGCACGAAGTGCAATCAAATATGGAGAAAAATTTATAAAACCATTGTTCATCACGCTTGTATTCATTATCGCTGGCAGATTGACATATATAGAATATTTTACAAATTAAAGAGATTCCAATGAGCAATATAGAAACTATTTTAGCTCCTGAACGCGAGCTAGAAATGACCGTTTTAATGACACCTAACATGGCCAACTTCTCTGGCAATGTTCATGGTGGTGATTTACTAAAACTATTAGACCAAGTGGCTTACAGCTGTGCTAGCCGCTACGCTGGGCAATACGTTGTAACATTATCAGTGGATCATGTTCTGTTTAAAGAGCCAATTCATGTACAAGAATTGGTGACATTTAAAGCATCCATCAACTATGTAGGTAGCTCTTCTATGGAAGTGGGCATTCGAGTTGAAGCTGAAAATATCACAACACGCCAAAAACGTCATACAAACAGTTGTTATTTCACAATGGTTGCCGTTAAAGATGGTAAGCCAACGAAAGTTCCGCCATTATGTATGGAAAATGAAGAACAAAAAATTCGTTGGGACAAAGCATTGATCAGACGAGAAGCTAGAAAGATCGCCAAAGAAATGCTCAAAACAAATAATAATGCATAAATAAAAAAAGCCCTTTAAATAATCAAAGGGCTTTTAGTTTTAACAGACTATGAATTAAGCAGTTTTATTGATCCAATCAATATAACTATTCACCCAGCCTTGTAAGTAAGTTTTCGTGCTGTCATTTGTAATGTTGCCATCCGCATCAAATGCGCTGTCATTGAACTGTAAGAATACTTCAGGTTGATTCAATAATGGCATATCTAAGAAAGTTAACACATTACGAAGATGTTGTTGTGCCAATGCAGAACCCAATGCGCCAGGGCTTGTACCAATCACGCCCGCAGGTTTACCTTGCCACACGCTACTCCCATAAGGGCGAGAGCCTTGATCCAATGCATTTTTTAATACACCAGGAATAGAGCGATTGTATTCAGGTGTTACAAACACTACAGCATCAGTTGCCGCGACTGCTTTTTTAAACTCAACAACTTCTGCAGGTGTTTGGCTATCAAAGTCTTGGTTATATAAAGGTAGTTTGCTGATATCGATAAATACAGGCGAATATCCAGCTGGCAATAATTTGCTCACTGCTTTCGCTAATCTCAAGTTAAATGAATCTTTACGTAAGCTACCAACGACGAATGCTATAGTTTTCATTGAAACTCCTTCAAAAATAAAGTTATTATTTATACAAATCATTTGGCCATAAAAAATATTTTGACTTATTAAACCTATTTATCACACGTACTGCCCCAAGAGAACTAGCCGCTTCACTTAAAACATGTTCACCATTTTCTGCTACTAAATAACCATCTTCTTCTAACTTTTTAAGTAAATCTGCAGTTTTAATACCTAGCTGTTGAGCTAACTTAGAAGTTGTTAGCTTTTGGTATTCATTTTCTTTTTCTTCATCCTGATCTGCTTGCTCGACTTTATCAGCCTTCTCTACTTTTTCAATTTTTTCTACGGTCAATCTAACTTCATCACTGATACGAATTAAACGATTAACTTCTTGGTATGTATCATCATACAATTCATTATCTTTTTCTCGAGAGATAAACACACCCATTTCATTATTATTAACTTGTGAAAAATCATACAAATTTAAGCTACTAATAATAACTTCTTTTTCATTTAAATAACATTTAGCGTGTAGATTGTGGCAATAACTGATCCTAACAAACTCTAATGACTTTAACCATGCAATTTCATCGGGCTGCAATTCACTTTTGCCATAAATAATTCTTATATCTATTTTTAAACGATTTTTATCTTCTATTAATTCACGAATGCGATTATTAACCTTTAGATATGGACTAATTAAAACTAATCGTTCTTGAGCATTTTTAATAAGTTCTTCTAAATAATAGTTAACTGCACTTGTGTTTAAAAACTTGGCCATATAATCACTCGACTTTAATAATTCATGTATATTTTTAAGTAGTTAATTATAGCGCCAAGAATCAGTTGTTACCATACCTTACTGGTATATGACAGAAGATGCCCTATAAATAAATATTATTTACAGGGCTATATTTTAATTATTTTTTCAATGCTTGCTCGAGATCAGCTTTAATATCATCAATGTTTTCTAAACCCACTGAAATACGAATAAAGCCTTCAGAAATCCCTAAAGATTTCAACTCACCCGCAGGAGTTTGACGATGTGTTGTGCTTGCAGGATGCGTCACAATCGTACGAACATCACCAACGTTTACTGCATGAATGCCAAGCTCTAAACCATTAATGAATGCTTTACTTTTCTCTCTGCCACCTTTAATGCCAAACGCTAAAATACCACCCGCACCTTTCGGGAAATACTCTTTTGCACGATTATAATCTGGGCTGCTTTCTAATAATGGATAACTTACCCACTCAACTTCTGGCTGTTTCTCTAACCATTGTGCTAATGCCAATGCATTTTTAGATACATAATCCAAACGAATGTGTAATGTTTGAATGCCTTGTAAGATTAAAAATGCATTGAATGGGCTGAGTGATGAGCCGATATCACGCAATACATGTGCTCTTGCTTTAATTAAGAACGCTAAATTACCAAATGCTTCTGTGTACACTAAGCCATGATAAGCATCTTGTGGCTGAGTAAAGCTTGGGAATTTACCGTTTGCCCAATCGAATTTACCTGCATCTACAATCACACCGCCTAAAGCATTACCGTGACCACCCAAATATTTAGTTGCTGAATGGATCAAAATATCTACACCATGATCAAAAGCTTTAAAAATTGATGGCGGTGTAAATGTGCCATCCACTACAAATGGCACCTTGTTCTCTTTGGCCAATGATGCAAATTTTTCAACATCCAATACTTGTACGTTTGGATTGCCAATCACTTCTGCAAATAAGATTTTGGTATTTGGACGGAATGCTTTTTGTAATTCTTCTTTTGATTCTGTTTGATCAACATATGTTACTTCAATGCCAAATGGCTTTAACGTATTGGATAATAATGAGTAGCTTCCGCCATAAATAAACTTAGATGAAACGATGTGATCGCCCGCTTCACAAATCGTTAAAATGGTTGTTAATAATGCTGCTGCGCCTGATGCTACAGACAAACCACCAATACCACCTTCTAATTCAGCCACTAAGTTGCCCAATGCATCATTCGTTGGGTTAGTTAAACGCGTATAGATATTACCAACCGCTTGAAGATTAAATAGATCCGCACCATGATCAGCATCATTGAAATGATAAGCTGTCGATGTATGAATCGGACGAACGATTGAATTAGTTTCATCACCTTTAAAGCCCTGATGAACAGCTAATGTTTCTAAATGCAGTGGACGTGTCATTATTCTTCTCTCCTTAATTATTAGGGCGTGTTGAACATTCATAATTTTAGCCAAATATAAGCACAAGCTAAAGCGACAGTATTTTCATAATG
>CANRJJ010000018.1 GCA_947630895.1 uncultured Wohlfahrtiimonas sp. | reverse complement strand
GCATCGATTGTTGCTTGACGTTGTGAGTCATTGAAGTAAGCAGGAACAGTGATAACTGCTTCAGTTACTTTTTCACCTAAGAAATCTTCAGCTGTTTGTTTCATTTTCATTAAAACGCGTGCTGAAACTTCTGGTGGTGCTAATTTTTTATCATCCAATACGCTAACCCAAGCATCACCATTGTCTGCTTTGATGATTGAGTATGGTACTAAATCGATGTCTTTTTTAACTTCAGCATCATCAAACTTACGACCGATTAAACGTTTGATTGCATATAAAGTATTTTTTGGGTTTGTCACTGATTGACGTTTAGCAGGTTGACCTACTAAAATTTCACCACTTTCTGTATAAGCGATGATGGAAGGAGTCGTACGATCGCCTTCAGCATTTTCGATTACGCGAACTTTTTCGCCATCCATTACAGCCACACAAGAGTTGGTGGTTCCTAAGTCAATACCAATAATTTTACTCATAATTCAATTGCTCCTAAAAGATTGCTTTAAATAATAAATTTCTAATGCTTACTAAGATGGGGTGAGCTTTTAGGATTTCAAGTAAAAAATTAAAAATAATTAAAAATAGTTATTGACGAGCACCAAACACAGCGCTACCAACGCGAATCATGGTTGCACCCTCGGCAATTGCCCATTCTAAGTCATGGCTCATGCCCATGGATAACTCATTGGCAGAAGCCAGCATTAAGCCTTGTTCTATTGAGTGCTCTTTTAAAGAACGGAGTAGGGCGTAGCCTTCGCGTACAGATTTTTCATCATCTGCATTTAGGCCAATGGTCATTAATCCTCGTATTTTTAAAAGAGGATAATTTTTTAAGTCTTCTAAAAATGAAAATAGATCATGAGGATTCAAGCCTTGTTTGCTTTCTTCTTCAGAAACATTCACTTGGATGAAAATTTCGCGAGATTCACCATGTTTTTCACATTCGGCGTGTAGTTTTTCAGCCAAAGATAAGCGATCAACAGATTGAATGCATTGAACATATGGAAAGATCGCTTTGACTTTATTGGTTTGTAAGTGGCCAATAAAGTGCTGTTCATAAGGCATGATGATTTTATCTGCGGGATGAATGTGCGGAAATTTTTCAGTCACTTCTTGCGCACGATTTTCACCGATTAGACCAAATCCTAAATCTATCGCTTCTTGAATCAATTCTACAGGCTGCGTTTTGGTGGCCAATAATAATTGAATGTCCGAAGTTGAGCGATTAGCATTATGTGCTGCTTTTTCAATGCGATTTAAAATAAGGTCTAAATTGTGTTGTATATTCATGTTAAAGGGATAGTTTTAATGATTACGAAATTTTCTTCGGATCAATGTCCAAAGATTTTAATTTGCGATATAAATTGGTTCGTTCCATGCCAACTTTTTCAGCCAATTTTGCAATATTGCCTTCACAAGATCTGAATTGTGCCAATAAATATGCTTTTTCAAATTGTTCACGGGCTTCACGCAATGGTAAATCCAATGGCAATAAATCATCTGAGATTGTGCGATTTTGGCTTTTTTTAGTGAGAAGTTCATTCACTTCAGTCAATGATACTTCTTCATTCTTGCCTAAAATCAGTAATTGTTGCACTACAGATTTCAATTCTTGCACGTTACCATGCCAAGTGTGATTGCGAAGACGATTTTGCACAGCAATAGGGAAGTGGCGATATTGAAGATGCTCTTCTTCGACAAATTGATGAATATAAAATGCGATTAAATCAGGAACATCTTCTAAATGTGCAGATAATGCAGGAATATCCAAAGGCAAAATATTCAATTTATAGAACAATGCTTCATCAAACTCTTTTTCATCCACTAAAACAGATAAGTCGTCACGAGATACAACGATGAATCTGACATCTTTAGATAAAAGATTTTTACCATTCACTCTAAAGTATTCATGATCGCTGATAATATCAGCCAATTTTTGCTGTGCATCTAAGCTGAGCTGCGAAACATTCTCTAAGATAATGCTACCGCCGTTTGCTTGCTCTAAAATGCCAGCCGTGATCATGCCATTGTGTTCTTTGCCTAATAATACTTCATCAATATTTTCAGCATTCAGTTGCCCAAGATTGATATTAATAATTGGGTGATGATTACGATCAGACAATGAGTGGATATAGTGTGCAAATAAATGCTTACCTGAACCTGTTTCACCTTTCAATAAAACTGTACGATTGCCTGATTCAGCAATTTGCTTGGCTTTTGCACGCAATGTCGTCATTAGCGAGCTTTTGCCGATTGGTTCTAGGATAAATTGAGGATTTTGTGATTGTGGCTTGAAAGTAGGTTGTGCAATATTTTCTTTGAGTGCACGCTTAACGACTGCCACAAGTTTGGCAAGGGTAAGAGGCTTTTCAAGAAAATCAAAAGCTCCGAGTTTAGTCGCTTCAATTGCATGCTCTAAAGTGCCATGACCACTCATCATAACGACTGAAAATGGAAGAGTTTGATAGTTTTTCTTCCATTCATTCATCAAAGAAATACCGTCAATATCGGGCATCCAAATATCCAAAAGAACCAAGTCAGGCTTGCTGTCTTGAATGGCGCTTTGTGCTTCAGTACCATTCGCAGCAGTTCTGACATTAAAGCCTTCATCTTCTAAAATATCTTTGATTAAGTCGGTGATATCTTCTTCATCATCAACGACCAAAATATTAGTATTTTTCAAATCACTCATATCTTACTCGCTCGTCTTTTTCGCAGTTGTCGATTTCTTAGCAGTTGTCTTCTTAGCGGGTGCTTTTTTCGTGGTTGTTTTTTTAGCCGCAGCTTTTTTAGGTTTTTCTTCACCATCAGCAGCCGCTTTTTTGGTTGTAGCCTTTTTAGCAGGTGCTTTCTTTGCAGTCGCTTTTTTGGCAACAGTTTTTTTACCACGCTTCGCAGGCGCTTTTGCTAATAATTCTTGGCACTCTTCCAAAGTCATATTCTCAGGATCTTCGCGATCTTTAGGAATACGCGCATTTTTTTCGCCATCCGTTACGTAAGGTCCCCAACGACCATTCAATATTTGGATACCATGTTCTTCAAATGCTTTGATGAATTTAGCTGCTTCAGCTGCTTTATGTGCTTCGATGATTTCTAGCGCACGAGGCAATTCAACGGTATAAGGATCATCTTCTTTTAAAGAGACAAACTTTTTACCATATTGAATGTATGGCCCAAAGCGACCAATGTTTGCTCTAATTAACTCATCATCTTCCGTACGACCTAAATCACGAGGCAAGGTAAATAACTCTAGAGCTTCTTCTAAAGTAATTGTGCTGATGCGTTGTTCTTTACGAAGAGAAGCAAATTTTGGTTTATCTTCGTCATCTTTATCGCCAATTTGTGCAAATGGTCCAAAGCGACCGATTCGTACAGAAACAGGTTTACCTGATTTAGGATCAATACCTAATTCGCGTGCTTGAGCAACATCTGCACGAGATACCGATTCTTCTTTTTCTTTACACAGTTGGTGGAAAGGCGTCCAGAACTCTTCCATTAATGGAATCCAAGATAAGTTACCTTCTGCAACTTCATCCAGATCATTTTCCATTTTCGCTGTGAAATCATAATCTACATAGCGTGTAAAATGTTCTGTTAAGAAGCGAGAAACGATTCTACCAACATCGGTTGGGAAGAATCGACGATTATCAACAGTGACATATTCACGATTTTGTAATGTAGAGATAATCGATGCATATGTTGATGGGCGACCAATGCCATACTCTTCAAGCGCTTTAACCAAAGAAGCTTCAGAGAATCTTGGTGGTGGTTCAGTAAAGTGTTGGGTCGCTAAGATATCTTCGATATTGATTAAATCACCAACTTCCATATTTGGTAGGATTTTTTCATCATCCGCATCATCTTTTTTATCATCAAAGCTTTCTGTGTAAACAGCGATAAAGCCAGGGAATAAGATCGTTGAACCATTTGCTCTAAATGTATGGAGCGCTTTTTTACCGAGATCGACAGCAACAGTATCCATGATGGCAGAAGCCATTTGCGAAGCCATTGTGCGCTTCCAAATCAATTCATATAAACGGAATTGATCAGATGATAAATAGTTCTTTAATTCATCTGGATGACGGAATGCAGAAGTAGGACGAATCGCTTCATGCGCTTCTTGTGCATTTTTTGCTTTCGTTTTATAAACGCGTGGTGCTTCTGGTAAATAGTCATCACCATAACGTGACTTAATGCAGGCAGCGATTTCATCAACAGCTTCTTGTGCTAACGAAACAGAGTCTGTACGCATATAAGTAATTAAACCGATTGTTTCAGAACCGATATTAATCCCTTCGTATAGATTTTGTGCTGTGCGCATTGTACGCATCGTTGAAAAGCCAAGCTTGCGAGCAGCTTCTTGTTGCATTGTCGATGTTGTAAAGGGTGCCGTCGGATTGCGTTTACGCTGTTTTCTTTCAATGTTGTAAACAGGAATTGTTTGTCCAAAAGTATCCGTCAAAGCTTTTTTTGCAGCGAACGCAGTTGTTTCATTGGTGAATGAAAATTGTTCAACTTTATTGCCATTAAATTCTGTTAAGCGACCTTTGAATTGAGAATCGCTGTGTTTTAATTGAGATTCAATTGTCCAATATTCTTCTGGCTTGAATGCTTCAATTTCATCTTCGCGCTCACAAATCATACGAAGTGCAGGTGTTTGAACACGGCCAGCTGATAATCCTGGGCTAATTTTTTTCCATAATAAAGGAGAGAGATTAAAGCCAACTAAATAATCTAAAGCGCGGCGAGCTTGCTGAGCATTGACCATTTCCATAGAAATATCACGAGGATGTTCGATGGCATCTTTGATCGCATTTTTCGTGATTTCATGGAAAACAACACGTGCCACTTTTTTATCTTTCAGCTTTTTATTTTCTTCCAGATACTCTTTAATATGCCAAGAAATTGCCTCACCTTCACGGTCCGGATCCGTTGCTAACAGTAAGGTGTCAGCATCTTTTAATTCTTTCACGATCTCATTAATGTGCTTTTGATTTCTTTCAACGATTTCATAGTGCATCGCAAAGTTGTGCTCAGGATCAACCGCACCTGATTTTGGAATTAAATCGCGAATGTGGCCAAAGGAAGCAAGGACTTTATAATCCTTACCTAAGTATTTATTAATCGTTTTAGCTTTAGCCGGAGATTCTACGATAACGAGAGTTTTACTCATGAATGTTCAAAGTTCCTTCAATAATGATTCAATATTAAAAGGTCAAGCTGCATTAATTAGAATAAGAATGTGAGCTTTTATGGGGTTTTAATAAAAACGTTGTGATAATACACTTTCGCGCACTTAATGAAAACTAAATAATAAGCTACAATGCTTAGCTTAATCTTTCAAGTCATAGGATAAAAGAGCAGATGCGTCATCGTGAAGAAAAGAAAAAAAGATCATTTGGATGGTTTTATATAGTCGTCATTATTGTTTTTGTCAGTTGGATTCTGATGGAAGATTATGACGGCGATGCAAATCAGAATGAACTAATTGAAGTTCCGATGCCATGATGAATAAGCCTGGTGCGACAGGGTTGAAAAGGCTGGTCAATGCAGCTAAATATTCAGCTCAAGGATTGAAAGCAGCCTTTCGCAATGAAGAGGCTTTTCGTCTTGAAGTTTATGCATTGCCAATTGCATTTATATTGGCAATTTGTTGGTCTCGCACGGGTTTAGAGTTTGCATTATTATTTGGCAGTTATTGGTTGATTCTTATTGCAGAATTGATTAATTCAGGCATTGAGGCAGTTGTTGATCGAATTAGTTCAGAGAAGCATCCGTTATCTGGACAAGCGAAAGATATTGGATCAGCAATTGTGATGTTAGCAATGATATTAACGGCAGTGACATGGATAGCAGTCATTGTGTTTCGCTAACTTAATTAACAACAGAAGGTAAAAGTGTTAGTACTAGGAATCGAAAGCTCTTGTGATGAAACAGGGGTTGCGCTGTATGACAGCGAAAACAAATTAGTCGCTCATCAAATTTATTCACAAATTGCACTTCATGCGCAATATGGAGGCGTTGTACCAGAATTGGCATCGCGTGATCATATTCGTAAATTACCATTATTGGTTAAAGCTGCATTAGATGAAGCGGGCAAAGATTATAGTGATATTGATGGGATTGCATTCACGGAAGGCCCAGGTTTAATCGGTGCTTTGATGGTTGGTGCGTTGTACGCTCAAGGTTTGAGTTATGCATTGAATAAGCCATTGTTAGGTGTGAATCACATGGAAGCTCACTTGCAAGCCGTGCATTTAGAAGATGAAGTGCCTGAATATCCATTCATAACTTTATTGGTGTCAGGCGGGCATTCGCAATTAGTATTGGTTAAAGCATTTGGCGAATATGAGATTCTAGGCGATACGCTTGATGATGCTGTTGGTGAAGCATTTGATAAAACAGCTAAATTAATGGGGTTACCTTATCCGGGCGGTGCAAAATTAGCTGCTATGGCTGAAGTGGGGGATGATAAAGCTTATGATTTCCCAAGGCCAATGATTCATAGCGGCGATTTGAAATTTAGTTTTAGTGGATTAAAAACTAAAGTTGCCATGACAATTAAAGAGTCAACTGAAGCTGATTTTCCAAATATTGCAGCGAGTTTTCAGCGTGCTGTGATTGATACATTAATTGCTAAAACCAAACGAGCAGTGACTGAACACTCAGTGAAATCAATTGTGATCGCGGGTGGTGTTGCAGCGAATAAATTATTACGTCAAGAATTGGCGAAGACAATGGAGCCATTAGGTATTCGAGTTTATTATCCAAGGCCTCTGTTCTGTACAGATAATGGGGCGATGGTTGCATATGTTGGGCATGAGCGATTAATGCGCAATCAAGGTCGTATCGATTATGATATAAAATTAAAAGCACGATGGCCGCTTTCGGAGTTATCAGAAGAGAATAAATAATGACAGAAATGAATTGGCAACACTTATTAACAAGAGAAAGATTAGGCGTTGTCAGTTCAGTTGATGCTCAGCAGTGGTATCGTTCAACCTTCCAAAAAGATTATGATCGCCTGATTTTTTCCGCAGCTTTTCGAAGATTGCAGGATAAAACTCAGGTTTTTCCATTAGCGCAAACAGATTATGTTCGCACAAGATTAACGCATAGTTTGGAAGTGAGCAGTGTAGCGCGCAGTATTGGTATGTTAGTTGGTCAACATTTAGCGAATGATTTAAAAATTGGTGACTTTAGAGCATCAGATCTTGGCACAATTTTATCAGCTGCCGCCTTGGCACATGATATTGGTAATCCACCATTTGGTCATGCAGGTGAAGATGGAATTGCTCAATTTTTTGCGGATAGTTCTGTTGGGCAAAAAGCATTATCAGAAATGAAAGTAGCAGAGCAGCAAGATCTTTTAAACTTTGAGGGTAATGCTCAAGGTTTTCGATTATTAACTAAATTGCAAAATGCAGATAATGAAGGTGGAATGCAACTTTCATTATCAACGTTAGCGAGTATGTTGAAATATCCTTGCGGCAGCTTAGAAAGACAAAAACTCAATAATGTTGCTTTAAAAAAGTTTAATTATTTCCAATCAGAAAAAAAAGAGTTTCAGTACGTTGTTGATACTTTAGGTTTACTTCCTTTATTAGAAGAGGATGGAAAGCCAGTTGCATTTGCTAGGCATCCACTAGTTTACCTTTTAGAAGCAGCAGATGATTTATGCTACACATTGGTCGATATAGAAGATGCTTATCGATTATCATTAGTTTCTAGTAACTTGGTCATTGAATTTTACCAGATGATCATCGATCGCTATGGTGGATTTCCAAATAAAGTAAAACGCATCAGTCGTGATAAAGACAAAATAGAGTACTTGCGTGCTTATGCTATGGGATTATTAATTGATGAAGTAGCCACCGCATTTATTGAGCATGAAAGTGAAATTTTACAAGGGAAGTGTACAGTTGATTTGTTGCACTTGATCCCATCTTCAAAAGCATTGGCTGAAATTAAATCATATGCTTATGATCATATATATGTTTCAAAGCCTGTATTGGAAGTCGGGATAGCCGGACATGAAATTATAGAAGGATTATTAAAAGCATTTGTCGGCGCAGTGAATCAAGAGTATTATTCAGGTACAACCTCTAAATCAAGAATGTTGCTAAGTTTTTTACCCGATCAGTTTTTAGATAAAAATAGAAAATTGGATGAAGATCCATATATAAGGATATTAAAAATAACTGATTTTATATCAGGAATGACAGATCGTTATGCAGTACATGTTTATCAAATGATTTCAGGCGTGCATTTGACTACCTAATTTTTTTTAAATCGGTTAGAATACCCGTGTTTATGACAGGTATCAGTTGATATTTGTCAAGGTAATTATAGTGGCTTAGCGTAAAATGTAGAGTGTTGCCGTGTGTGGTAAATATATGTTTTTATGTAAATCTTTTAATTTTATTTCGGGGGAAGTATGGGAGAAACCGTAGATATTAGGGACACCCAATATAACTACAGTGTGATTCGTAAATTTGCAATCATGACTTTAGTTTGGGGTGCGATAGGTATGGTGGCAGGTCTTTGGGCAGCTCTAGAGCTAGCATGGCCTGCGTTAAACTTTGATCTAGCATGGTTAAATTTTGGACGTATTAGACCAGTACATACGAATATGGTTATATTCGGTATGGGTGGTTCGGCATTAATGGCAACATCGTTTTATGTTGTTCAACGTACTTGTCAAGTTAGATTGGCTTACGGAAAAGTTGCAGAGTTTGTATTCTGGGGTTGGACAGTAGGTGTTTTCTTAATTTTAATCAGCTATCCTTTAGGTTTCACACAAGGACAAGAGTACGCTGAGTTTGAATGGCCTATTGATATCGCTGTTGCAGTTGTTTGGGTTTGTTACTTCTGGGTATATTTCAATACTCTTTTGCGCCGTAAGCAAGAGCATATTTATGTAGCTAACTGGTTCTATTTGGCATTCATTTTAGCAACAGCAATTTTGCATATTTTCAATAACATCACAATTCCAGTAATTGATGGCTGGACACTAAAATCATATAACGTATTCTCTGGTGTTCAGAGTGCAATGGTTCAGTGGTGGTACGGGCATAATGCTGTAGGTTTCTTCTTAACAGTTGCTTTCTTGGGTATGATGTACTACTTCGTTCCAAAAGAAGTTAATCGTCCAGTTTATTCTTATCGTTTATCGATTATTCACTTCTGGGCATTATCATTCTTGTACATGTGGGCTGGTGCGCATCACTTGCATTGGACTTCATTACCAGATTGGGTATCTTCATTAGCAGCAACGTTCTCAATTATCTTATTGTTACCATCATGGGGCGGTATGATCAATGGTATCATGACATTGTCAGGTGCTTGGGATCAAGTTCGTACTAATCCTATCGTACGTTTCTTCGTTGTAGCATTATCATTCTATGGTATGAGTACATTTGAAGGCCCATTGATGAGCTTGAAATCAGTAAATGCTTTATCTCACTACACTGACTGGACAGTTGGTCACGTGCATTCAGGTGCATTAGGCTGGGTAGCAATGATTACATTTGGTTCTTTATATCACATGATTCCACGTGTATTTGGTGCTAAGTTGTATAGTGAAAAATTAGTATTTGCTCACTTCTGGTTAGCAACAATAGGTATCGTATTATACGTTGCAGCATTATGGGTTGCAGGTATTGGTCAAGGTATGATGTGGAGAAGTTTTGATCCGAACTACGGTACATTGACATACAAATTTATCGAAACAGTTCAGTTCATGCATACACCATATATCCTACGTGCATTAGGTGGAGCAATGTTCTTATTGGGTGCATTGATCATGATTTATAATTTCATCATGACAATGAAACAAGGTACTAAAGCACAGCAAGAAAAACATGCAACTATTCCAACAGTTGTTGCTCATGCTTAACATAAGGAGAAATTGAATATGATTAAACATGAACAAATTGAAAAAAACTCTGGATTGCTATTAGTATTAACTTTAGTAATTATCAGTATTGGTGGCTTGATCGAGATCGTTCCATTATTCTTTATTAACGATACGATTGAAGTTGTGAAAAAAGAAATCACAGAAACAACTCGTGATGAAAATGGTAAGCGTGTTCGTATTAAGCGTGAAGTAGATGCGATTCGTCCATATACTCCTTTAGAGTTATTGGGTCGTAATATATATATCCGCGAAGGTTGTTATGCTTGTCATTCACAACAAATTCGTCCAATGCAAGATGAGTACTTACGTTATGGACACTATTCATTAGCAGCAGAATCACAGTTTGATCACCCATTCCAATGGGGTTCTAAGCGTACTGGTCCAGACATTGCTCGTGTAGGTGGAAAATACAGCAATCGTTGGCAGTCTGAGCATTTGAAAGACCCAAGAAGTGTTGAGCCATTATCAATCATGCCTGGTTATCCTTTCTTAAGTGAAAATCAATTGTATTACAAAGATATTGAAGCTCACTTAAAAGCTTTACGCATTACAGGTGTTCCTTATTCTATTAATGAAGAAGAATACAATTCAAACGTAGAACGTTTTGGAGAGAGCGTTGCTAAGCTTTTAGTAATCGGAGATTCTACGAAAAATCTAGAAGATCAAGCTAAAGCAGGTAACTTCGACCCAGGTAGCGAAGGAATTACAGAAATGGCAGCCTTAGTCGCGTATTTACAGGTATTAGGTACTATGTATCAGTTTAAAGATGATGATGGTATTCAGTACAGTAAATTCCGTGAGTAATTAATAGTTTGGAGGCATAAATATGTTAGAGTTTTTTCAGTGGTTTACAGATTTAGGGAATAGTAAAACAGCAGCGGCTGTAATATTTATGACCGTCTTTATCTGCATTATTATTTATGTCTTCACTAGTAAGGATCGTAAGGCGCGTTACGATAAATATCGCAGTATTCCTCTCATGGATGATGAGGATTTGAGCGTATTAAATGAATCTCGTAACGTACAAAACAATAATAGCGATAAACAACAATAAATTTATCGCAGTCAATTTTGGGGACTTTTTATGAGCGAAAATATTGATAAAAAACAGGAAGTTGAAACTACTGGGCATTCATGGGATGGTGTTCAGGAGTACAACAATCCATTACCAAGATGGTGGTTGTTGTGTTTCTACGCAACTGTAATTTTCTCTTTAATTTACTGGGTACTTTATCCAACATGGCCATTGCCGAATAGTTGGACTAAAGGTATTAAAACTGTAGAAATTCAAGTAGATGGTAAAGAAGAGCATGTGCCATGGAATACTCGTGCAGTATTAACACATGAGTTACAGTCATCACCAGAAGCTAAAAATCGTGATGAGTATTATGGCAAATTGGGTGCTTTGACTAAACTTGAAGATATTCAGGCAACTGAAAATTTAGGTTTAAAAGAGTTTGCATTGCAAACTGGTGCTGTAATGTTTGCTGATAACTGTGCGACTTGTCATGGTGCGGGTGGTGAAGGTAAATTTGGTTTGTATCCAAACTTAACGGATGATGCATGGTTATGGGGTGGTCATTATTCACAAATTGAACAAACTATTTCTAATGGTCGTACGGGTAATATGACACCAGCTACATTAACTGGCTTGAATGATGATGAAATTACAGATGTTTCAAAATATGTATTAACTTTATCTAACAACTATACACCTGATGAAGCATCAGAACGTGGTCAGGTTATTTTTGAAGGTAAAGGAACATGTTTTGTTTGTCATGGTCAAGATGGTAAAGGTGTAACGACTGTTGGTGGTGCAAACTTAACAGATCAAATTTGGGAATTAGTTCCTGTATTTGAAGCAAAAAATGACGAAGAAAAAGTTGCGATGATCCGTACACAAGTTATCAATGGTGTAACTGCGGCAACAGATCGCGTAATGCCAACTTGGAAAGATCGTTTAACAAATGAGCAAATCAGAGCTTTGGCTATCTATGTTCATGAGTTAGGTGGTGGACAATAAGACCTGATTCAAATTAAGAAACGGTAAAATAGTAAAGGGCTCATGGTAAATCTTGAGCCCTTTATTTTTATTCAGTATTAAAGAGTAGTACAATAGAGGCGGGAGTCGGGGCAATAGTAACCGTTAAAATTAGTCATAGGGAGGGCGCTGTGTCAAACCAACAGCCAGAATCGCTTTATCAAAAGCGAATTCCAATCTTTACAAGAGATATTAAAGGGAAATTTCGCACATTTAAGTCTGCAATTTTGTATTTAGGACTTGCTGTGTTTTATTTATTGCCATGGTTACCGTGGCCAAGAGGAGAAAATATTCCTAATCAAGCAGTATTGTTTGATTTAACAACCCAACGATTTTATGTTTTAGGTTTAGTAGTTGATGTTCAAAATATTATGTGGCTTGCAGGTGTATTAATGCTCTTTGCATTCATGCTATTTTTTGTCACAAATATTGCTGGGCGTGTATTTTGTGGTTATTTCTGTTTCCAAACGATCTGGACTGACTTTTTTATCAAGTTAGAAACGTGGATTCAAGGTGGACGAAATAAGCGCCAAAAATTACATGACATGCCTTGGAATGCTGAAAAAATAACACGTGTTGGTGGAACCTGGTTAGTTTGGTTGTTGGTATCAATTTGGACAGGCTTTACGTTTACGGCTTATTGGACACCCGCGACAGAATTATTCAAAGAATTCTTTTTAGGGCAGGCAGCATTTGCAGCTTATGGCACAACATTATTCATTACGATTGCTACATTTGTGATGGCAGGATTTGCTAGAGAGCAAGTATGTTCTTATATGTGTCCGTATGCTCGATTCCAAGGTGTAATGTTTGATTCAGATACATTAGTAGTTGCATATGATGAAAAACGTGGTGAAGGTGCTAAAGGACGTGCAAAACCTGTCGGTGATTTGCGTGATTTAAATACTCGTCATGAAGCTGGTCATGGTGACTGCGTGGATTGTGATTTATGTGTACAAGTTTGCCCTGCAGGGATTGATATCCGTGAAGGATTAAACTACAAATGTATCACTTGTGGTTTGTGTATTGATGCCTGTGATACGATGATGACTAAAACAGGATATCCAACTGGTTTGATCCGATATGACTCATTAAATGGATTAGAAGGCAAAAAAACGCATTACTTTAAACCACGTAATATTGGTTATGGTTTAGTAATTCTAACAGTGATGGGTGTTTTAATTTGGAGCATCGTGACAAGTGCACAGATGTCATTTTTATTAGAAAAAACACGTACACCTTCATATACTCGAATGAGTGATGGATTGATACAAAATCGTTATGTTTTAAAATTAAATAACTTAACGATGACACCAAAATCTGTCGAAGTGAAGTTGGTTGATCCTAAGGATATCGTTTTAAATATTCCTGAGAATAATGAAACATTGGCACCAGGTAGCCGTAGAAACTGGTCGATTTTCATTCATCAAACAAGCCAAAGCGCACCAACACAGCCAGTTAACATGGAAGTGATTGTTAGAGATGATCAAGGTAAAGTCATTGAAACTCACTCTTTATCATCAACATTTATTACGAAGTAAAATGTAATAAGCACATAAAAATAGAGCGAAAGCTCTATTTTTGCTTGTTATGCAACTAATTTTAGGAGAGCAATAAAGCATGAATAGCGTTTTAACAATATCACTTTTGGGAGTTTTCGGGGTTCTGATTACGACCTTAATTCTCCATCATCTGATCCGTTTTACTCGTTTGCAAGCCTCGGTCATTTCAGCCTTAATGAGTATTGCGGTTTTAGTGCCATATTTGATTCTAAATTGGACTGGCGGAGATGTGGCAGCGCTATATTTATCTTGTAATCTTTTAACGAGCTACGCTTATTATTTAGTGGGTAAAAAAACAAATGCTTTGAAAGGAAAAGATGGCAAGAGAACCCACTGGGTACCAATTACAGTATTTGGCTTTTTTGTTATTTTGACGATTGTTGATGGCGCATTTGTATTTATGGCTGAATCAGGTCTTCGATTTGACCACGTTGATCAAAATGGCAGTGTGAAATCTGTTAATACAAGATTCCCTGGCGAAGTTTCAGGAGCATATTATAAAAAAGAAGCTTATTACAATGAACACAAAGCCAATATGCGTGAGCAAGCCGAAAGAGGTTGGAAAGTCGTTTATCAATTTGATACCAATCCACCAAAAATTAATGAAGAAAATTTAATGAGCTTTTTGATTTTAGATAAAGATGGTGAGCCAATTGATGGCGCAGAATTAACTGTGACACTGAAAAGATTGGCTGAACAAGAGTTAAATCGTGAAATTATCTTTACAAGTATTGGCGATGGTATTTATGAAGCACCTATAAATTTTGAACGTTTAGGTCGATGGGACTTTGAATTGTTTATTTCTCATGGTGAAGATACTTACCAAGATCTCAGCAATACGATTGAAGTAATTTGAGTTTAATAAAGATAATGTCTACTAATACTGTTCAAGCTTGTTTTCATTGTACACAGCCGATTCTTGGTAGTGTTCCGTTCACAGTCAAAATTAATGATAAAGAAGAGCCAATGTGTTGCATTGGCTGTAAAGCTGTGGCGGAAATGATTTGTGATTCTGGTCTGTTGCATTATTATGAATTTCGTACAGAAGCTGCATTAAGACCAGATTCTTTAAATGATTTAATTCCTGAAGAGTTAAGGCAAGAGCTGGATTTTTATGATCATCCTGAAATTGCAAAACAATTTGTGAGCAACCAAAAAGATGGTGATAAAAATGTCGCAAAGCTAAGTTTAATTGTCGATAAAATTGTTTGTGCGGCTTGTGTTTGGTTGATTGAGCACCAAATCAAAAGAATGCCAGGCGTACAAAAATTTGATGTGAATTATTCAACGCATCGTGCTTATCTAGAATTTGATCCTGAACAAATACAATTGTCTAAAATTTTATTGGCAATTTATAACTTAGGCTATGAAGCAACGCCGTATGATGAGCAGTTGCAACAGAAAAAACTAAAAAAAGAACGCCAAACAATGTTTATTGAGTTTGGTGTTGCTGCAATCTTTTCAATGCAAGTCATGATGTTTTCATTTGGTTTGTATTTTGGTCATTATCAAGGAATTAGTGAAGAATCTAAATTGATACTTCGCTGGGCTAGCTTTTTGATGAGTATTCCTTGTGTCACTTATTCCAGTTGGACTTTCTACAAAGCTGCTTTTTATGATCTAAAAAATAAGCGATTAACAATGAATGTGAATATTTCATTGGCTATTATTTTGGGTACGCTTGCGAGTATTTGGAATACAGTTTTCAATGTCGGAGAAATTTACTTCGAGTCTGTCACGATGTTTGCATTTTTACTGTTGGGCGCGCGCTTGATAGAGATGAATGCTCGCCACAGAGCATTGATGATGACGGATCATATTCTAAAATTGAAACCACACATTGCTGAAAGAATGATCGATGACCAAAATAGTGAAATGATTGCAGTTAGTCAGATCAATGTTGGTGATATTCTGCGTGTTAAACCTGGTGATTCCATTCCGACTGATGGTATTTTATTGAATAATAATGCTTGGGTGGATGAGTCGCTATTAACAGGTGAAAGTTTACCGATCGAAAAACAAATTGGCGATGAGATTATTGGTGGTTCAATTAACCAAGAGCAACCATTTTTAATGCGCGTTGCAAAAATTGGTGGCGATACTGTCTTTTCACAAATGACGCTGATGATTGAGCGTGCAATGAGTGAAAAACCTAAGTTTGTAAAATTAGCAGATTTAGTATCAACATGGTTTGTATTGATCCTATTAATTGCTTGTTTTGGAACTTATGTTGCATGGTTATTTGTAGATGGATCACGTGCATTTGAAGTAATGTTATCTGTATTGGTTGTTTCTTGTCCTTGTGCACTTGCCCTCGCAACACCCGCTGCAATTAGTACAGGCAATCAAGCAATGATTGAAAAAGGCTTGATCGGTACTCGTTCAGGTACGATTGAAGCTTTAGCTCAAGTGACAGATATTGTTTTTGATAAAACAGGGACTTTAACGCAAGGTAATCTAACATTAGTTAAAGAAAATATCTTAACGAAAGAGTTTAGCAAAACTGAGCTAATGCAGATTATCTGTTCATTAGAAGCAACGTCTAATCACCCGATTGCAGCTGCATTTCATCGAATTCAGCAGAAAGAAGGATTTGAGTTACTCAATGCGACTGATTTAGAAAATATTGTCGGGAAAGGCATTGAGGGTACGATTGATGGAAAGCAGTATCGAGTTGGTCGTATAGATTGGTTTAAAGATAACGAAAGTCATGAATTGGATCAGGGCATTTGGATCGCTTTGGGACAAGGTGAGACTTTATTAGCGTTATATTGTTTAAAAGATGAATTAAAGATTGATAGCGAAGAAGTTGTTCAACAGTTGAAAAAAGATGGTTATCGCTTACACATTTTGAGTGGTGATAGAATTGAAACTGTTCGTTCAATGAATGAGCGTTTAGGCATTGAAAGCATTCATGGTGATCAAACACCTGAAGACAAACTAGCTTATGTGGCTCAGTTGCAGTCGGAGAATAAAATTGTTGCGATGTTGGGTGATGGCATTAACGATGCGCCTGTATTAGCGCAAGCTGATGTTTCTATTGCCATTGGGCAAGGTGCATTACTCACTCAAGCAACTGCGGATATGATTCTCATGCATTCAACAGAAATGAAGCCTTTAGTCGAAGGAATCACAGTTGCCAAACGAACGAATAAGGTAATTATTCAAAATTTAGCATGGTCTTTGCTATATAATATTTTAGTTCTACCGGCTGCGATGATGGGCTACATTACGCCTTGGATGGCAGCGTTAGGAATGAGTTTAAGTTCACTATTAGTGATAGGAAATACTTTACGAATTAGAGAAGGAGAGAAAGAATGAAGATTTTGTATTTTCTTCTACCATTATCCTTTGTTTTGCTTGTGTTTGTAGCCATAGCATTTATTTGGGCGGTTCGATCAAAACAATTTGATGATATGGAAGGACCTGCACACCGTATTCTATTTGATGAAGATGATGATTTTTATCGTATAGGTGTTGAGAAAGAAAAGACTTTAGAAGAGAAGGAAGATAACAAATGAGTCAGTTGAAAGCCTCTGATATAAAGAGAATTGCTCAATTATCACAAATTGCAATCAGTGATGATGAAGTGGTAATGCTCGAAAAAAAATTGGAAAGTACATTAGCAATTTTAGATCAGTTGCAAAGTGTTGACACGACAAATGTAGAACCAATGAGTGATCCATTCGATCGCACACAACCTTTTAGAGAAGATGTTGTGACTGAGAATAATCATAGAGATGATTATCAAGTCGTTGCGCCTTCTATTGAGAAAGGTTTGTATCTTGTTCCTAAAGTGATTGAATAATCCTTACTTTTATCTACTAGCCAGAAAGTCATTATGAAAAACTACAGTATTAAAGAATTACGCCAAGCGCTGGATACGAAAGAAGTATCGAGCGTAGAAGTTTTTGAGCATTTTAAAACAGAAATTGAATCACACGATCATAAAATTAACAGCTTTATTACAAAAACATATGATCAAGCATTAGCACAAGCTAAGCAAGCAGATGAAGCAATTGCGAAAGGCGAGCAACAAATGTTGACGGGTATTCCAATTGCTCATAAAGATCTATTTTGTACAAAAGGTGTTAAAACAACAGCTGCATCTAAAATGTTAGAGAACTTTGTTTCTCCGTATGATGCAACAGTGGTTGAAAAATTAGATTTATCAGGTGCGATGGTTTTAGGTAAGTTGAATATGGATGAGTTCGCAATGGGTGCAACGAATCGTACAAGTTACTTTGGGACTGTTCACAATCCTTGGAATTTTGATCATGTTGCGGGTGGATCATCAGGTGGTTCAGCGGCAGCAGTAAGTTCAGGATTTGTATTAGCAGCAACAGCATCTGATACAGGTGGATCAACGCGTCAGCCAGCAAGCTTCTGTAACTTAACAGGCATTAAAGCAACTTATGGTCGTATCTCTCGTTGGGGAATGATTCCTTTTGCTTGTTCTTTTGATCAAGCAGGTGTGATTGCTAAAACAGCAGAAGATTGTGCTTATATGTTTGAATCAATGGCGGGGTATGATGCAAAAGATTCAACTTCACATCATATTGCAGTGCCAAAATATTCTGATTTATTGAATCAATCTATTGAAGGTTTACGCATTGGTATTCCTAAAGAATTTTTGTCATCTGACTTAGATCCAGCGATTGCAGATGTGATTCAAACTGCTTTAAGACAATATGAAGCAATGGGCGCAACTTTAGTAGAAGTTACATTGCCAAATACTGATGTTGTTGTACCTGTGTACTACACAATTGCACCCGCTGAGGCATCTAGTAACTTGGCATCATTTGATGGTGTTCGTTACGGTTATCGTTGTGATAATCCAAAAGATCTTCAAGATTTATACACTCGCACAAGAGCAGAAGGCTTTGGTGATGAAGTGAAAAAACGTATTTTTATGGGAACTTACTCATTAAGTGCAAATGCTTATGATGCTTACTATGTAAAAGCACAAAAAGTTCGACGCTTGGTTGCAAATGACTATAACTCTGTGTTGAGCCAAGTGGATGTGATTATGGGACCAACAGCACCAGAATTACCATTTAGACAAGATTCAGTGGGTAGCACACAAGAATATTTGAGCGATATCTTTACTGTGGGTGCAAACTTAGCAGGTTTACCAGCAATGTCGATTCCAGCAGGATTTGTGAATGGTTTACCAGTAGGATTACAAATCATTGGTCGTGCATTTGATGAAGCTAAAATTTTGAGCGTTGCGCATGCTTATCAGAAAGAGACTGATTGGCACACAAAACAACCAAAATTTGATTAATTAGCAACTTAAAGAATAAAGGAATAGACCATGACTTGGGAAGTTGTCATTGGATTAGAAGTACATACACAGCTCACAACTAAAACTAAGCTATTTTCAGGTTCAAGCATTCAATATGGTGCAGCGCCAAATAGCCAAGCAAGCTTGTATGATTTAGCAATGCCAGGCACATTGCCTGTGTTCAACCGTGCAGTTTTAGATAAAGCGATTTTGTTAGGCTTAGCAATTGATGCACACATTGCACCAAAAACAGTATTTGAGCGTAAAAACTATTTTTACCCTGATTTACCTACAGGCTATCAAATCAGTCAATTGGCTTTACCAATCGTGCAAAATGGTCATTTGATGATCGAAGCTGAAGATGGTACTGAGAAGAAAATTCGCATTAATCGTGCACACATGGAATGTGATGCAGGTAAGTCATTGCATGATGAAGTTTATGGTATGACAGGCATCGATTTAAATCGTGCAGGTACACCATTATTAGAAATCGTGACTGAGCCTGATTTAAATTCAGCGAAAGAAGCGATTCAATATTTGCGTAAATTACATCAATTAGTGATGTGGTTAGGCATTTGTGATGGCAACATGCAAGAAGGTTCATTCCGTTGTGATGCGAACGTTTCTATTCATAAGCCAGGTACGCCATTCGGTACGCGCGCTGAGATTAAAAACATTAACTCATTCCGCTTTATTGAAGATGCGATCAATCATGAAGTTGAGCGTCAAATCGAAATTTTAGAAGCAGGCGGTGAAGTTGTTCAGGAAACACGTTTGTATGATCCTGATAAAAATGAAACTCGTTCAATGCGTACAAAAGAAGAAGCAAACGATTATCGTTATTTCCCTGATCCTAACTTGTTGCCAATTATGGTAACGGAAGAGATGATTAATAACGTGCGTGCAGTATTCCCTGAATTACCAGAAGCATTGTCTGCCCGTTTAGTTTCTGAATTTGGTTTATCAGATTACGATGCATCAGTATTGATTCAATCTCGTGCAATGAGTGATTATTTCTTAGCGATGATTAAATTAGGCGCTGAGCCAAAAATGACTGCAAACTGGTTGTTGGGTGAAGTATCTGCAACATTAAATCAGCAGGGAATTACGATTGCTGAATTTAATATTGATGCAGAACGCTTAGCGGGATTATTGTCACGAATTGAAGATAAGACAATTTCAAATTCAATCGCTAAAAAAGTGTTTGAATTAATGTTGAATTCAACGGATACAGCAGATGCAATTATCGAAGCAGAAGGCTTAAAACAAGTTTCTGATACAGGCGCAATTGATGCTTGGGTAAATGAAGTAATAGAGAAGAATCCTAAGCAAGTTGAGCAGTACAAGGGCGGGCAAACTAAGCTTCTTGGATTCTTTGTAGGGCAAGTGATGAAGCTCAGTCAAGGGAAAGCAGATCCTGCGGTGATCAATCAAATCGTTGCTGACAAACTACAATAAACAAAAAACTAAGCCTAGAGATTCTAGGCTTTTTTTTGATTTTTAGGGATCGGTCAAACGATCTCGTCATAATTAAAATACTGGGTTTTTTTGGGGTATAATCAGCCCTTTGTTACGGTTCAGTATTTGACTAAGCTATTAGTATCATTAGATGGAGGATAAACATGACAACAGGCAATAACGTTATTTATTACACTAAGACGGATGAATCACCATTATTGGCAACTTACTCATTTTTACCGATTGTGAAAGCAATTGTTAAACATGCAGATGTAGATATGCAATTGGCAGATATCTCCTTAGCGGGTCGTATTATTGCTCTATTCCCAGAACGTTTGACTGAAGCACAAAAAATTGATGATGCTTTAGCAATGTTGGGTGATTTAACGAAATTACCAGAAGCAAACATTATCAAATTACCGAATATCTCCGCATCTATTCCGCAGTTGAAGCGCGCAATCAAAGAGTTGCAAGAAAAAGGATACAACATTCCCGATTATCCTGAAAAGCCTGCAAATGCTGAAGAAGAAGTCATTAAAAAATCATATTCAAAAGTATTGGGTTCAGCTGTAAATCCAGTATTGCGTGAAGGTAACTCAGATCGCCGTGCACCAGATGCTGTAAAAGCATATGCACGTAAAAATCCTCATCGTATGGGTGAATGGTCAAAAGATTCAAAAACTGATGTTGTAAGTATGTCAGGCGGCGATTTCTACGGTTCTGAAGTGGCTGTAACCATTGAAAATGATTCAGAATTTTCAATCGTATTAGAATCAGCATCAGGCGTGAAAACGTTGAAAGATTTTGCACCGTTGAAAGCAGGTGAAATCATCGATTCATCAGTGATGAATGTGAAAAAATTAAAAGCATTCGCAAAAGAAGCAATTGCTCGTGCAAAAGCTGAAGGTATTTTATTGTCAGCGCACTTGAAAGCAACAATGATGAAAGTGTCAGATCCAATCATTTTTGGTGCATTAATCGAAGTATATTTTGAAGAGTTATTCACAAAATATGCAGATGTATTTGCTGATTTAGGTGTAACAGCACGCAATGGTTTGGGCGATTTAAACCAAAAAATTGCAGGTCATGCACAAGAAGCAGCGATCAAAGCTGATATCCAAAAAATTATTGATGAATCAGCAGCGTTAGCAATGGTTAACTCTGATTTAGGCATCACTAACTTCCACGTTCCTTCAGATGTAATCGTTGATGCATCTATGCCAGCAATGATTCGTGCGGGCGGAAAAATGTGGGATAAAGCAGGTAAAACACAAGATACGATTGCGATGATTCCTGATCGTTGTTATGCGTCTATCTACAAAGTAACGGTAGATGACTGTAAAGCAAATGGTGCATTTGATCCTAGAACAATGGGAACAGTGCCAAACGTTGGTTTAATGGCACAAAAAGCTGAAGAATATGGTTCACATGATAAAACATTTGAAATTGCTGAAGATGGTACTGTAAAAGTGATCGATAAAGCAGGTAATGTTTTAATGTCACAAGCTGTAGAAGCAGGCGATATCTTCCGTATGTGTCAGGTGAAAGATGCTGCGATCCAAGATTGGGTTAAATTGGCGGTAACGCGTGCTCGTTTATCTGGTATGCCAGCAATCTTCTGGTTGGATGCTAACCGTGCACATGATCGTGAATTAATCAAAAAAGTTGAGAAATATTTGAAAGATCACGATACAAATGGTTTGGATATTACGATTCTTGCACCAGCAGCAGCTACAGCTAAAACATTGGAAATTATTCGTGCGGGTAAGGATGTCATTTCTGTGACAGGTAACGTTTTACGTGACTACTTAACAGATTTATTTCCAATCTTAGAATTAGGTACATCTGCAAAAATGTTATCAATTGTACCTTTAATGCAAGGTGGTGGATTGTTTGAAACAGGTGCAGGTGGTTCAGCACCAAAATTGCTAGAAGATTACATCACAAAAGGTCACTTGCGTTGGGATTCACTCGGTGAGTTCATGGCATTGGCTGAATCTTTACATCATTTAGCGCGTACAAGTAATAATAAGCGTGCGGAAGTGATTGCTGCAGCATTAGAAGCAGCGAATGCTGAATACTTAGTGGAAAATAAATCACCACAATCAAAAGTGGGTCAATTGGATACTAAAGGCTCACATTTCTATGTAGCATTGTATTGGGCGAAAGCATTGGCTGCGCAAAATGATGATGCAGAATTAAAAGCGATCTTCACAGAGTTTTATAATAATATCTCAACAAATGAAGCGAAAATTGCACAAGAATTGATTGATGCGCAATTACCAAATCGTGAATTGAAAGGTTATTATTTCCCTGATGAAGCGGCATTAGATGAATTGATGCGCCCAAGTGCGACATTGAATCAGTATGTAAATGCTCTATAAGTTTTAAAGCATAAGAAAAGCCCTAGTGTTGATGCTAGGGCTTTTTTATTGGTCGCTATTCTATATTAAAAATAGTATCAATATTATTGCTGTTATCCACTTGCATGATCTTTAATGATCCTTTTTTCTCAGGTCCCATCCCAGGTGAGTTATAAGGCATTCCAGGTAAAGCGATTCCTTTAATATCAGGTTGATCATTCCAGAGCTTACGTATGGAAGCGATAGGAATATGTCCTTCAATTGCATAATCATCCATCACAACTGTATGGCAGCTGGCACCTTTAATCGTGCCATATTTTTGCTTGATTTCTACCATATTAGAATGATTAATCATAGTGACTTTTACGCCATTATTTTTTAAATATTCGCCATAAGCAGTGCAACAACCGCAATTAGGATCTTTATACAAAGTCATTTCAGGTAATTCATCTGCATGAGCATGAATAAGTAAAGTTGCCATCGCAACGGATAGCACTATTTTTTTAGTAATACTTTTAACGTTCAACATATAAACCTCTTTATAAAAATTCATCCAATAAAATTAATATTAAAAATTAGAGATGAATGGGAGGTTTAAGCTCTACGAGTTGAATGAAAGAAAATTCATCATTGTGGTCCATTAATGAATGATTGTTGGTAACAAAACTAGGTGTTGAAAATGGCAAAGAAAGCAGTATTGCTTGTAATGCTTCACAATGCTGCACACAACTTGTATTCATTTGAATGTGACAATCTCCATCATAGCAAGGAATCATTTGCATCGAGATTTTATGATGAGCGTCAGCGATTTGAGCGGAAAAGGTAGGGGCAATGAAAACTGACCAACAAAGCAGTAAAATTATGCTGAGAATAAATTTAGATCGGGACAGAAGCATTGCTTTCAATTGACCTTATAGATGAATAACATGGAAAAGCAGCATAACAGTTTATATCAATGAAGCTTTAACTTTAATCATCTTTCAGTGAAACCTTATAAAAATAAAGCCTTAAATACACAGTATTTAAGGCTTTATAATTCATAAAATCAATTTAGAGAGAATAGTATAATTCAAACTCCGCAGGATGAGGGATACGGTTTACATATTCATGCTCTTTCATTTTTAAATCGATGTAAGCATCAATGAAATCATCATTGAACACATTGCCTTGCTTCAAGAAAGCACGATCTTTATCTAAAGCTTCCAATGCTTCTTTTAAGCTAAAGCAAACTTGTGGGATGTCTTGTTGTAACTCTTTTGGTAAATCGTATAGATCTTTATCCATTGCTTCACCTGGGTGAATTTTATTTTGGATACCATCTAAGCCAGCCATTAATAATGCTGTAAATGCTAAGTAAGGATTCGCTGTTGAATCAGGGAAGCGAACTTCAATACGACGAGCTTTAGGATTGTTAATGTATGGAATACGAATAGATGCAGAACGGTTTTTTGCAGAATAAGCCAACATTACAGGCGCTTCAAAATGTGGTACTAAACGTTTGTAGCTGTTAGTTGATGGGTTTGTGAAAGCATTCAATGCATGAGCGTGCTTGATCACACCACCGATAAAGTAAAGCGCTGTATCAGATAAACCTGCGTAGTTTTCACCTGTGAATAGATTTTTACCATCTTTCATCAATGAAATATGAACGTGCATACCAGAGCCATTGTCACCATGAATTGGTTTTGGCATAAATGTTGCTGTTTTACCGTATTGATGCGCAGTATTTTTAATCGCATATTTCAATAACTGAGTTTCGTCAGCTTTTTGAACTAATGTATTGAATGCAACACCAATTTCACATTGACCAACTGCAACTTCATGATGATGAACTTCAGTTTTAATGCCAAATGCTTCTAATGCTTCACACATTTCTGAACGTAATTCATGTAAACGATCAATCGGTGCTAATGGAGAATAACCACCTTTAATACCGCCGCGATGCGCTAAGTTATTTTCCATTTGGTCGCTGTTCCATGGTGCTTCTTCAACATCTACTACATAGCCAACGTTACCAATGTTTGTGCTATATGAAACATTTTCAAATACAAAAAATTCATTTTCAGGACCAAAGAAAGCAGTATCTGCAATGCCTGTTGAAATTAAGTAGTTTTGTGCCAATTTTGCAATTGAGCGAGGATCTCTTTGGTAATGCTGTAATGTAGAAGGCTCAACGATGTCGCAGTACAACAATAATGTTTTACGATTATAAAAAGGATCAATGCGAGCAGTTTTTGGGTCTGGCATTAGAATCATGTCTGAATCTTCTACGCCTTTCCAACCTTGGAAGCTAGAGCCATCGAACATTTTTCCTTCTTCGAAAACATCTTCATCAACTTGATGAGCAGGAACAGTGAAGTGATGTTCTAGGCCTTTTAAATCAGTGAAACGAAAATCAACGTATTCGACTGATTCCTCAGCAATATATTCAAGAACAGAAGAAGCGGTAAACTCAGACATGGTGCATTCCTTTAAGATCGCGGAAAGAATTAATTGTAATCAAATTATGGGATTACGCCAAATTTTTTACATATTATTGAATCAATGCAAGCATGCCATTTAATGTACCAATTCCAATGGCTAAGCTAATAAAAACATTGTTCCAACGAATGTATGAAATGAGAACGAAAACGATGGCAATTATCTCAGATATAAAGCGTGAAGCGCTATAGCTCTCGCTAAAATAATTTAAGCTTGCCAAGATTAAAATGGTCATGACAGCCATTGGTAAAGCGTAGTTTAATGCTAGGAGCCAACGTTGTCTTAGTAATCGTTGTGGCACTAAGGCAGGGAAAGCTCGCAATATTAATGTAATTGCGCCCATTAAAATAATGGCAATAACCAATAATGCTGTGGGTAACATTTAATTTGTTCTCTTTGTGTAAATGTAATGAAGAATGATTCCAGCGATCGCTAATACCAAAGCCAATATTAATAATGCTTGTGGGAAAGCGATATACGCCAATAAAAATGCAGGAATAGCAATAAGCATTGGGAATACGATTTTTTTCTGTTTCCATTGCTCGTACCATAAAATGGTAAATAGAGCAGTCAATGCAAATTCTAAGTTAGGAATGAGCTTACCCAATTGATGTCCGGCTAACACGCCCAAGATTGTGCCAAAAATCCAATAGAAATGTATTAGAAACGAGATTTTAACGAAGAATGCTTTTTGCTTCTCTTTTGGTAAGGTTGTGAGTAGAGAAAAGCCTTCATCGGTTAAGCAAAACAGACAATAAGTTTTTTTTATTTTAGATTGCGGTAATGAATCCATCAAAGGCAAAGCGTAGAAAATATGACGAATATTAATGGCAAATGTATTGATCAATAAATCTAGTACAGATGCACCTGTTGCGACAGGTTGAACAGCGGCATATTGAGCAGCACCTGAAAAGACAACAATACTGATGAAAATAGAAATCCAATCAGGAATGTTAGCGGCACTTGAGAGCACTCCAAAAGCCATTGCAGCGGGAATGTAACCCATTGCCAAAGGAATGGTGAGCTTAATGGCCTCGCGCCATGTTGAAGTTGGGATGACTTCATGCATTGTGGGTTGTGACGACATTATTAATTTTGTAAATAATAGGACAATGGCGTAGATTTTATTAAAGATCATGCGGAATGTATAGCCTATAGGGATAGTATATTTTTTATTAAAAATTACTGTCACGATTAAGGTTATTTTAAGGTTCGATTTCTATCATTGCTGTATTGAATTTTTCACAGCAAATTTTAGAGATTGAAATGAAGAAGATACCCACCGCAATATCCTTGTCATTATTTAGCACCATAGTCATTTATTCACTTGTCTTTGTTTTGACGCAAAACATCTCTTTTTGGAAAGTATTTTGGTCATTACAAAATACTCATTCAGCTGATAGCTATATATTTGCACTATCCGTATCGTTAGTTTTAATGGCAGGAACAATTGTCTTATTAACACTTTTATTATGGTCAAGATTGAGGTTGCCTGTTTTGGCTATTTTGCTAATTCTTAGCACTGTATTTAACTATTATTCGTATCACTACCATATTTATATGGATAGAGACATGATTATTAATATTTTTGAAACCAATACATTAGAAGCATATGACCTCATCAGTATTAAGTTATTTATGTGGTTATTCATCGGTGCAATTATTCCTTTTATTCTATTAACAAGAATTAGAGTGAATCACACAAAGTGGTGGAAATTAGGATTGCAACGCATAGCTTTGATTGTGGTTTCTATAGCTGTTATTGGGACTACAGCATCGGTTTATTACAAAGATTACGCATCTTTTTTTAGAAATAATCGCCAGATTGTTAAGTTAATTATGCCAAGCAGTTATATCAGCAGTTATGTGTCTTATGCACGAAAAAATTATGCACAAAATATGCCGTTCACGACAATAGGAGATGATGCTGTTTTGATAAAGCCAGTCACGAAAGATCAGAAGAAAACATTGTTTGTGATGGTTGTTGGGGAAACAGCGCGCCGTCATAATTTTTCATTGAATGGTTATGGGCAAGAAACTAATCCTTTATTATCCAAACAAAATGGTCTAGTTAGTTTTCAGAGGATGCGCTCATGTGGAACAGCGACAGCAGTTTCAGTGCCATGTATGTTTTCATATTTAACTCATGATAATTTCGATAAAATTACAGCAGAAAATCAAGAGAATGTTTTAGATGTTGCACAAAAGTCAGGGTACAAAGTTTTATGGCGTGAAAATGATCATGGCTGCAAAGGCGTATGTGAAAGAATTCCGACAGAAGTTATAGAGGATACAATTGGTGAGGGCGAAAATTCAGGCAGCTTTAGTTATGATGAGCTTTTGTTAAAAGACTTGGATAAATATGTTGATGCTAATAAAGATAATGATGAAAATTTAATGATTGTATTGCATATGAATGGAAGCCACGGTCCAACATATTATCAACGCTATCCTGATGCCTTTAAAAGGTTTTTACCAAGTTGTGAAACCAGTAAAATAGAAACTTGTAGCCAAGAAATGTTGGTTAATACTTATGACAACACGATTTTATATACTGATTATGTATTGAATGAAACAATAGAATTATTAAAACAGTATAGTGATGATTATGAAGTTGCGATGCTGTATGTCTCAGATCATGGCGAGTCTTTAGGGGAAAGTGGGTTTTATTTACACGGTACACCATATGCAATTGCACCGAAGGAACAAACTGAAATACCATTGATTTTCTGGGGAGAAGAACAGTTTATAAATAATCACCAAATAGACCCAATTTGCTTACGAGATAAAGCGCAACATGATGATTATTCCCATGATAATATTTTTCATACATTATTAGGAATATTACAGATACAAACCATGATTTATGAGCCAAATCTTAATATATTTAAAGAGTGCCAAAACTGATGAAATTATTAATTGTTGAAGATGATTTGCTATTACAGCGAGGTTTAGAGAAAGCCTTAACGCAAGAAGGTTATGCCGTTGATATTGCAGGCTCACTCAAAATGGCACATCAGTTTTTAAACAACAGTGAAGAATTTTATAGCGCGATTTTATTAGATTTAGGATTGCCGGATGGCAATGGCTTATCGTTATTGCAAGCCTTACGAAATGATAAAAAAAGCTTACCCGTATTAATTTTAACGGCAAGGGATGCTTTGAATGATCGCATCATAGGTTTGGATTCAGGTGCTGATGATTATTTGATTAAACCTTTTGAATTAGCTGAGCTATATGCGCGATTGAGAGCGATTATTCGCAGGCATTGTGGTCAATCTGATAATCAATTAGAAATTGCAGATTTTTTATTGAATCTAACGAATAAAACGATTGTATTCTCAGGGCAACCTTTGGAGTTAACTGTACGAGAATATTCGGTGTTGTCCCGACTATTATTGAAGTATCAAAAAGTTGTGCCAAGAGAACTATTACAGCAAGATTTATATTCTTGGCAGGATTCTTTGGGGTCTAATACGTTAGAAGTTTATATTCATCATTTACGCCAGAAAATTGGTAAAAATCGCATTCAAACCATAAGGGGTATTGGTTATCAATTGGTGGATCCTATATGAATATTAAAAAACAATTGATTGTTTATTTTAGTTTAGTGCTAGCCATTTCTTGGGGAGTGATCGCTTTTTGGGTGTGGCATGAAACCAATGAGCAAATGGAAATCATTCAAAATCCTGATTTAAGAGATGTAGAAAAACTCACAATGATTCAGTTTGAAATTAAAGAGATTTTTACAGCCATCACTTTGCCAATTTTTGTCATTTTATTCACAGTTGGCATTATCGTCGTGTTTGTGATCAATCGATTTTTAAAGCCATTTTTATCATTAGCTGAGGAGTTGGAAAATCACAGTGAGTTATATTTATCACCGATAGAAATCTCATCAACCTCAAAAGAGTTTAGTATCATTGTTGATCGTTTAAATCAGCTCTTAAAAAGAGTGGCACAGCGGATTGAGTATGAGAAACAATTTACTGCAGATGTTGCACACGAATTGAGAACACCATTAGCTGGCATGCGTTTAAATATTGAATTAATGGATGAAGCGCCTGAGAAATTACTGTTATTAAATCGGATTGATGATTTATTGGTAACCATTGAACGATTATTACAATTTGCGAGAGCAAGCCATGAATTGCATTCAGATCAAGCCTATAGCTTTAATGTGCAAGATGATGTGATAGAGCCATTAAAAGCGGAATATGAAGGTAGTTTTCCACATCAGTTACACTGGAATGTGCCTAGAGATTTATTTCTCAAAGGTGATCCAAGCTTGATTTATTTATTGATGAAGAATCTATTAGATAACGCGAAGTTTTATGCTGCTTCTGGCAAAGAAACAACGGTAATTTTTCAAGAGTTACCACACAATATCGTATTGACCATTAGCGATAATGGCGAAGGTATTCCATCAGAGCAATTAATAGATATGACTAAGTTATATAAACGGGCAGATCAAACCCGTCAAGGTTTTGGCTTAGGATTGAATATGGTGGAACGAATCGTGCATGCGCATGATGCCAAAATGACAATAGAGAATCGTTCAGATGGTCAATCAGGTTTGATGATTACGATTGTATTTAAACGCTAAGTTTAAGGGCGTCGTTTTTATTATGGCAAAAATAGTGCTAATCTCATGGCTCTATTATTAAAATGATCATTCACTCACTATGATGTTGCTTAACTTGCTTTGGATTCTCGCGCCATTATTTATTGGCTTTTTTACAGTTATTCGTTCTAAAAAAATATTAAAGATCATCGATCACAGTTTAATGGCTCTGATTTATTTAATTCTAGCTGTAATGGGATTAAACCTTGCTGCGATGGAAAATTTAGACAGTGAACTCAATAAAATTTTATGGCAAACAGCAAGTTATATCGTATGTATTCTAGGAATGAATATGCTGTTTTGTTATTACCTAGATAAAAAATTACCCGTCAAAACAACAAAAGCTGAAGGATATAAAGCATCGACATTAGGCTTATTGTGGAATGCGATTAAATTGTTGGGCTCAATTGTAATCGGCGTAATTTTAGGAAAAATCATCTTATTAAATTCATCCATTGATTTTCCGACATTTAGATACGTGAGCGATTGGCTAGGGCAAGGTGCTTTGATGACGTTGCTACTTTTTGTTGGTATTCAGTTGCGTAGCAATGGCATTAGTTTAAAAGCAGTATTTTTAAATCGCTATGGCTTGATTTTAAGTGTGGCCATCATTCTGTCATCTTTCTTAGGTGGAATGTTAGCAGCATGGCTAAATGGTCGACCATTGATGGAGGGTTTAGCAATCAGCTCAGGCTTTGGTTGGTATTCGTTGTCAGCAAGCGTTTTGCAGAAAAGTTTAGGGCCAACCGTAGGAAGCGTTGCATTCTTTAATGATCTATTCCGTGAGTTCTTTGCCTTTGCAGTGATTCCCTTAATCATGTCACGATTGCCTTTGTCGGCGATTGGCTCAGGTGGCGCAACTTCATTAGACTTTGTATTGCCACTCATTCAAAAAACAGGGGGCATAAAAGTTGTGCCGATTGCCATTAGCTATGGCTTTATTATTAATATTATTGCCCCATTTTTATTGGTATTATTTGGAAGCTTGGCACAATAAATGGTCATGAAAAATAAGAAGGAATATAAAATGTTAAAGAAAACTTTATTATCCGCAGCATTAATCAGTGCATCATTAGCGATGGCAGACACGAATCATGTGATTAGCAATGATGACAACAGAGAAGCATTATCTATCACAATTTATAACGAATCGTTGGCATTGATTAATGAAACACGCAACATTCCTTTTCAAAAAGGATTGAATAATGTTGAGTTAAAAGGCGTTTCTGCACAAATCAGAGCTGAAACAGCATTATTAACATCATTGTCTAAAATGCCATTTAGTGTGATTGAACAAAATTTTGATTATGATTTATTATCACCGCATGCTTTGTTAGAAAAAGCAGTAGGGCAGGAAATTGAAATCATCAAAACGAATCCAAAAACAGGTGAAGAAATGAGAGAAACAGCGACATTGTTATCTAACAATGGACAGCCTGTATTGAAATTTAAAGATCGTATTGAGATTGGAAACTTTAATCAGTTTGCATTTAAATCTATCCCTGAAGGGTTACGAGATCGCCCAACGTTATCTGTTTTGCTAAACAGCGAGAAAGCTGTAGATAATAAAATTCAGTTAGCTTATTTAACAGGTGGTTTTAGCTGGAAAGCGGATTACACCGCAACACTATCAGCGGATGAAAAATCTTTGGATTTATCAGGATTAATTACCCTGAATAACAATAGTGGCACAAATTTTAAAAATGCTCAATTGCAATTGGTCGCGGGTGATATCAATCAAGTGCGTCAGCAAAATTACAGAGGTGCAGAAGCCAATCTTGTAATGATGGCAAAAAGTGCACCGATGATGGATACAGCTGCAACAACAGAGCAGTTTGGAGATTATCATTTATATAAAATCCCTTTTGCGACGGATTTAAATAATAACCAAACGAAGCAAGTGGCATTATTGAGTGCGCAAAATGTACCTGTACAAAAAGAGTATATTTTTGATCAGTATTTCTCTTATACAACCCAAGATGGTCAAAATTTAAAAGCATCTGTGCAATATCGTTTAGACAATAAAAAAGAGAATCATTTGGGCATGCCTTTGCCAAAAGGTATTTTTAGAATGTATAAAAATGATTCTTCGGGTAATGCGTTGTTGGTGGGTGAAGATCGTATTAGTCATACAGCAGAAAATGAAGAGTTTATTGTAAAAACTGGCGATGCATTTGATGTGTCTTTGGTGAAAACTTTAAAAGATCAAAAAACGATTTCTAAAAATGTTCATCAATTTACATATGAAGTGACATTTAATAATGCCAAAGATGAAGCGGTTTCAGTGAATTATAATTCATTGATTGGCGAAGTGGATTGGCAAATATTGAAAACATCACAGCAAAATGTGAAAAGTGAATCATCTGATGTTGCTAAATGGATTGTTAAAGTACCTGCAAAAGAAAAAGCGACGTTAACTTATACGCTACAAATCAGTAATAAATAAAAATTCATACAAAATAAAAGCACCGAAAGGTGCTCAGGTTGCTGACAAACTCCTGCAAATTTTGTAGGAGTTTTTTATAATCAGCAAATGCTAAAAGATCACAAAATA